>NZ_JBYVMD010000017.1:0-116318 GCF_058145955.1 Pseudomonas sp. A39
GTGGCCTACCTGCGCACCAACAACTTCATCGAAGACAGCAAACTCGCCCTGAGCAGCAACCGCCTCAGCGAAGCCCAATTCGGCATCAACCATGGCCGGCGTATTGGCGGCTCGTTCCTCAACATCGACCTGGGCATGCAGGACGGCATCGGCGCGTTCGACGCCCAGGCCAATCACAACCCACGCCCTGGCCAGGCCGATGCGCGCTACCGCAAATACACCGCGACCCTGAGCTACCTGTACCCGTTCAAGTTGTGGGGCGAGTCGTTCAGCTTCAGCAGCCTGATGACCGGCCAACGCAGCGAAGACGTGCTGTTCAGCCCGCAGCGCATGAGCCTGGGCGGGCAGTCTTCTATTCGCGGTTACAAGGATCAAAGTCTGTCCGGCGACAGCGGCGGCTACTGGCGCAACGACCTGCGCTGGAGTAGGCCGGTGACCCTCGCGTGGTTGCAGCCAGTGTTCGCCGAGTACGGCACCAGCCTCGGCTATGACCAGGGCGTGATCCGCCGCGACCGCTACAACGCCGAACAGTACGGGCGCATGACCAGCAACTCCGTGGACCTGTTCGCGCGCGGCCAGAACGTCGCGGCCACGGTGACTTTTGCACACTCTTTGGAACGACCGGGGCCGATCACTGAGCGTGAAGCGCCGATCTATTTTCGACTGGATTTCTTTCTTTAAATTTTTACCGCCCCTCGGGCATCGAGACATGACATGGACGTTCGCCAGCTCGCCTTCCTTGCGCGCCAACCTTCTGCAGCCGTGAAAAGCCGTTCCAACTTCTTGGGCTTGCCCAAGCGCGGGCTTGCGTTGGTCTTGGCCAACGCCATGTTCTGGCAGCCATTGCTGGCCCAGGCGGACGGGATTGTGGTCAGTGCGCCGGGGACGACGCTCGGCCAGGCGGGCAACGGCGTGCCTATCGTCAACATTGCCGCGCCCAATGGCAGTGGGCTGTCGCATAACCAATTCCAGGATTACAACGTCGGTCAGCAGGGCGTGATCCTCAACAACGCGACCGGTCGGACCCAGTCGACCCAGTTGGGCGGGATCATCCTCGGTAACCAGAACCTCAATGGTACGGCTGCCAGCGTGATCCTCAACGAGGTCAACGGCGGCAGCCCCAGCCAGTTGCGCGGTTTCACCGAAGTGGCAGGGCAGTCGGCGCATGTCATCGTGGCCAACCCGTATGGGATTACCTGTAACGGCTGCGGGTTTATCAACACCCCGCAAGCCACGTTGACCACCGGCAAGGCCGTCATCGAAAACGGCCAGATCAGTCGCTACCAAGTCGATCAAGGCAGCGTGTCCATCGAAGGCGCAGGCCTGAACGCCAACAACATCGACCAGTTCGAAATCATCACCCGTTCGGCCAAGCTCAATGCCGAGATTCAAGCCAAGAACCTGACGATCATTGCCGGTGCCAACGACGTCGATGCCAAGACCCTCAAGGCCACCGCACGAGTGGCCGACCCAGCAACAGCCCCGCAACTGGCGATCGACTCTTCAGCCCTGGGCGGCATGTACGCCGGGGCGATCAAGCTGGTCAGCAGCGAAGCCGGTGTCGGGGTAAAACTCGATGGCAAGATGGCTGCCAGCGCAGGCGACATCCAGATCGACGCCAACGGCGACCTGACCGTTGCACAAGTCGCCGCCGACGGTGCAGTGAACATAGAGGCCGTCAGCGCCAACATCCAAGGGTCGGCCTACGCCGGCACCACACTGGAGATGAAAACCCGAGGCGACCTGACCAGCCAGAACAACCTTGTCGCCAAGGACCGCATAACCCTCACCAGCGGCGGCCAGTTGGCCAACAATGGCATCATCGAAAGCGGAGTCAATCCCGATAACACCCGCAACACCAACGCCGATATCCGTATCAGCGCGCAGAGCCTCAACAACGCCGGCAGGAACATCATTGCCAGCCGTGACCTCGACATCACCACCACCCAGACCCTGAACAACCAGGGCGGCACCCTCAGCGGACAGCGGCAGACCACCGTCACCGCCGGCACCTTCGACAACCAGAACAAGGGGCGGTTGCTCAGCACCGACCGTCTGACCTTGACCGCCGACAAGGCCGTGAACGGCCGGGACGGTCTGATCTCCAGCAACGGCGACCTGGTGGTGAACGTCGGTGCATTGGGCAATCGCGGTGGGGAAATCTCCAGCCTGGCCGATGTCACCCTGAATGTCGCCAGCCTCGACAATACGTCCGGCTTGATCGCGGCTGACAGGGGGCTCAGCCTCACTGCCAGCGGCGCGATCAATAACCGTGACGGCACCTTGTCGGGTTCAACCCTGGCGACCTTGAAGGCCGTCAGCCTGGACAATACCCGCGGGCAGATTACCGGCGATCTGGGCTTGAGCATCGACCTCAGCGGTGCCTTGGATAACCATGCTGGGACCCTGGGTTCCGGCAAGGCCTTGACCTTGGCCGCCGCCAGCCTCGACAACCGCGCGGCGGGCACGGTGCTGGCGGCGGACGGCACGCTGAGTGCCACCGTTCACGGCGCGCTGGACAACCGCGAACAGGGCAAGCTGCGCGCCACGGGCAGCATCGAGCTGACCACCGGCAGCCTGGACAACCGCGGCGGCAGCCTGGCGGGCAAGGACCACCTGACCGTACGCGGAGGGTCGGCGGACAATCGTGGCGGCCTGATCCAGGCCGACAAAGACCTCAAGCTGCTGGTCGATCAACTGGACAACCGCGACAAGGGCAACCTTGTCGCCAAGGCGGCCGTCGGCTTCGAAGGCACCCGCCTGGACAATAGCGGTGGCCTGCTCAGCGCAGTCGGCCCGGTCAGTCTCAAGGCCAAGGAGGTTGCCAACACCCAGGGCCGTATTGCCAGCCAGGGTGACCTCGAAGCCAGCATCGACAGCCTCAGCCAGCAGGGCGGGGCGCTGGTGGCCCAGGGTTCCCTGCTGCTGACCGGCAAGAGCCTCGACAACCGCAATGGCGGCACGGTCGCCAGCACCCAGGGCCTGACCATCAATGTCGAGCAGATCGACAACCGTACCGGCGAGCTGTCCAGCACCCACAGCAGCGTCAGTGTCAGCGGGCAGCGTTTGGACAACAGCGATGGCGGCAAGCTGCTGACCGAGACTGATCTTGGCGTCGCAGTGGCGCAAGTGATCAACCAGAACCAGGGCCGGCTGTTCGCCAGGGGCAGCGTCAACCTGAACGGCAAGACCCTGGATAACAGTGGCGGCAACATCTCCGCCCTGCAGGGCCTGGATATCCGCCTCGATGGCGCGCTGCTCAACAACACCGGCTCGCTCAGCAGCGAAGGTGCGCTGGGCCTTACGGTCGGCAGCCTGGACAACACGGCCGGCAAGCTCGGCAGTGCCGCCGACCTGTCGATCGACAGTCTCGGCGCGGTGCTCAACCAGGGCGGGTCGATCCTCACGGACCAGGGCCTGGTGCTTGCCAGCGGCAGTCTCGACAACAGCCAGAAAGGCCTGATCAGCGGCGAGGGTGCGACCCGCGTCACCACCGGCACCCTGGATAACCACCAGGGTGGCCGCCTGACCAGTGGCGACCGCCTTGACTTGACGGCCACCCAGGTCAACAACGGCGCTTCCGGGCGTATTGCCAGTGCCAAGGATCTGACGGCCAACGTCAACGGCCTCGACCAACAGGGCGGCGAACTGTTCAGCAAGACCCAACTGAACCTGGACCTGCACAACGGCCGCCTGGACAACAGTGGCGGCCTGATCAACGGCCCGCTGCTGGTGCTGAAGAACCTCGACGTGGTCGTCAACCAGGGCGGTGAAATCTCCAGTGCCCAAGCCTTTGCCCTGGCCGCGAAAAGCCTCGACAACAGCAACGGCAAGCTGCTGAGCAACCAGGGCCTGACCCTGCGTATCGATCAGGCGCTGGGCAACATCAAGGGCCTGGTGGCCGCGGCTTCTCTCGACAGTCGTAGCGCCAGCCTGGACAACAGCCAGGGCCTGATCAGCAGCCGCGGTGCGGTCGACCTCGGCGTAAGCGGGGCGTTCATCAACCAGGGCGGCACCCTGGTGGGCGACGGCGCTATCCTGTTGACGGCCAACAGCCTGGATAACAGCAACGGTGCCGTTTCCGGAAAAGCCGATGTCACAGCGAACATTGCTGCTCTGGATAACCGCAACGGCAAGCTGATCGCCAGCAGCGCGCTAGCCCTGAGCGGCGCCTCCGTGGATAACCGGCTGAACGGCCTGGTAGGGGCGACAAAAGCGCTGACACTCGATGTCGACGTTATCGACAACCGCGGCGGTGAACTCTCCAGCAGTGCCGATATTCGCCTGACCGGCAAGCGCCTGAACAACAGCGACAGCGGCAAGCTCCTTGCCGATACCACGCTGACCCTCGAAATGGCCGAAGTGCTCAACCGCAACCTGGGACTGCTCAAGGGCAAGATCGGCGTCACGCTGGACGGCCAGGCCCTCGACAACACCGGCGGCCAACTATTCAGCGACCAGGACGCACGACTCACCCTCGGCGCTGACCTCGACAACAGCGCTGGCCTGATCAGCAGCGAAGGCCGGCTGGACGTCAGCAGCGTCGGGCTGACCAACACGGCAGGTAGTCTGTCGAGTGGCGGCGCGCTCAACGTCAAGGCCAACGGCACACTGGCCAACCAGGGTGGACGCCTGGTCAGCGACAGCAGCATCAACCTGAACAGTGCCAGTCTCGACAACACCCGGCTGGGAGTGATCAGCGGCAAAGGTGCGGTGACTGTCACTACCGGCGCCTACGACAATCGCACCGGCAGCCTGAGCAGCAGCGACAGCCTCGCCCTGACGGCAGGGCAGGTCAGCAACCAGAGCGGCCGCATCGGCAGCGACAAGGCCCTGGTCGCCAGCGTCACCGGCCTGGACCAGCAGGACGGCAAGCTCTTCAGCAACACGGCACTGACCCTGGACCTGAACAACGGCCAACTGAACAACCAGAGCGGCCTGATCAACGCGCCGTCATTGCGGCTCAACAACCTCAAGGGCGTGAACAACCAGGGCGGTGAAATCTCCAGTGCCCAGGCCTTCGTGCTGGCCGCCGACAGCCTGGACAACAGCAGCGGCAAACTGCTGAGCAACCAGGCCGTGACTCTGCGGATCAACCAGGCACTGAGCAACCTCAAGGGCCAGATCGCGGCCGCCGCGCTCGATATACGCAGCGCCAGCCTCGACAACAGCGGCGGTACCGTGACCAGCCGGGGCGCCCTCGACCTGACCACCAGCGGTCAACTGAGCAACCGCGACCAGGGCCTGATAAACGCCGCCCAAGCCCTGAGCGTCAGCAGCGCCGACCTCGACAACAGGGGCGGTACCCTGCTGGGTGCCAGCGCCGTGACCCTCAACGCCATGGCCCTGAACAACAGCGCCAAGGGCCTGATCAACAGCCAGGCCGGCCTGACGATCAACGCCAGCCGCCTGGACTCCGGCAATGGCGGCGAAGTCTCGGCCAAGGGCGATATCGACCTGAGCCTCGGCGCCCTGGCCCAGAACGGCGGCCGCCTGCTCGGCGACCAAGCCATCCGCCTCGACCTGGCGGGGGGTGATCTCGACAACCGCAACGGCCTGCTCAAGGC
The DNA here is from genome assembly GCF_058145955.1 of Pseudomonas sp. A39. Taxonomy (NCBI): domain Bacteria; kingdom Pseudomonadati; phylum Pseudomonadota; class Gammaproteobacteria; order Pseudomonadales; family Pseudomonadaceae; genus Pseudomonas; species Pseudomonas sp. A39. The sequence goes on from NZ_JBYVMD010000017.1 coordinate 5,568, forward strand.
CAAGGGCCCCCTAACCCTCAATCATCTGCGTGACCTGAACAACCAGGGCGGCGAGCTGTCCAGCAGCCAGAGCTTCAACCTCACCGCACGGACCCTGGACAATAGCGGCGGCAAGCTGATCAGCAGCAACCAGTTGGGCGTGGCCGGCGACAGCCTGGTCAACCAGGGCGGCCTGATTTCCGGCTGGCAGGGGCTGGCCGTCAACGGCGCGAGCCTGGACAACCGCAACAGCGGCACGCTGTCCAGTCGCAGCGGCAATCTTGATGTCAACGTCAGCGGTGCATTGCTCAACAGTAATGCCGGTGCGCTGGTCAGCCAGCAAGCCCTGACCGTCAACGCGGCCAGCCTCGACAACAGCGCCGGCATTCTTTCCAGTGGCGCGGCCCAGCGCCTGACCGTCAGCGGTTTGTTGAACAACGCCCAGGGCGGCTCCATCGACAGCGCCGCCACCCTGACACTGCAAGCTATGAGCCTGAACAACAGCGGCAGCATCAGCGCACAACAGGCCCTGGATTTCACCGGCAGTACCCTGGACAACCGTAACGGTACCCTGAGCGGCAAGGCCGCAGTCAGCCTCGACCTGCTCGGCGCCTTGACCAACAGCAACGGCCAGCTCGCCAGCGGCGGACCACTGGTGATCAGCCGCAGCAGCCAGATCGACAACCAGGGCGGCCAACTCGTCAGCCAAGGGGGGCTGAGCCTGCTCACCGGCAGCCTGGATAACCGCAATCGCGGTACCGTCGCGGCCAATGACAACCTGGTGATCAGCAGCAGCGGTGCCGTGCTGAACAACAGTGACGGCCTGATCTACAGCCAGAACGCTGGCGTCCGTGTCGACGCTGCGAGCCTCGCCAACGGCAACGGCTCCGTGCAAGGGCAAGGTGCACTCAACCTGATGGTCAGCGGCGATATCGACAACCAGAGCGGTAAGCTGATTAGCCAGAATGGCGACCTCAGTGTCAGCGCGGCCAGCCTCGACAACCGTGGCGGCACCCTGGCCAGCCTCAAGGGCGCTTTCGAAGCCCATGTCGTCGGCGTGCTGAAAAACGGCTATGACCTGGCCAACAATCGCCAGGGCGGCATCATCCAGGCCCAGCGCCTCAACCTCAGGGCCCTTGGCGGGATCGACAACTACGGTGGGCGGATCGCGGCGCAAAGCGGCGATGCCCTGATCACCACCGCCGACTTCGACAACCGCAACGGCGGCCTGTACGCCCAGGGCCTGGTACAGGTCAGCGGCAACAACTTCGACAACAGCGGCGACAACGACGGACAGATCGCAGGCCAGCGCATCGACCTCAGCCTCAACGGCGCGCTGAACAACCGCCTGGGCGTTATTGAAAGCGACAGCAGTTTGAGCGTGCGTGCGGCCAGCCTCGATAACCAGACCGGCCAGATCCGTGCACTGGGCTCCGGCGGCAAGACCGACTTCCAGATCGGCGGCCTGTTCGATAACCGCAACGGCAAGCTGGAAACCGCCAACAGCGACCTGACCCTCAATGCCAGCAGCTTCCAGAATATGGGCGGCAGTCTGCTGCATGTGGGTAACGGCACCTTTGATATCAGCACCGCCAATATCACCAACGCCGGCGGCAGCCTGTTAACCCGTGGCGGCCTGACCTTGACGGCGGACAACTGGACCAACAGCAGCGTGATCCAGGCCGGGCGCCTGACGGTGAACGTCAACACCCTCAACCAGACGGCGGGCGGACAACTGCTGGCCTCGGACAGCCTGACCGGCAACGGTGGCAATTGGAACAACGATGGGCTGATCGCCAGTGACGGCACGGCCAACCTGACCCTGGCCGGCACCTATGGTGGTAACGGGCGCTACAGCAGCGTCGGCACCCTGGGCTTGAGCGCGGCCCAGGTAACCCTGGGCACTGCCACGAGCATTGCCGGTGGCGGGGATACCACGATCAATGCCGGTGGCCTGAGCAACGCCGGGCGCCTGACGTCCGGCGGTTCCATGACGGTCACCGCCAATAGTATCGGCAACACCGGCACGCTGGGGGCGACCCAGGACCTGACGCTGAAGACGCCCACCCTGGTGAACGATCACGGCCTGATCTTCAGCGGCCGAAACATGGGCTTGCTGGTCAATGACTTCACCAACGACAACGGGGATGTCTACAGCATCGGCAACCTGAACATCTCGGGACTCAATGGCGGTCGCGCCAACAGCGCGACCAACCTGGCGTCCTCGATCAATGTCGACGGGGATTTCTCGCTGTCGGCGAACAGCTTCAACAACAAGACCGAAGGGGTTATCGGCAAAGAGCGGCTGGTGTCGGGCGATATCACGTTTAACGGCAGCACGTTCTATATCGCCGAAAACTACACCTCGGAGTCGACCATCAGCGGCACGCGAGCGAGCCTGGCGGTGGCCGGAAACATTGATGGCGATGTCGGCCGCTTTTCCAACACCGCCTCGACGATTTCTGCTGGCAAGAATATTCGCTTGAACGTGGATACCTTCGAGAACCTGGGGTTGGAGGCCGGCAACTTCGCCCGTAACCGGGTCTATACCGGCGTGCGCAATATCTTCACTAACAAAACTTACGCGAACGAAGCGCTGGACGCCTACGCGCGAAGATATTCCCAGTACGTCTACCGATACACCAAGACCGTGCATGAGCCCGACAAAGGCGGGACTCACACCGAGCTCAACGATTACGGCAAACAAAAAACCACAACCGTGAACACCAAATTCGGTCAGGGACCGGATGTGGCCATTCCCGCCGGCATCCTGGCCGGCACCCTGAGCAGCGATAACAAAGTGTTTACCGCCGGGGGTGGCAGTGTCGCTTCGGTGGTCCAGGCCGGGCAGGCGATACAGATCAACGCCAAGAACACCATCGACAACAGCAATCTGCACGCCAATACCCAGTTCTCCGGGACGACGAAGACCGGGACCGGTACCCAGGTCGGCAGCGCGGCCAAGCCGACGGTCGTCTACCTGAACCCACAACTGCCGCCGAACCTGTCCCAGCAGCGGGTGGACCCCGTGGCGTCGCGGGGTTTCAGCCTGCCGGACGGACAAAACGGTCTGTTCCGCCTGAGCGGCCAGGGCGGTTCTGCGGCCCAGGCAAGCCAAACCAGTGCCGGGCCACAGAGCTGGAGCATGGGCAGCGCGACAGTCAGCAGTGCCCAGCGCCAACAGGGCGCGGATGACGTCCAGGCGCGCAACCTGCAGTTCAGCGATGCGGCGCGGATCGCCGCGAGCACTTTTCAACTCGAACAAACTACCCGGCAGGCCACGGGCGCTGGGGTGTCCGGCAGCGTGATCAGTGTCAGTGCGCCGGGCGATTCCGGCAGTGTCCAGTTGCCGGGGCAGGCGGGCGTGGTTTCCACGGTGGGCAGCCAGGTCATCAATCGCGTGCAGGGCCTGCCGGACACCTCGGGCAGGTCCAACCCGCAGAAGTACCTGATCGAAACCAACCCGGTACTGACCGACCTCAAGCAGTTCATGAGTTCGGACTACCTGCTGGCGAACCTCGGTTACAACCCCGATCAAAGCGCCAAACGCCTGGGCGACGGTTTCTATGAGCAGAAGCTGATCCAGCAGGCGGTGGTCGAGCGTACCGGTCAGCGTTTCATCGACGGCCAGACCTCCGACGAAGCGCTTTACAAGTACCTGATGGACAACGCCATCAAGAGCAAGCAGCAGCTCGACCTGTCGGTTGGGGTCAGCCTGACCTCCCAGCAGGTCGCGGCGCTGACCCACGATATCGTCTGGCTCGAAGAGCATGAAGTGAATGGTGAGAAAGTCCTGGTGCCGGTGCTCTACCTGGCCCAGGCGACCAATCGCCTGGCGCCAAACGGGGCGCTGATCCAGGGCGCGGATGTGACGCTGATTGCCGGTCAGGATCTGCAGAATGCCGGGACATTGCGTGCAACGAACAATCTGAGCGCGATGGCGGGTAACAATATCGTCAACAGCGGCCTTATCGAGGCCGGCAATCGTCTGGATCTGCTGGCCAGCAACAATATCGTCAACAAGGCCGGGGGGATCATCTCCGGTCGCGATGTCAGCATGGTCGCGATCGGCGGTGATGTGGTCAGTGAGCGCACTGCCTCGACCACGGGTTACAGCATCAAGGGATATACCCAGACCCAGGACTATGTCGACAGCGCTGCACGCATCGAGGCAGCAAACGACCTAAGCATCAGCGCCGGGCGTGATATCACCAGCGCCGGCAGCGTGATGTACAGCGGCCGTGATACGACCCTGACTGCCGGTCGTGACGTCAACATTGTCTCTGCCGAGCAACACCGTAGCGAAGCCGGCCGGGGACAAAGCAGCAGCGTTAGCCAATATGGCTCCGACCTGATGGTCGGCCGTGACGTATCGGTAAGCGCCGGTCGTGATATCTCGGTGATTGGCAGCGATATCGACGCCATGCGGGATATTAGCGTGAAGGCCGCCGAGAACCTGACCTTGAGTTCTGCAGCTGACGAAAGCCATTCCTACTCCAAGTCCAAGAAGCTCAAGACGCAAGAGGATCACGTCAAGCAGATCGCCAGTAACGTGACGGCGGGTGGTGATGTCGTGTTCAGTGCGGGTAAGGACATGACGCTGGTATCCAGCCGGATCAATGCTGGAGATGAGGCGTATCTGGTAGCGGGTGGGCAACTGGATCTGCTCGCAGCACAGGACAGTGACTATTCGCTCTACGACAAGAAAAAGAAGGGCAGTTTCGGCAAATTGCAGACCCGCCACGATGAAGTGACCCAAGTGACAAATGTGGGGAGCGAGATCAAGACCGGGGGAGACCTGACGCTAAAGAGTGGAGATGACCAGCGTTACCAGGTTGCAAAGCTTGAGAGCGGTAAGAATCTCACGCTGGACAGTGGTGGCAGCATTACTTTCGAGGGGGTGAAGGACCTTCATGATGAGAGCCATACCAAAACCAACAACAATGCTTTCTGGAACTCATCCAAAGGTAAGGGCCATACCGACGAAACACTTCGCCAGAGCCAACTGACGGCGGCTGGAGCAATCACCATCAAGGCTGTCGAAGGCCTGAAAATCGATGTCAGGGAGGTCAATCAGCAGACGGTCAGTCAGACCATCGACGCGATGGTCAAGGCTGATCCGAAGTTGGCATGGCTCCAGGAAGCCGAGAAGCGCGGTGACGTGGATTGGCGGCAAGTGAAGGAGATTCACGAATCCTTCAAGTACAACACCTCGGGACTGGGGCCTGCATCGCAGTTGATCATCGCGATTGCGCTGGCTGCGGTGATGGGGCCGATGATGGCCGGCTGGAGCACCATGGCCCAGGCGGGCGCCGTCAGCGTTGCGACCAAGGCGACCGTCAGCACCATCGATAACCGGGGCAACCTCGGTGCGATTTTAAAGGATGTCACGTCCAAGGACAGCCTTAAGGGTTATGGCGTTTCGATCGCGACGGCGGGTGTGGCGCAAGGGCTCAACTACAGCCCCGGCAGCATGGGTTTCGATCTTCAAAGTGCACAGACTGTTGCCTTGAAGGTGACCGCGGATGCGGTGATCAAGACCGCGGTGTATGGCGGTAGCTTCCAGGACAACCTGGCCAGCTCGGCGATGGGTACTGCCGCCAGTATTGGTGGGGCAATCGGGGCCGGGAAAATCGGTGATCAGGGACTGCCCGAAGGTGGATTGGAAAAGATCCTGTTGCACGCGGGTCTTGGTGGCCTGCTGTCCAAGGCCATGGGCGGTGATTTCCGCACGGGTGCCATTGCCGGTGGCGCCAACGAGCTTTTAGTCGGGCTGTTGGGCGACCAGCTCCTGCCGGAAAACCTGGTAAAGGGCTCCCCTGAATATATCCGGGCCGAAGCGAACCTGATGGCGCTCTCGCAGATTGCCGGTGTGCTGGGGGCGGTAGCATCCGGTGGTGATTCCGCCATTGCGTCCTCGGTGGCAGCGAATGCCACCCAGTACAATTTCCTGGGAAATCATTCGCAAGCCGTGCGTGATCGAGCGCGTAACGAGTATGAGGAAACTGGAAGCCTCGACGCCGCCAGGAAGTTGTCCACGCTTGAGGGCGCTGATCATCGTAGCGATGATTTGCTGGCCAAGTTCCATAACGACCCCACCTCCCTATCCGCTGCGGAAACAAGTGAGCTGAAGGCCTATCTTCAAGTCTATGCCTACGAGACGCAGCTCAAGTATGGCCCTGAAGTTGCCGCGTCCAGCGTCAAGATGCTGATAGAGAATGGACCGGTTCCTATCCGTGATTATCCGTTTGCGGGCACGACCGAGGCGAAAATCGCCTATGCCGATGCGTTGCGTGCAGTGGACGGTGTCTCTGTACTGAATCCGTTCTGGAGCCGAGAACAAACGGCCAACGAGATGGTGTACAGGGATGCGCAAGGTTATTTGCGCATCAGCAACGAACAGCAGGGCCTGGCAAACATCGGGACGCCGGCGATTTACGCACTGTCAGGTCCGTTGGGTTCGGCTATTCGTATCGCCGCAGCTGCCAATGGAGTATTGCAGGCGGGTTACGGGGGTAAACAGGTCATCGATGGCGATACCTGGAACGGTCTCGGGAACATCGTCGTCGGAGCCCTGGGGGCCGCGAGCGTCAAGTTTCCTGGTGGTGTGACCGGCGTTGCAAGCAACGAGCTCAAGGGCGTTGTGGCGAGCGAGCTGCGCGGTCCTTGCTGTTTCGCCGCAGGCACGATGGTTGCGACCCCATCAGGGGATCGCGCCATCGATACGCTCAAGGTCGGCGAAATCGTCTGGAGTAAACCTGAACACGGCGGTGAACCGTTTGCCGCGGCCATCCTGGCAACCCATGTGCGCACGGATCAACCGATCTATCGCCTGAAGCTGGAGAGTATTCGTAAAGACGGTGCGGCGGAGGGAGAAACGCTGTTGGTGACCCCGTCGCACCCATTCTACGTTCCAGCCCAACACGATTTTGTCCCAGCCATCAATCTCAAGCCTGGCGACTTGCTGCAGTCGCTGGGAGACGGCGCCAGCGAAAACGTCTCGACTCGGGTCCAGTCCCTGGAGCTGTTCCAGCCGGTGGGTAAAACGTTCAACCTGACAGTTGATATCGGGCATACGTTCTATGTTGGCAAGCTGAAGACCTGGGTCCACAACACTGGGCCATGCAAATTGCCCCAGATTACCCTCAATCGCCAAAATGGCATTGAGTTTGAACGGCAAGTCATCAGTGCCTTTGATGATATGGGCGGGGTGAAAAATACCAGCCTGGTAACTGTCGAGCTGGCTAACGGCGCAAAAGTAACAACGATTCCTGATATGTGGGGGAAGAACGTAGGGGGGATGTTGGAGATCAAGAATGTACTCAATCTTTCAATGTCCAACCAGTTGCGTGCGCAGGTCAAGGTCGCACTCGATACCAGCCAACCCTTGAATATTGTGGTCAGCTCCAGAACAAATGGTATTTCGAGGGAGGTGATGCGCCAGGTGGAGAGCACGGGGGGGGAGGTTTATAGATACAATCCTGTCACGCGTGAATTGACGAGATTTTGAAGACATATGAAGCCTTACGTGCAGATCGCAATCAGGACGAAGTCTGAAACTATTGGATGGGGCGTTGGAGAGGCGTTCATTGCGTCGTTAAGCCGGGATGGGGGCGTACTGGTTCCAGAGCAGGTGTCGCACAACGCGGATAAGTTCGTGGAGTCTTTCATGGGCATGGCCGCGAGTGAGGCGTGCTGGGCGTCCAAGGCGGCCATACGGATTAATGGCGCATTGTCGGACTTCTACCAAGACTTTGCCTGGCGGAGAAAAAAAAAGGTTAAAGGCTCTGGGAGCGTTGTTCATACTGCGCGCAACGCCCGGGGGCAGGTGGTTCCAGGCGCAATCAGCTATCGCTCGGCCAGTAGCGAGAGAGTCGATTGGTATTCACTCTTCAAAACATGGTGTGAAATTTTTCCTCCTCAACTTGGAATGCTGCACCTTTTCAGTGAACCCGAACTCGGCCCTCATGAGAAAAATAATAGTTTTCAGATCGGCTCATTCAAGTCAGCTTTGAACCCGGACGTGCCGAATATGGGTTGGGCCATGTTCTACGGCGATGAGTTCGCTGAAGAGGTCGATTTTGAGCGGATTGCTGCAGCAGGCTTTCCTATTGAAAAGCTTAATAAGGGCTATCTTGTAACGGTCACAGAGAATATCCAAGATGTGGCAAGTAACTTCTCACTGTTCTCAAAACGCCGGGGTGAGCTTAAGCGTCTGTTTCGAGAAGATTTTTTCTTGATAAAAACTGAGCCATCCATTGATTGATCGCTGCGTGTCCGTTACGCAAAGCGGCACAACCAGCTGCTCAGGCTGCAGGTGAATGGGGCTCCATGGTTTGTAGAAAGGCTGATCAGACCAACAGCCTGCCCGACGACGCCTAAAGACTCTCAGGGTCGCCAAAAAACATTTTGACTTGGCTCTAGAACGGCGTTTTCAGCATAAAGAAACTTTAGTATGCCCCCAGATTTGCCCCCAATGCGCGCGCCATACCTGTGTAATTGTGGATGGCGATTTTTGGCGGGGCCGAGGTGGCACAAGGTGATCTTCATTTACGTCCACGCCGGTCTAGGCGCAATCCACTCGCCCGGTGCACGTGCCAGCTCAGGTGGTAATTTAATTGGATTCACTATTTGGCGATTCGAGTATTCATTCCATGGATGAGCTGCGCAGGATTCCCCTCAAAGTCGATCATTGGTGCTTTCTTCATCTCTGAGTTGGCGGCTCATGGCGTCGCAGCTCTGCGACCACGACATTAGCCATTTCGGTATCTCTGGTGACTGTGCGGGCAGTCCCAGTTCTCGAACAAATTCGCTTGGCGGAATAGTACCTTTCTGTGAACGAAATAGACCTCGCATCATGACAACGCCGATCACTCTGCCTTTGCTCACAAACCGATGCTCCATGAAGCTCCACTTGTCGACCCAGCCAAGCATCCTTGTGTGGATTTCAAAAGCTTCAAACAGTCTGAGCTCACGCCGAAATTTACCCCAAGTGTCTCTGACGATGGGCATCGCCTTTCCTTTAATAGCTACTCGATAGGCGCCGCTGCGCAAAACGAAGTCCATGCGTCCCACATCTGCCAATGTGAAATATCGGCCGTTGGTGACGTGTCGATTGAAGTCGAGATCCAGTGGCCATACGCGCATTCGGATGACGGTCGATTCGAGTGCTTTTGCCGGTTTGCGCCAAGGTCGACGAAGCAGCATGAGGAGAAGCCGAAACCAGAGATTCATAACGACGCCGATGATTGAATGATTGGCGTACTTTAAAGTGTCGGGGGCTGAGTCAGGTAGGTCCGTAAATGACTCAATTCTGCACAAAAGTACATTCCGATCACTAATTTCATGGTTTAGGGTTTTCTCGCGGGGCTCGCAGGTCGCTATCGCGATATAGCCGGTTTGAACCCTTTTTCGTCCGTATCAACCCTGCCTCAGTGCCCGACAGCCGGTTATCTTGGCAGCTGGCCGATGATCCCGAGGAGCGTTGAATGACCCCGCCTAATGAATTCGAATCCCGCCCGCACGACAATGTGCTGTCATATGAGGCTGCGATTTCCCGGGTCGCATTCGAAAACGCCCGCACGGCCTTGCGTGCTCATTCACAGCTGTCGATCCAGGCGCGTCTGGCCGAGTTGTCCAAGCTCAAAAACGCGATTCTGGCCCACCGCTCAATGATCATCGCGCGGGTCATGCAGGAGGTTGGCAAATGTCGAACAGATGCATTGATCGCGGAAATCCTTGGCACCCTCGATTGGCTCAATTGGTTGGAGAATAATGCCGAACGGTTGCTGAAACCTGAAAAGGTCAAGACGCCAATTACATTGTTGGGCAAGCAATCGTTGCTGCTGCATGAACCCCTGGGTGTAGTGCTGATCATCTGTCCCTGGAACTACCCGTTCCATAACGCGATTACTGGTATTGCAGCAGCGATTGCGACGGGCAATGCGGTGGTCTACAAACCCTCCGAACACGCCCCCTGCAAAGGCCTGGTCGAACAGGTCCTTGCATGCTCTCCGATACTCCAGGCCCTGGTCCAGGTGGTGTACGGCAACGGCAGCCTGGGTTCGGCGTTGATCGACCAACAGCCGGCGAAGATCTTTTTTACCGGCAGCGGCCCTACCGGCAGCAAGATCATGGCCCAGGCCAGTCGCGAGTTGATCCCCGTTGAGCTGGAGCTGGGCGGTAAAGATCCGATGATTGTGTTTGCCGACGCGCCAATAGCGCGTTCGGTGGCGGGTGCGTTGTGGGGCGGTTTCACGAATGCCGGACAATCCTGCAGTGGTGTGGAGCGTTTATTGGTAGAACACAGCGTGCTGGATCGTTTCGTCGACAGTCTGGTCCAGGCGGCGGAAGAGGTCGTAGTACGTTGTGGCGATAACGGCGACGCCGACGTCGGGCGCATGACCGTCGGCTTTCAGCGCGACAAGGTCATCGAACATGTTCAAGACGCCCTGGATCGCGGTGCCCGCCTGCGATTCGGTGTTGTACCCGATGCGAATTCCCTGACAGTGCGGCCAATCATTCTGGACCGTGTCACGCCGGACATGCGGGTCTGGAACGAGGAAACGTTCGGGCCTGTATTGCCGATCATGGCCTTTACCAGCGAATCACACGCCATCGAGTTGGCCAACGACACCCATTACGGCTTGTGCGCCAGTGTGTTCAGTGCCGATGCGCAGCGCGCGCTGCGGGTGGCCGGTGCACTTGAGGTCGGCGGCGTTTCGATCAACAACGTCAACATGAGCGAAGGCAATCCAGGCCTGCCGTTCGGTGGGGCGAAGAAAAGTGGATTCGGAAAACTGCGTGGGCCGGAAGGGTTGCTGGGGTTCACTCGCAGTAAAGCCATACTGATCGACAAGGCCGGGAGCAAGATCGAAGCCAATTGGTACCCCTACACACCGCGCAAATTCCAACTGTTCGAACGCTTCATCCAGGCGCTGTATGGGCCGCGGCGTTTGCGCCTGCTGGCAATCGCTTGGCATGGCCTTAGGCTTGAAGCCTTCAGCCAAAAGCCGCGTGACTGATTGAAATGTTCAAGCGCGCGGTTGCCGTGGACACTGTCCGGTCCAGCGCTTGAACGCCTTGCGGAAGTTCTGCGCGTCGCTGAAACCCACCTCGTAGGCAACTTCATCCAGGGTCAGGCGCACATTGCCCAGCAGCGCCAGGGCCCGTTGTTTGCGCAGGTCATCCAGGATGGCCTGATAGGACATGTCGTTCTGGGCGAGGCGGCGGCGCAGGGTTCGTTCGCTCATGCACAGTTGTGAGGCAACTGCTGACAGGCTGACAGGCGTACGTAGATCACGACGCAGAATGCGCTCGACGGACTCGATGAACTCAAGTTCACCGCCTCGATCGGCACTCATCTCCAGTAGCTCAACGACTTGTCGATTGCTCAGCGCATCGTGGGTGCCGATGGGGGTATTGGCCCAGTGATTGGCACAGACAAATAGATTGTCCTTGTGATCAAAGTGCACCGGGCATCTAAACAAGTGTTCATAGTGATCGGCGTAGGCGGGCCTTGGGTAACTCAGTTCGATCGACGATGGGCTGAAAGTCGGGCCCGCCAGCGCGCGGGCGATATTCAGCAGCATCCCGAAGGCTTCTTCAACGAGAAAGGTCAGAATGTCGGGCTCATGAAATGGGCAAGTGACTTGGAGCGTAATATGCCCAGGGGATTCGAGGTGCTCAAAGCTCAACAGCGCGCCGGTCTGCTTCTGCAGGTCGATGCCCAGGGCTATCGCACTGCCGAGGGTGGCGCTGGTCAGCATGGCGTAACCTACCAGGCCCATGGAGGTGATGGACTCGGTCGCGCTCATGTCCAGACCCAGTCCTCGGTCGCGGCCGTTAGTCATCTCCAGGGCGCGTTTGATCATCAGGCAGGCTTGACGAATCGAGACCCGGCTTTGCGGGTTGGCCAGGTCTGCGACATTGAAACCCAACCCCATGCACAGCCGGCTGGGGTCCAGGTCTAATTGCGCAATGAGATCCGCCAGGCTACGTAGCAGGTTGACCGGTAAATCCGCGGTGTGTCGTAGGGGGGCAAGCATGTAGTGCTCCTGTTGTGCGCCTACTTGCCCAGCATCAGGCGGACCACCAGGCGGGTCAGCCGCCCATAGGGTGCCGAGACTTTGTCAGACATATTGAAGGGGCTTAGTTTGAATACGCCCCGTGCATGGGACAGGCGCACGAACCCTTCATAGCCGTGATAGGCACCGGTGCCGCTTTCACCGACGCCGCCGAAGGGAAGGTCATCCTGGGTGGCATGCAGCATCGTGCCATTGATGGTCACACCGCCTGAACGGGTTTGCTGCACCACTTGCTCGATGCTGGTTCGATCATTGGAGAAGCAATACAGCGCCAACGGTTTGGGCCGCGCGTTGATGAAGGCGAGCGCCTCGTCAAGTGTGTCATAGGCGATTACCGGCAACAGTGGGCCAAAAATTTCCTCGCGCATGATATCGGTGTTCAAGGGCACGTCGGTCAGCAAGGTTGGGGGGACTTTGCGCTCGGTGCTCTGGTCGAACGCCTTGTCCTGCCACACCTTGGCCCCGGCCACGATGGCCTGATCGACCAGATTCAACAGGCGTTCGTAGTGACGCCGCGAGATAATCGAGGTGTAGTCTTTGTTGCCGTCAATGGTGGGATACAGCTGCTTGGCCGCCGCTACCCATTCGGTGGCAAAGTGCTCGACCAAATGGCGCGGCACCAGCACATAGTCGGGGGCGACGCAGGTTTGACCGGCGTTGAATAGCTTGCCGATGGCGATCATCCGCGCGGCTTTCTTCAGTGGAAAATCCGCAGCGAGTACCACTGGCGATTTGCCTCCCAATTCCAAGGTCACCGGGGTCAGGTTGCGCGCCGCAGCCGCCATTACCAGACGCCCGACCTGTGTAGAACCGGTAAACAACAAGTGATCAAACGGTAGTTCGCTAAAACGGCTGGCCACTTGCGCGTCGCCGATGACCACGCTGACCTGGTCGGCGGGAAAGGTTTGGGCCAGCAAGTATTGCAGCAACAGGGCGGTACGCGGCGTCAGTTCCGATGGTTTGATCATCACCCGATTGCCCGCTGCCAGCGCTTCCACCAGCGGTGCAAGGGTCAGTGTCAGCGGGTAATTCCATGGCGCCAGAATGCCGACTACGCCCAAGGGTTGATAGATCACCCGTGCCGTGGCGGGCTTGAAGGCAATGCCCACTTTGCGTTTGCTGGGGCGCATCCAGGCTTTGAGGTGCGAGCGAATATGCTTGATGCCGTTGACGATGGGCATCAGCTCACTGAGTTGGGTCTCGGCGAACGAACGGTTGCCGAAATCCGCACACACCGCTTCCAGCAGTTGGTCGTGGTGATCGCTGACCAGGCGCAACACGGCGTCCAGGGCAGCGATACGCTGCTCGTAGGTGGGGGCTCCCTGGGCATGCACGGCGGCTTGTTGGGCCGTGAACAGTTCACTGAGTAACGGCACGGGCTCAAGCGAAGAGGGCAGGTTGCTGAGAGGCTGATTCATGACGGTATCCTTGGGCAAAGTGCAGGAAGAGGGGAGGTGAGAACGCGTGGACCATCAGGAGAAGTTTTTGCCCTCGCCGCGGTAAGTCGGTACACGGTCCACCACGCGCCCGTTGCTGATTAGCAACAGTTCATCGAAACGCTCACACAGCTCGCCCGCCTTGGCGTGACGAAACAGTACCGGGTCACCGATGTTCAACGCTTGCGCCAGGGTATGCAGCAGTGGGGTCTGTACTTCGCCGGCGGCTTCGTTGTCGATCAAGCGGCAGCCGCTGGGCAGCCAGGGCCGGGGCAATCGGTCCTTACCCGCCGGCCCGGAGGCGATGTAACCGCCGCCTGAGCACACCATCACGCCGGGAGCCTGGGTGCGTGTCACCGGCAAGGCAAAACCGGCGGCGGGCGTCAGTTCGAAGGCTTGGTAGTGGTCGAACAAGGTCGGTGCGTACAGGCCGGAGCCGGCCGCCAACTCGGTAACCGAAGGGTCGAGTCGTGTGCTTTCAAAACTGCCAGTGCCGCCGCCGTTCACGAACTGCAGCGTATGGCCGGCATTACGCAATGCCTGCACGACCTGCTCACGGCGTTTATTGACTTCGGCAATGGAGCGGCGCTTGAGAAAACGGATGATTCCATTCTTGACGACTTGGCCTGGCACCGCGTCCATCAACCCGGCAATTTGCCCTTCATAGCCCATCAGCCCCCGCAGTACGACGCCCTGGCACGAGGCGATATTGGCGGCCAGCTGGAGCGCACTCCCCACGTCATTGATCGGCGAACGGTGCACGCCAAAGTACAGCCCAGGAAAAGCCGATGACATATCCAGATCGATCGCCAACGGCATGACCACACCTTCTGTCACGGCTATCTCATTGATCGCCTGCACCTGGGCCCGGTTATCGACCATCAAGGTAATCGAGCGTCCGCGGTGCAATTGGCAGGCGACTTTTACCAGACTGCGTTCATCGACCGTCGGGTAAGCCACGACGATGTCGTCAAACCCCAAGCCGGCCAGCCAGGCGGCCTCGGCGGCGGAGTAGCACAGCAGGCCCTGCATAAATGGCCCCGCGGCCATGATCGTGCGAATCATCTCCACCGAGCGTATGGATTTGGTCACCAGCCGCACGGGTAAGCCCCCAGCGCGTTTGCCCAGGCGCTGTAGGTTTACGATGAGTGCATCCAGGTCGATGAAGGCGGCGGGTAGCTGCACCCCAGCCAGCGCCTGATGATAATGGGCGTAATTGCGAACAGGGGGCGGCGGGGGATTTTCGACTCGGCGCATGAAGGACCCAATGAGTTCAGCGGTAAGTGAGGTGACGCGTGGTCTCGCTGCTGAGAGGGTAAAGGGCACATGGCTGCTGTTGAAGGTGCGATCCGGCCGGGCAACGGGTCCGCACCGGCCATGTTCGCTCCTCTCTCTTTACACGTTTGGAGTCGGGGTCAACCGATCCAGATGACTGATAATCATCGAGGCAACCATGGCACACACGCTCTTGGGGTCCAGGGACTCATCGAACAACAACTCGATCGTTGCGTGGATCATCTCTACCGCCACCCTGGCGGCGGTGGCGAGTTGCTGTGGATCTGCCCGCGGGAACACCTGCGCGAGGATTTCTGCCTGTGCGCTTGAGACCTGCCGGTGGGAGTCGATCCTCACATGCTCCAGCGCCGGTACCGCGCGCAGCCCCTTGAGAATCCACATGCCGCCCAAGGTGGCGTCGGTGACCCGGTAGGTTTCCAGGATCAGTTCGGCGAGCGCCGATTCCAGATCCTCGGGCGGGCCGGACAACAATTGTGGGGTAATCCAGTGGTCGATCAGGCCGTTCTGTTTTTCCAGCAGGCGCTCACCCAGCACGCTCAGTAGCGCGTATTTGTTCGGAAAGTAGCGGTACAACGCCGGCGGCGTCAGCCCTGCACATTCGCAAACCAGGTTGGTGGACAGACGTTCGATTCCCACATCACACAGGGTCTGCGCGGTCGCGACCAGGATCCGCTCGTAGGTCTCGGTGCTGCGCTGCTGTGCAGGCGATTTCTTTTGGTCTTGGGTTTTCCCGGCGCTAACGGCGCGGGCGCTGGCAGTGTTGGGCTTGGCCATAGGCACCTAGCAAAGAAAGGTTGAAGAGTCAGCTTATCAAAATAAAAAAAAATGTTGCTGAGCTAGAAAATGGTAGTTATAACTATCGTGTAGCGATGGCTATCATAACCGATGCATCGCTAGTGTGACGGTCTCTTAAAACAAAAAATACAGGTGATGACTATGAACGCTCGGCAATGGCTGTTCCTTTCACTGGCACTGGCGTGCTCTTCCATTGGTTATGCGGCGGCGGGTCCACAGGAAGCCAAAGGTCTATGGCTTACCTCGGAAAAGGATGCGGTGGTCAAAGTCGACGATTGCGTCGATAAACCTGGCGCGCTGTGTGGAAAGGTGGTCTGGGTCAAGGACATGGCCTCCACCACCAGCGATTGCGGCGTACAGATCATGCAACTGGATCGTTTCGACCAGGAAGCATGGCGCGATGGTTGGGTGTTTGATCCCCGCGATCATAAAAAATACAAAGGCGTCGTTCGGGTCAAAGAGGGGCTCCTCAATGTCCGGGCTTTTGTCGGTACCGAGATACTCGGTAAGACAGAGCAATTCGAACGTGTTGCCTCACTGCCTCCTGCACCGGTTTGCACTTTGTAAATCCGACCTTTCTTGTAGGAGAGCCTCATGCGTGCAACGACACACCATTGTCTGATGGCTGCTTTGCTGTGGCCTATCGTCAGCCCGTCCTTGGCATTCGCCGACGAAATGGCCAGCTATGCCATTGATGTCACAGCCAAGGCTGTATCCGATGTCAGGACCCGGGGCGTTTCGGATTCGTTGAACCATCCCGGCGCCCGCGTCACCGTTCAGGTTGCCCATGAAAGTGGCCTGGTCGCGCTTGCCGAGTTCACCACCGTCAGCAAAAAACAATTCATTGATGGCGACGGAGTGGGCGTTTTACTGGCGGGCGGTTATCGGTTCGGCGATCCGGAGGCGTGGCATTACGGCCTGGGCCTGGCCGCGGAAATGTTCCCCGGCGCGCAGTTCAAGGCGCCGAACAAATTTGACTTTGAAACCTTCACCCCCACCGATGAGCGCACGACCAACTACAACAGCCAGTTCGCGGTGCTGGAAATTGGTTACGGTGCGTTGGAAGGTCGAGTCGCTCGGGTGCTGTCCAAAACTTACCGTGGTGCCAACACCGGCGGCGTGTGCGGCGCCCAGTTGCAGTTTCGTGACGATCCCACGAAGGGCTTGGAATGCTACGCCAAGGGCGACCGTAACTCCCGTGGCAGCATGCTCTATGACCTGGACTACAAATATGCGCTGGGGATGAACACCACGCTGAAGCTGCACGCTGGTTACCAGCAACTCGTCAATTTTTCCGAGGCGGATGCGGCCGACTATGACATCGGCCTGAGCCACCGCTGGTTGGGATTCGACTGGGGCATCGACTGGATAGCGGTCAAGACCAAGGCGCGTGAACTGTACATGGTCGAGGACGACGGGCATGTGCGTGCCACGGATGACAACCGTTGGGTCGCATCGATTTCGCGTACTTTTTGAGTAAACCTCTATGACTTCGCTTTTCTTATCCCGGACACCTCAGGCGGCCACCGGTCTGGAGCAACTCGTCCTCGCTGTGGACCTCGGCACCTCCGGTTGCAAGTGCGCCCTGGTTTCACTAGAAGGCGATATCCGGGCGTGGGCGTTTCACAGTGTGCCGCTGCATGTGAGCGGGTTGAGCGTCGAACAGGAACCGCAGGATTGGTGGAATGCGTTCCTGCGTGGCGCCAACGAACTGCTCAGCGCCGATCCAGTCCGGCGGCGCCAGGTGATCGCGGTGTGTTGCTCGACACAGGGCGAAGGCACGGTGTGTGTAGATCGGGACGGCGTGGCCATTGGACGTGCCATGTTGTGGCTGGACAAACGAGGAGCCGGCGCGGTGAAAAAACGCATGGGAGGAGGGCGGTTCAGCCTGGCTGGCTATGGACCGCTCAAGCTCTGGCGTTCACTGCGCCTGACCGGCGGCGTGGCCTCGTTGTCCGGTATGGATGCCGCCGGCCACATGGCCTATATCCTTGATTATGAGCCACAGCGCTATGAGCGAACCCACAAGTTTCTCAACGTGCTCGACTACATGAACCTGCGGCTGTCGGGTCGCTATTGCGCCACCAGCGACTCGATGTTGACCGCATGGATCACCGATAACCGCGACCCCCACCGCATCCGCTACAACGACGGGCTGGTTAAGGCACTGGGAATAGAGGCCGGAAAACTGCCTGAGCTTGTCCGCTCCACCGACGTTATCGGCACGCTGCGCTCGGAGCTTGCCGAGACCCTTGGACTGGCGCGCACTACGCAAGTGGTGGCGGGTGCCGTCGACACCTCGGCGGTGGCCGTTGGCGCCAGCGTCAGCGATTTTACCCCGCACCTCTATTTGGGGACCTCGTCGTGGGTGGGGGCTCACGTCCCGTTCAAGAAAACCAGCGTGCGCCACCACATTGCTGCAGTACCCAGTGCCGTCAACGGCCGATACCTTGCGATGGCCATGCAGTCGGCGGCGGGCGCGAACCTTTCTTTTCTGCGCGACAAGGTGCTGTACCACCCGGATGAGCTGCTCAGTGATGAACAACAGCCGGATGTCTATGCCTTGCTTGATCGTATCGCCGCACGCGTGCCGCCGGGGTCTAGAGGCTTGATCTACACGCCCTGGCTGTGTGGTGAGCGCTCACCGATCAGTGATCCAAGCCTGCGCGCCGGTCTGTTCAACCTGAAGCTGGAACACTCGCGGGAGGACATCATCCGCGCCTTCATGGAGGGGGTCGCGCTCAATACGCGCTGGATGTTCGAGCCGTTCTCGCGTTTTCTCGGCCAGCCCAGCGATGTGATCGTGGCCACCGGTGGCGGTGCCCAATCGGACGTGTGGTGCCAGATCATGGCTGACGTCTGTGGGCGCGTTATCCAGCAGCCGCAGAACGCCATCCAGACCAATGCACGCGGGGCGGCGTTCATTGCGGCGGTGGCGTTGGGCAAGCTGCAGTTCCAAGACCTATCCAGCCTCAAGCGCCCCCACCGCCTGTTTGAGCCGTCCCGCGTGACCCGCGCGCTTTACGACGATCAATTCGCCACATTCCAGGAGGTGCGTAAGCGCCTTGCGCCGCTTTACCGGCGACTGAACCCCATACAGGAGACGGCCTCATGAGTCATGTCCAAGA
The DNA here is from genome assembly GCF_058145955.1 of Pseudomonas sp. A39. Lineage (NCBI taxonomy): Bacteria > Pseudomonadati > Pseudomonadota > Gammaproteobacteria > Pseudomonadales > Pseudomonadaceae > Pseudomonas > Pseudomonas sp. A39. The sequence goes on from NZ_JBYVMD010000017.1 coordinate 24,288, forward strand.
GCAAATTGTCGAGCTCTCGCAGCATCTGTGTCACCGCGGCTTTTTTGCGGCCACAGGCGGCAATCTCGCGTTGCGCATCGACGCGCAGCACATCGCTGTCACGCCGTCTGCGACTGACTATTTCACCATGCGCCCCGAGGATGTCTGCGTGCTGCGCCTCAAGGATCTGGCGCAGCTCTCCGGTGACCGTGCCCCCACGGTTGAAAGCGGGCTACATGCAAAAATCCTGCGGGCGCGCCCGGATGTGCAGTGCAGCATCCACACGCATCAGCCCGTAGCCAGTGCTTGCACCTTGCTCGGTGAACCCATGGATGTGCCCAACCCTGAACTGTGGGACTCCTTGGGTAAACACATTCCCCTGGTCGGGTACGCGCCTTCAGGGTCCAGCTGGCTGGCCGGCAAGTTCGGCCGGGCCATTCGTTGGGATTACAACGCGTACCTGATGCGCAACCACGGGGTGTTGTGCTGTGGCCCGGATGTCGAGACAACTCTGTTGCGCCTCGAGGACCTCGAGACCTTTTGCCGTGACTACCTGTTACGCCAAATCACCGAACAGTCCCGTCATAAATCACAGTCACCTGCCGCCGTGGCACGCCTGGTCGAGGCCCTGGTGCGTTCCAGCGCTGTCGATGCTCACCCTTCTTCCGAGACCCCATCATGAACAAGCCTCTTGATCCCATCACATTGCCTGCTGCGGCAGACTCAGCGGTTTCGCAATGGCCTGATGTCGACTCGTTGTATCGGCGTTTCGATGCACTGGTCAAACAACCGATTCGCCCATTGAAGCGCGAGGCACTAAGCAAGGTGATGGGTTACTTCGACGAGCGTTGCCAGGGGTCGAGGCGGCTGGCTGAGGAGGCGAAAAAATTTATACCGGGAGGCGTACAGCACAACCTGGCATTCAACCACCCATTCCCTCTCGCCATCGCCCAGGCCAAAGGCGCGCACCTGACCGATGTGGACGGCAACCGCTATATCGATTTTCTGCAGGCCGGTGGACCAACCCTGTTGGGCTCCAGCCATCCGGCCATTCGTGAGCAAGTCAATCGGGTACTCGATGAGTGCGGTCCGGTCACCGGCCTGCTCCATGAATATGAGGTGAAGTTGGCGCAGTTGGTCTGCGAAGTGATGCCCGGCGTCGATATGGTGCGCCTGTTGGGTTCCGGCACCGAGGCCGTCATGGCGGCGGTGCGTCTGGCGCGTGCTTACACTCGCAAGAAATGGGTGATAAAGATCGGTGGTGCTTATCACGGCTGGAGTGACCAGTTGGTGTATGGCATGCGCTTGCCGGGCACCGGCCGTATGGAGGCCGTCGGTATTCCACGTGGCGCCACGGCGCACACTCAGGAGAGCCCGCCGAATAACCTGGACGCGTTACGTCGGCGCTTGCAGATCAATCGCCTGCGCGGCGGCACGGCGGCGATCATGGTGGAGCCTTTTGGCCCGGAAAGCGGCACGCGTCCGGTGCACCCGGACTTCAACCGCCAACTGCGTAAACTGTGCGACGAGTTCGATACCCTGTTGATTTTCGACGAAGTGGTCACCGGCTTCCGCGCAGGCTTGGGGGGCGCACAAGCGTATTTCAACGTGATGCCGGACATCACCGTACTTGGCAAATGCCTGACCGGCGGCTACCCCATGGCCGGTGCCATCGGCGGGCGCAGGGATGTGATGCAGCTGCTCGCCGGCGGTATTGGTACCTCTGCACGACGGGCCTTTGTCGGCGGCACATTGTCGGCCAACCCGTTGTCCTGCGTGGCGGGTTACTACGCCTTGATCGAGGCGCGCAAACTGAATGCGCCGGCGTTGGCGGGACGCGCGGGTGACCGTATGCGCAAGGGGCTGGACGAAATCATTAACCGCCGTGGCTTACCGTATGTGGCCTATAACATGGGCTCGATCGTGCATCTGCAAACCTCAGGCGTGTTGTTGCTGGATACCAGCAACCCGCTCAAGTTGCTGCGTGCACGTAACGAAGCCAAGTCGCGCAAGCACATGATGGAAGAAATGGGGGCTGCTTATACGGCCCACGGGCTGATCACGCTGGCCGGCAGTCGGATCTATACCAGCCTGGCTGATACCGACGACGTCATCGACGACGCGCTCGAGCGATTCGACGCCGTTTTTCAACTGGTGTGAGGTGAGCGTGATGCAGGCTGTACTGCGGCAACAATGGCTGGAAATCCGGCAACGGCTGGTGGGTCTGGTGCAGGAAGGGAGCAGTTTTTCCTTGCGCATACCGGGCGAGCAAAGCATGTGGTGGGGCCAGTTGGATGACTTGGCCCCCACTCATGTCGATTGGCCGGTGCATGTGCTGGGTGACAGCCAGACCCACCACGCGATCTACCGTGCCCGGAGTGACGTCGGCGCCATTTTGCTGGGCGGAGGGGACTTCGCCCAGCGCTTGGCAGACTTTGGCGGGGTCATGCCCATTCTGTTTGATGAGCAGGCACGGCATATTGGCCACATGGGTGCGCCGGCGGCGTCAGTCCACGACATTCCCGGTACCTTGCAGCGGGGCGGCAATGCTGTGTTGATCAAGGGCGTGCCCGCGACCCTGGGCACCACCGGTACCCGGATGGCGATGAATGCGCAGCTGTTTGAAAAGTGCGCCAAGGCGTTCACCCTCGCCAAGGCCTCCGGTGCCAAGATGACACTGCTACCTTGGTGGGTAGTGCGAGTTGCCAACAGCCGACTGATGAAAGATGAGCAACGTGCAACGCAATGTTTTGCCCGAGGCGAGATTCCGCCCGAGAACCGTGGTTACTGAAAACCCTTCAAGAGGTGTAACGCCATGCACATGTCGTCCGCTGTTTCCCGTAAACACTTGAGTGTCGCCTTGGCGCTGGGCTCGATCGCCGTGCTGATGGTGGGGCTGCAACCCTTGTTGCTGGGAGAGTTGCTGGCGCAAAACCGCCTGACACTTGAGGGCGTCGGCTTGGTTGCAATGGGCGAAATTCTCTCGTTGGGGCTGGGTGTCGTCCTGGGCGATTTATTGCGCTCCGTGTTCAGCCTGCGCCAGCTTACTGTCGTCGCTATCCTGGCGGCATCGGGTATGGACCTGGTTACGGCTAATACCACCGGGGATGGCGCACTGGCAGTGGCGCGGGCCTTTGCCGGTCTGGCCGAAGGTTTGCTGTTATGGGGCACCGTGAACCTGATCGTCCAAGGCCCGGCACCTGACCGCGTGGCGGGGGTGTTCATGGTGGTGCAAACCCTTGGCCAGGCATTGGTGGCTGCGGTGTTGGCGTATTGGGTCCTACCTATTCAGAGCACCTCGTCTTATGGTTTTGTGTTCCTGGGTACGCTGACGGCAGCTTCTTTGTTGTTGGTCCGGTGGCAACCCATTCGGCTGGCCAATCAGCAAGCACAGCGAACGGATGATGCCGGGTTCGGTTGGGGTCTTAATCACCTGTTATTGCTCGGGCTGGTCTTTATGCAACTCAGCGCGATTGGTGGGCTTTGGGCTTATCTTGAGCCGTTAAGCAAATACGTGGGGCTTGATGCGCAAAACGCACAACTGCTGATCTCCGGTACCTTGCTCATGCAGGTATTGGGCGGTTGCCTGGGTATCGTCCTGGTACGCCGGGTCTCGGACTTTTCGTTGTTGGCCGTCGCCGCCGTTTTGTTGGGCGGCATCGCGCTGGGTATGTATTTTTCTGCGGACATGGGCGTCAGGGTATTTCTGGTGCTGTGCGGCGCGTTTGGCCTGGTCTGGCTGATGCTGACACCCTTTCAGGTACGTATTGCTCTGCAACTTGATCCTTCGGGGCGAGTTGCCGCGTTGGTGCCGGGCATGCAGCTGTTGGGGTGCGCTTTCGGGCCCTTGATGGCGTCACAATGGGTGGTGGGGGAGAACGCCGAGTACGTGCTGTTGGTCAGTGCCGTCTTCTCGCTGATTGCATTGACGTTGGTCGGCTTGCTTCGCCGGTGCCCGGCAAGCAAGCGCGTCAGCTTTGCACGCAAAGTGGTCCTGGTGGTGGGGGCGTCCTCAGGCATGGGGCGCGCTCTAGCGGTGCGTCTGGCACAGGAAGGCGCCTGGGTTGTGGCCACGGCCCGGCGCAAGGAGCTGTTGAACGACCTGCAACTGGAAATCACGCTCCAGGGTGGCAAATGCCTGGTCTCGGCAGTGGACGCCCTGGATGAGCATGCGGCGGCCGATCTGGTGGGTGAAATTGTCGAGCTATACGGTCGTCTGGATGTGGTCGTACTCAATGCCGGCGGCGCACCTGCGTTGGATATGCGTGAGATGAATGCGTCCGACGTCACTGCATATATGCGCTCGAACTATGATGTGGTGGTCAATTATCTGTTCCCCGCCCTGGAGCATATGAGTCTCCAGGGGCATGGTTTTGTCGTGCACACCAATTCACTGGCGGGGTTCCTGGGGGTGACGTTGCAGGGGCCATATAGCGCCGCTAAGGGTGCACTGCGCTTGTTGATTGATACATGTCGCATTGAGTTTGGTAACAGAGGTATTCGCTTTCTATCGCTCTACCCAGGGTTTGTGGCCACCGCTAAAACCGCAAACGATGGCATGCCGGCACCGCTGGAAATTTCCGAAGCGGCAGCCGTCGATCACATGCTCTACGCCATGCGCAGCCAGCGCTGGGACTACTTGTTTCCTTGGCCGATGAGGTGGCTGATCCGTTTGGCCAGAGTTCTGCCCAAACCGATCACGCTCTGGGTATTGCGTCGAGAGTTGCCGGTGCTGGCCAATGACAGCAGCGCGTCTTCACCCGGGATCGCCTTCAAGAACACCTCGACATAAAGTCTGACGTCAGGTGGTGCGCTGCGTATTCGGCAACGCACCCGTCCAGCGTTTGAAGGCGCGCCTGAAGCCTCGTGCGTCGCTAAAGCCAATGGTGTGCGCAATGTCAGCTATCGACATACGGGTGTTTTGCAGTAAGTCACAAGCACGCTCGTGCCTGATTCGATCCAGCAGCCCGCTGTACGTCACGCCCAGGTCCGTCAGGCGACGACGCAGGGTACGCTCGCTCATGTTGAGCTCCTTGGAAAATGTCTGTAGCGCTTCGGGATCGTCGAGGTTGAGGCGGATATGACTGGAGAGGGTTTCGATCAAATCATTTCGTGAACCAACTCTGTTCATCAGCTGATCCAATTTCGCCCGCAATGGTCCACACGCCATGTCGTCATAATCCGGCAGGCGTGCGTTCAACCAATGGGCTTCGCAGATCAAGCGATTTTTCCCGGCCATGAATTTTATCGGGCAACGAAATTCGCGCCGATAGGCCTGGGCATAATTCGGGCGAGCGTACGACAACTCTACCCTGAGGGGGTTGAAGGCTGGCCCGATAAGCCGCCTTACCACGGACACTGCGCTCGAAAAGGCTTCTTCGATCAAGAAGGGCTCAATTTCCAGATCAAACACTTTGGGTTTGACCTCAATGATGAACTCATTGGGATGGACGCAGGCACGGTGCTCCAGTAACGCACCGGTATCACCTTGGTGTTCGAGACCGTAGGTGATGGCTTCACCCAGCGTTTTACAGGTCAGCATGGCGAGGCCCGCCAACCCCCACGACACCGGGGTCTGACGCGCGCCGGTAGATAGACCCAGCGCAGGGTCCTTGACCACTCGCTGCGTTCGAGTAATCAGCATTCGGGTTTGCCGATAAGACAACCGCATGTCCAGATCAAGCAGTTCGGCATAACCGAAGCCGAGCCCGCGACAAATGCGCTCTGTCGAGAGCCCGCTTTCCATTAACAGGCTGAACAACGCCCGCGCGACGTTGGGAACCACCACCGCTTCATTTTGTTGGGGATGCTGCTTCCAGTGCTGGGCAGCGGCTGCGGGTTCTAACATAGATCACACGCTCTCCATCAGAATGAGTCTGTAGACGATACCTTTCGGTCAGTAATCTAGCACCTCCCTTTCTGCTATTGCGGGCATAGCGGGTGATTTCCTGTGCGCGCAGCTTATCTGTCCTCCATGGTCCCCTGAATGGCCGCGAAAGGCTCATCGAAAGCATCGACTTCCCTTTAGATTTCGGTTCAACACTGAACTGGATATCCAAGGAAAGCGCTATGAAATTAGAACAAGACGCAGCGATTATCGACCGAGGAAATAGCGCCTGCATTATTGGCGCCGGGCCTGGTGGGCTGAGTGCCGCACGCGCACTCAAAGCAAAGAAAATTACGTATGACCAGTTCGAGCGGCATTCGGATGTTGGAGGGATTTGGGATATCACCAATGTCGGCACGCCGATGTACGATTCGGCGCATTTTATCTCGTCCAGGGATCTGTCGGGATTCGTCGGGTTTCCAATGCCCAGGGACTTTCCGGAATACCCCTCCCACCGTCAAATCGCGCACTATCTCAGGAGCTTCGCTGCAGCATTCGGGCTGCGTGAGTCTATTCAGTTCAGTACAACGGTGACCCTGATTAGAAAGGATCCTGACGGGCACTGGTCCGTCAGCCTGAGTGATGGTTCTACACGGCGATACCGTTGGATCGTGTTAGCGACCGGGACAAACTGGAAGCCCAACCTGCCAGCGTTTCGTGGTGAGTTCAATGGGGAAATACGCCATTCCAACTCGTTTCAATCCGGATCGGAATTCCAAGGTAAGAACGTGTTGGTGGTGGGCGCGGGAAATTCTGGCGCGGACATTTCCTGCGAGGCCGCCATTCACGCAAAACAAGCCTTTATCAGCATGCGCCGTGGTTACTATTTCATTCCCAAGCATGTGTTTGGTGTACCTGCCGATGTGTTTGGTGAAAATGGGCCGCACCTCCCTTTGTGGCTGGCCAGGCCTGTCTTCAAGTTCTTATTGAAGCTGCTTGTGGGAGACCTGACACGATGGGGCTTACCGAAGCCTGATCATCGTTTGTTCGAGACCCACCCGATCGTGAACTCGCAACTGCTGCATCATCTTCAGCACGGCAATATTGCGGTGCGTAAAAACATCGACCGGCTGGAGGGGGATTTCGTCATTTTTTCAGATGGTGCACGCGAAAAAATCGACTTGATTCTTTGTGCCACAGGGTTCAAATGGGGCGCTGAATGCGCTGCGCAGTTCTTCGAATGGAAGCATGGCAGGCCCCTGCTTTATCTGTCGATGTTCAGCCGCACTCACCGTAACCTCTGCGCCATCGGTTACCTCGACCAGAACTCCAGTGCTTTCAAGCTTTTCGATACCCAGGCGCTCACCCTGGCTGCGTATTTTCGGGCGCAGCTGGATGGGCTCGACACCGCGCGCCAATTCGATCAATTGATTCAGAGCGACGAGCCGGACCTCAGTGGCGGGATTCAGTTTGTTCAATCGGACCGGCATGCGGTTTATCTGGATGCTCGGTCCTTCACTGCTTACCTGGAGACGCTACGCACACGCATGCATTGGCCGCGCTTGACTGAAGATATGTATGCAGCCATCAAGCTCGATCAGCCTTTTCCAAAGAGCGCTGCTCCTGTGGTTCATGAAGTGCTGGGGGAGAGTCTGCATGGCAAGTAATACGTCATTCACGGGCTGGACAGCGCTGATTACGGGAGGCGCCGGTGGGTTGGGGCGGGCGATCGCGGCGGCGCTGATCGCCCGTGGTGTCAAATGCGTGCTGGTCGATATTGATGCGGTGCGCCTGGCCGAGGCCGCCACCGCCCTCGGGCCCCAGGCATTGACCTATCAGGCGGACCTTACCGATCGTGAAGCGCTTGGGGGGCTGGTGAACTATGTGAGTAGTGAGATCGGTCGCCTCGATCTGCTGGTCAATAACGCCGGGATATTAAGCAATATTCCATTCGAAACCAGGCCAATTGTATCGATTGCGCGTGAAGTCCAGCTCAATATGATGGTTCCTTTGGAACTGTGTCAGGCGTTTCTACCCTTGTTGCAACAAGCCAGTGACGGACGGGTTATTTCAATTGTTTCCTTAGGGGGATTATTTCCCATGCCGGAAACCTGCATTTATTCGGCAACAAAATTTGGCCTGCGTGGCGCCATGCTTTGCTTGGGGTTGGATGGCAAACGCTTAGGCGTAAAATTCACCATTGTGAATCCGTCCGCGACGGAAACGCCGATGCTGATGCGTGAGGCCATTGAAAATGGCAACAAGATGCAGTTTATGGACCCGCCTCAAATGCCCGCAGACGTGGCTAAAACCGTCATCAAAGCGCTGGAAAAACCTCGGCTGGAACTGTTCGTTCGTCCCAGTGAATCCTGGACTGCGCGGTTAGCCATGCTGGTGCCGGGAATTTTACCGTACATATTGCCCTTGTTCCGGCGCAAGAGCGAAAAGGGCCATCGCAACTACGTCGTGTCGCTCGAGCAGCGAGGGTTGATAACCAGAGATGGTGAAGGCTGGCGCCTGAAATGAGCCAAGGGGCAGTAATATGAACAGAGCAGAGAAGGGCGAAGCATTCGATGAGTTCTACAGGTTCTATCTGAGTGAACACCTGAATAGAACGTCACGTCGACTGCATTTTATCGGATCGACTCTTGCAGTCGTCCTGCTGGTAGTGGGCGTAGTAACCGGTGTGTGGTGGTTGCTGGTGCTGGCATTTATTGAGGCTTACACATTTGCCTGGGTCGGGCATTTTTTCTTCGAGAAAAACCGACCGGCCACTTTCAAGCACCCCTTGAAGAGTTTTGCTGGGGATTGGCGAATGTGGTGGGAAATACTGACGGGAAAAATACCGTTCTGACAGATGCTGGAAGATAGGCCGCCAGACGAAGTGTCTGGCCGGCCGGTGGATGAAGCAATCTGCCGCTCATGAGGCCCACTCTACGCTCAGATGCGTGCCGACACTGGAAAGCAACGCAACATCCCCATCATAAACGATGAACACGACGCATGTGCGCTCCGTCGCTGGGGCCGACAAGCGTCGCGCTGCTGAGAATGTCGTACCGACGCTTTGGAGTAAAATCGCGATGCCCTGTGGGTCATTCACCAGCGCCTTTATCCTCAAAAGCCGCTCGCCCAGCACGCTGGCAATGTTTTCCAACCAATCCTGTACATCTTCCCATTCCGGCTTGTCCAGCTGTGCATGAAGAACCTGGATGCGCGGATGCTGAACCCTTTGCGAGTCTATTGGCCGTGAGATGAAGGACTGAACGTGCCGCTCGGTGGGCCCGCTGATACAGGCCCAATTCATTCGTTTGTGTGGTTCGATTTCATTGATGACGGTCGCGAACGGATTCAGCCGTTTGACGGATTCAACGCGATGAGCGCTTACTGTATTTGAAACCAGATCTCCCTTGGTCAGTACGATCACCTGTGCGGCTGCCAACTGTGCCAACTCTGCTTGCGCATCAATGCTGGAACCTATGTCCCGGCTGCAATCGAGAGTTGAAACGACACTGACGCGCATACGCAGTTCTGCCAGTCCGGCCAATGAACGCATAACGGGTCCTGGCTTTGAAAGCCCGCTGCACTCCAGGATGATACGCGCCAAGGGGGGCGAGCCAGATCTGGCCCGGCTAGCGATAAGCTCTTCTACCGTAAACACCAGGTCATTGGTCAGCGAGCAACAAACGCAGCCGTTGCTCAGCGTCGCCATCGGCAGGCCTTGGGCGGAGTCGGACAAAATAGCCCCATCAATGTTGATAGCACCGGCTTCATTGATGATCACCGCCGTCGAGGTCGCCATGTTTGGGGCGGTGATGACCGCTTCAAGCAGGGTTGTTTTACCGCTGCCCAGCGGGCCTGCAAGAATGATGAACTGGGTGAGTTCCCAAGGCGTGCTGTGAGCGTCAGCGTTCATCACGGCTTTCTCTCTTCCAGGTGCGTGCGACCATGTCACGCACGTCAGCCAGGAGATCGGTCACCTCAAACAGGACCCCGGCTTTAATCGTGGTTTCAAGGGCACGATTCTGTTCCAGTGAGCGGGTGCTGTCGTTCAGCCGCAATGCACCGGTGCCATAAAGCAGTTTGAAATCCGTCATCGGATTTTGATTCAGGATCAGGATATCCGCTCTCTTTCCAGGTTCCAGCGTACCGGCTTCGTTGTCGATTCCCAGCAGCTCGGCGCCGTGCAGAGTGGCTGCGCGCAAGACCTCCTGGGGGGTGAAGCCGGCCTCTTGGAACAGCTCCAACTCCCGAATGAAACCAAAGCCGTAGATCTGGAACATAAACCCGGAGTCACTGCCGGGGCAGACACGGCCACCTCTGTTTTTGAACTCGTTCAGAAACTGCATCCAGATCGTGAAGCTTTCCTTCCACTCAAGCTCATTCTTGACCGACCATCGATAGAAATAGGCGCCGTGCCCGCCACGTTGCGGCTGAAAATAGTTCCAGGTGGTGCTGTCGGTGTATTGGTCATGCCATTCCGCACGCCGCGCACGCATCAGGTCGCGATTGGCATCGTATACATTCATGGTGGGGACGAATGTATGGCCGGCCTCAAGAAACGCCTCCAACACCTGGTTCCATTTCGAGCTACCCGGCTTGGCCGCCTGGAGGAAAGTTTGTCCGGCCGTGGCGAAGCGTAAGTACTCGTCGTTGTAGTTGTAGTCGTCGTCGATAAGGGCCAGCGTGCGCCCCTCCAATAGCGCTTCCGGCAATCCATAGGAGTGCTCGGTACTGGTCAGACCCCACTTGGCGGTGCGCAACGCATTCATCCGGCCGACCGATAGCTGGGCGTGGTGACAGCACGTGCGCAGGCCAAGTTTCTGCGCTTCGTCGAGGGCCGCTTCCATGACCGCGGGGGAGGCGCCGAAGAACTTCACGCCGTCAGCCCCTTTGTCCTTTACCTGGCGCAGCCATTCACGGCCTTGTTCGGGTGTATGGATCGCTTTCAGGTAATCATTCACCGCCGGAAAATAGACATAGGCATACAGATGCGGCGCTGCAATGCGGTTTTGCGAAGACGCCAGCTTTTGCTCACAGGTCCATGCCAGTCCGTTCATGCACCCGGCTTCGCGCACCGACGTTACACCATGAGCCAGCCACAGCTTGTAGGCGTAATCGGCGGGAAGCATTTGGCCATTTTCGCCATGAAATGGCGTGCCGACATGCGCATGGCAATCGACAAAGCCCGGGGTGATGAACTTGCCGGTGCAATCGATTTCGTGGTCGCCACTGGCGGGCCGTCTCATGGGGTTGATGGGCAGTCCGGGCACGCCGACGGCCGCGATTTCAACAATGCGCTCACCTTCGATCACAACGTCGGCAGGCCCCCAGGGCGGGGCGCCTGTACCGTCAATCACGGTGGCACCACGCAACACGAGGCGCTGGAAGGGGCCGTGCCCCCGATCATTGGTCGTGGCAGGTACGACTTGGCCAAGCCCTTTTTTCGCAAAGCCTGCGACCATCTCTTCGCCGACTTCGATGGCGGGGGTTACACGGTCTTTCACTGAATCCTCCCGGCGCCTCGCCCTTCAGCCCACCTGTGCATGGGAAGGGGGCGGGCTCAGATTGTTATTGAGGCACGTCATCAGAACGTGTTGTCAGCATAGATTTGCGCCGCTGGCGGGTTCTCCTATTTCAGGTGCTATTGCAGCAGTTTTTTTTCCTACTTGGCTCAGGTGACGCAGGTGTCGCCCAAGTGGGCCAAATGCATACACCCCCAACAACAAGATGGGCACGGCTTTTTCACTCGCGCGAATAGCTGAAAGCTCGGAGGCGTTATGACTACAGCACCGCTAGCAGTCCATTCCCAGGCACATGGATCAATGCGCCGCAAGGCCATCGTGGCCACCGTATTGGGCAATGGTTTTGAGTGGTTTGACTTTATGGTGTATGGCTTCTTTGCCATCACCATCGGCAAGCTTTTTTTCCCCACCGGCAATGACGTCACCTCGCTGATGCTCTCTGCCGCCACCTTCGGCGTCGGCTTCCTGGTGCGCCCCATAGGCGGAGTGCTCATCGGCATCTATTCGGACCGTTACGGAAGAAAAGGCGCACTGTCCCTGACGATCATTCTGATGGGGATAGGCACAGCCCTTATCGGGCTGGCACCTACTTACTCGCAAATCGGCATGGCGGCGCCCTGCATCATCGTATTTGCCAGGCTGCTGCAGGGGATTTCCGCGGGCGGCGAAATGGGGACCGCCACGGCGTACCTGACCGAACACGCTCCGGCGGGCAAAAAGGCCTACTACTCCAGCTGGATCCAGACCAGTATCGGTTTTGCCGTGCTGGTGGGGGCCTGTTTCGGCACAGGCATTACCCTCAACCTGAGCCCGGAGCAGGTCGAGAGCTGGGGCTGGCGCATTCCGTTTCTATTCGGCTTGTTGATTGGCCCTATTGGTTATTTTATTCGCCGCAACCTGGATGAGTCGCCTGCATTTCTGGAGGCGGGTGACAAATCCGAGACGCCCTTCAAGGACGTGATTCGGGAGTACCCCAAGCAGGCCTTTGCCAGTTTCGCCATGGTGGTGCTCTGGACGGTGTGCATTTACGTCATTCTGTTCTATATGCCGACCTACTCGGTGAGGGTCCTGCAACTGCCGCAATCAGCGTCCTTCATGGCTGCGATTGTCGGCGGGACAGTGATCTCGATCTGCTCACCGATTACCGGCTGGTTGTCGGACAAAGTGGGGCGCAAATGGCTACTGGGCGGAGCGTCTGCTGCGATGCTGGTGTTGGCCTGGCCGCTGTTCAATATGATCGTTTCGCAGCCGTCATTGCAGACGCTGTGCATTTTCCAGGCGGTGTTCGGGCTGTTGATCGCGACCTACACGGGGCCGATATTGGCGGCGTTGTCTGAAACGTTCCCGACCAAAGTGCTTTCAACCGGGCTGTCGGTGGCCTACAACCTGGCAGTCATGACGTTTGGAGGTTTCGCTTCGCTGATTTTGACGTGGTTGATTCAAGCGACGGGCACCGCAACCGCACCCGCCTTTTATGTGATGTTCGCCGCTGCTTTCAGCTTCCTTGGCGTCATGCTGGGGTATCGCCAGCCCAAATAACGCCTTTTCGTTGCTGGGCGGGCTGCGTTATGCGATCGGCCGGGCTCACACTTGGCGCAGTAGAGAAGGTTATTTCTTTCCTACTTTTCAGCCGTGGAGCCGCCGCCCGGCAATGCATAGGATGAATCATCGCTGAAGGCGCCGGCCGACGCCGGCGCAGCACCAGTCGTCACCCAATGCGTAGCCGCTGACACAACAATAGGCAACCTTATGACCTCCAGTACCGCCGCATCCATCATTGACCTGAACGTGCTGATGAAGCTTCGATCACAATTGGAGGCGCAAACCACTGCGGACATTCGCTTCGATGCCGCCACACGCGCAGTGTATGCTTCGGAGGCATCCAACTACCGCCAGTTGCCCATCGGCGTTGTAGTGCCCCGATCCATTGAGGATGTCATTACCGCCATGCGCCTGTGCCGGGAGGCAAACCTGCCACTGCTGCCTCGCGGGGCGGGCACCTCGATGTGTGGCCAATCGGTGAACGCTGCGGTCATCATCGACACGTCAAAATACCTGAACCGCATCATCGATATTGATGCCCAAAAGAGGATTGCCCGAGTAGAGCCAGGCGTTATCTGTGATCAGCTCAAAACGGCCGCGGCCAAACACGGCTTGACCTTCGGTCCGGATCCGGCCACCCACAGCCGCTGTACCTTGGGCGGCATGATCGGCAACAACTCCTGTGGTGCGCATTCGGTCATGGCCGGAAAAACGGTCGAAAACGTGGAGCGCCTGGAGATCCTCACTTACGACGGTGAGCGCTTCTGGGTAGGCCCGACAGACGAGGCGCAATACCAGGAGCACCTGGCCGCAGGCGGCAGGCGTGCGGAAATTGTACGTGGGCTCAAGGCACTGGCTGATCAGTACGGCGACGACATTCGCGGGATTTTCCCGACGATCAAGCGCAGGGTCTCGGGTTATAACCTCGATCAATTGTTGCCGGAAAATGGCTTCAACATTGCACGGGCCCTCGTTGGCGTGGAAGGCACCTGCGTGACGGTACTGCAAGCTGAGACGTTACTGGTCAAGAACCCCACCCATCGCCTGCTGGTCGTGTTTGGCTTCGAGGATATTTTCCTGGCGGCTGACTCTGTTCCCCAGTTGCTCCCGCTGGAACCCATCGCCATGGAAGGGCTGGACGATGGCATCATCGGCGGGTTGCTTGAGCGGGGCATGAAGGTCGACGATATTGCAGAGCTTCCGGCGGGAAATGCTTGGCTGATGGTGGAGTTCGGCGCCACCAATGACGCGGACGTACTGGCTGCAGCGACCAGGGCTCGGGATATCGCTGATTCATTGCCAGGGCGTCCCAGTGTGCGATTGGTCACGGATGCGGCGTTGATGAACCGAATCTGGACCATCCGTGAGACCGGTGCATCCGCGACATCCCTGGGGCTCGATCCAAACGAGCCCGATCCGACAGTTGGCTGGGAAGATGCCGCCGTCGAGCCGCATTTGCTGGGCCAGTATTTACGCGAATTTTCCCGGATCGTTGCCAACTATGGCTACAAGACCAACTTGTATGGCCACTTCGGTGACGGCTGTATCCATTCGCGTATCACCTTCGACCTCAAATCCCAAAATGGCATTGATACCTGGCGAGCTTTTCTGGACGAGGCCGCCCATCTGGTAGTGCGCTATGGCGGATCACTGTCCGGTGAGCATGGCGATGGCCAGGCCAAGGGGGAGTATCTGCACATCATGTACGGCAAAACCATCATGCAGGCCCTCGCTGATTTCAAGGCAATCTGGGACCCCCTGAATAAAATGAACCCCGGCAAGCTAATCCACGCCATGCCGGTGGACGCCAACCTGCGCATGGGGCCGGACTACACGCGCAAGGAGGTCAGCAGCCTGTTCACGTACGACGCGCGGCTGGGCGACAAAGGGTTTGCCAGGGAGACCGAGCGGTGCATCGGCATGGGCAAGTGCCGCTCGCCGGAAGGCGGGACGATGTGCCCCAGCTACCGCGCAACCAAAGAAGAGCGTTACTCTACGCGGGGCCGCGCCCGTTTATTTTTCGAATTGCTCAAGGGCGATGTGATCCAGGACGACTGGAACAACAAGGACATCAAGGACTCCCTTGACCTGTGCCTCAGTTGCAAGGGCTGCAAGTCGGATTGCCCGACCAATGTCGACATCGCACGTTATAAAACTGAATTCCTGTATCGACACTACCTGAAGAATTCTCGATCACTGATGGACGCCATGATTGGTCGCATTGGCGAGTGGCTGCCCGTCGCGACGAAGGTCTCACCCGTCCTCAATTACGCCATGGGCAACCCGCTGTTCAGGGCTGCAGGGGCGTTGTTTGGCCTGGCGCCGAGTGTCAAGTTTCCCAGGATCGCGGGCCAGAGTTTCAGGGCAGGCAAGACCGCCAGGCGTTTGCGTGAACATAAGGACGATGTCTCGGCAACGGATGTCCTGCTCTGGGTCGACAGTTTCAATAACGGGTTCACACCGACGGTGCTGGAGGCCGGGGTCGAGGTGCTGGAGAAACTGGGTTTTCGCGTCAAGCTCATGCAGCGGCATATCTGCTGTGGGCGGCCTTACTACGATGTGGGGATGCTCGATCAGGCCAAAGCCAATCTGGAAGCGATCTTGACGCAGTTGGACAAACCGCTGCGCGAAGGTATTCCGATTGTTGTGCTTGAGCCCAGTTGCCTGTCTGTGTTCAGGGATGAAATGCCCGGGCTTTTCCCGGATGACACCCGGGCAAAGCAATTGACTAAATCGTTGGTCACGCTGAGCGAGCTGATTCAAAACCACGCTATTGAATTGCCCAGAATCGAGGAAGACGTTCGCATCCATGGGCATTGCCATCAGAAGTCGTGCGGGGGGCTGAGCGCTGAGCAATCGGTCCTCAAGCAATTGGGTGATAAGGGCGGGATCATCCCGGCAGGCTGTTGCGGGGTCGCCGGAGCCTACGGCTACCACCTGAAAAGTGCGCCCATCGCCAAGATAATCGGTGAACAGGAGTTCAAACCGCACCTGGACAAATTGCCCGAGGACGCCCGAGTGGTGGCTGACGGGTTCAGCTGCAGGGGACAAATACGCAACGTCAGTGGCCGACAACCGATGCACCTGGCGGAGTACCTGGCGATGATTCTGCGCTGAAGCGTCCTATCCCGAATAGGATGCCGTCTTCGCTTATTCACCTGCGGAGTTTGAAGAATTAAAGCCCGCGATTGTTGATTCTATGAGCTGTACCGCATTTGGTTTCTGCGCTGCGGTGCCATCGACTTTGATCGTGCGAGGGCACCTCGTCGTTTACATAGGAAAGACTCGACCATGACTGAGACGAAGCCGACATTTCTAAATAAACACCTGGCGCGCGCTCAACCATCGGCGACTTACGGGATGATCGCTCGCGTGGCGGAACTTAGATCACAGGGCAATACTATTATTTCGCTCAGTGCAGGTGAACCGGACTTTGATACACCGGCCTCTATCAGCAATGCCGCGATTGACGCGATCAATGCCGGTTTCACAGGTTATACGGCCGTTGCCGGTATGCAGGCACTGCGCGAGGCGGTTGCAAACAAGTTTCGTGTTGAAAATGAGTTGGACGTAGGCTGGAAAGATACGATTGTTGGCAATGGTGGCAAGCACGTTATCTTCAATGCGCTGGCCTGCACGCTGAATGAAGGCGATGAGGTTATTATTCCCGCACCTTACTGGGTCAGCTATCCCGAAATGGTGTGCCTGGCTGGCGCCACGCCTATCATTGTGCCGTGCCCCCCTCACACCGGATTCAAGTTGACGCCGGCCTTGTTAAGGGCAGCTATTACGCCGGCAACGAAGTGGTTGATATTGAATTCACCGTCAAACCCGACCGGTGCGGTGTACAGCAAAGAAGAACTAAAAGCGCTGGCTGAAACCTTGCTGGATTACCCAGGGGTTTTAATCCTGTCCGATGATATCTATGAACACCTGATATTCGACGCCAGGCCGTTTTTTACGCTGGCTCAAGTAGAGTCACGCTTGCAGCCACGCGTATTGACGATGAATGGCGTGTCGAAAGCCTATGCGATGACGGGCTGGAGGATTGGTTTTGCCACTGGGCCCAGGTGGCTGATCGAGGCCATGGAGAAACTCCAGAGTCAGCAGACATCCGGTGCGTGCACCATCTCCCAATATGCGGCATTGGCGGCGCTGAACGGGCCGAAGGATTTCATTGCGCGCTCTCGTGGCGTGTTTGAGCGCCGTCGGGACCTGATGGTGCGGTTGCTCAACGCAACACCTGGTTTGTCGTGCTCATCACCTGCCGGTGCCTTCTATGCGTTTGCCGATTGTGAAGGGTTGCTGGGCAAGATGACGCCGGGCGGTCGGCTTCTGAACACCGATGAAGACGTGGCCTACGCGCTGCTTGAAGAAGCCCATGTAGCCGTCGTACATGGGGCGGCCTTCGGATTGTCACCCTTTATCCGGATCGCTTATGCACTGGACGACGCATCACTTGAGCAAAGCTGTAGCGCTATCGCCAACTTCTGCACATCGCTGAAAGAGTACAGCCACCGATAGGAAGATGACGTGTGAGCGAATTCGCGATCCTCAAGATAACTCAGGGTGAACTAACTAATCGCCACGAGTTGCAACCGGCCCTTTTTCGTCAGGTTATTGAAACATTATTGAAGATGTTGGCGCGTGGGGTAAAACCTGTAGTCGTTATACAGGCTGAACCGGGGGCGGCGATCTATTGCATGGGGGGGCTCCCGCTGCGCTAATTGAACAAACTCGGCTGATTGCACAGTGGGTCGCGGTGTTCAGTGAGTCCAATATCCTGAGTGCGCAACTGGTGGTGGAACGTTGCCGTGATGGTACTGATCGTCAACTTTTGCACGCACTTTCCACGATAAGAACCCTGGCGGATCTGGGTGTTATCCCTGTGCTTATTCATAACCAACTGACTTGGTTGACCGGTCGAGCCGAGGAGGTGCAGTGGGACATTGCCGAGTGCCTCGCCGATAGATTGCGAGCCACTATTGAAGCGCCGAAACGGGAGCAGGAACAGGTCATGGAACGCGACCATGTCATCGCCTGAGTGAAACCAAGTTCGAATATTTGGAGAACTATAAAACAATAATAGGGTGTCTTCGTGCACCCGGAATTTCACAACCTGCCTAATAAAAAAAACGGTGAATCTATGTCAAAGATACAAACAACCCTCGAGTCCGGAGGACAGGCCGGCTCTTCGCTTGCCCCTGGTCTGAAACAGCGGCATGTTACGATGTTATCGATTGCGGGCGTCATCGGTGCCGGGCTTTTTGTCGGTTCGGGTCATGCCATTGCGGCCGCAGGGCCTGCGGTGCTGCTCTCGTACCTGGCTGCCGGCACGCTCGTGGTGCTGGTCATGAGAATGCTCGGCGAGATGGCCGTAGCGTCGCCGGATACCGGATCTTTTTCAACCTATGCAAATCGCGCCATTGGGCCTTGGGCGGGATTTACCATCGGCTGGCTTTACTGGTGGTTCTGGGTGCTAGTGATTCCCCTTGAAGCCATTGCTGCCGCAGCGATCCTGCACAGTTGGTTTCCTGGTATTGATACGTGGATCTTTGCGCTTTCGATCACCTGCGGGCTCACCCTGACCAATCTCTACAGTGTGGCGCGGTACGGCGAGTTCGAGTTCTGGTTTGCCCTGGCGAAAGTGCTGGCGATCATCGCGTTCATCGTGGTTTGCGCCATCGCACTGGTGGGTGGGCTTCCTAATATTACGGTCAGTGGTATCGGTACACTGATCAACAACAACGGTGGGTTCGCGCCAAATGGATATGCCCCCGTACTGGGGGCCTTGCTCACCACTATGTTCAGCTTCATGGGCACTGAGATCGTCACCATCGCGGCGGCGGAATCTCATAACCCCAGCAAGCAAATTGCGCGGGCCACCAACTCGGTGATCTGGCGTATCGGTTTGTTCTACATCGTCTCGATCTTCATGATTGTGTCGATTGTCCCTTGGAATGATCCGGCCCTGGCTCTTGTGGGCTCGTACCAGCGCGCACTTGAGTATCTGCAAATTCCGAACGCGAAGTTTATTGTCGATATCGTAGTATTGGTCGCTGTTGCCAGCTGTCTCAACTCCGCTATCTACACCGCGTCGCGAATGCTGTTTTCGTTGGCCAAGCGCGGTGAGGCGCCAGCGTTCCTGAAAACGACGACGCTCGCCAAAGTGCCGCGCCAGGCGGTCATTGCAAGTACCGCCATTGGCTGCGTCACTACGATCATCAACTACTTCGCGCCGGAGCGCCTGTTCTCCTTCCTGTTGGCCACCTCCGGCGCGGTTGCGCTGCTGGTTTACCTGGTGATTGCAGTCTCCCAGTTGCGCATGCGTAAGAAACTGATTGCCCATGGGCACCGCATCAGTTTCAGAATGTGGTTGTACCCAGGGCTGACCTGGGCGGTGATTGTGTTCATCGTTGGCGCGCTGGGCGTGATGCTCACTCTGCCGGCGCATCAAGGCGAAGTCCTTGCCACTGCAGGGTTGGCAGCCTTGGTGGTGATTACCGGTCTGCTGGTTAAACGAGGCAGCCCGTCCCAGGCGTGGGTGCCTGACCGGGTCGTCCAGGAAGCGCCACGCTAACGCCGTGGTCATATGAAAAAGCCCAGGCCGTTATGGTCTGGGCTTTTTTGTGTGTTGCTGTTCCGTTCCCTAGAGCGTGTCAGCAGCCGTCTTCTCGATCGCATGTTTCAAGATGTCGATGAGCGTATCGACATCGGCCGTGGTGTAGTTCAGCGATGGTGCAAACCCCAGGATGTCGTCGGAGAAGGCTCTGAATACCAAACCTTCTGCAAACGCGCGCTTAAGGACTTTCTGCCCGAATTGCAGAGCAGCCGGAGGCTTTGATTTGCTCTGTTTATCGACCACGAATTCCAAGGCCGCCAACATGCCACGTCCGCGCACTTCACCCACGCAAGCCAATGACTCCAGTTGCTTGAGCTTGCGTTGAAAGTAAGCGCCAACGTCCTGGCCATTCTGCAGAAGACCACCGTCGAGATAGAGGTCGAGCGTTGCGTTCGCGATGGCGGCACTGACCGGGTGTCCTGCGTAGGTTTGACCATGCCCCAATGCTGTTCCGTCACTGCCGGCCGCGGCAATGGCGGTGTAGATTTCCTCGCCAATCAAGGTTGCGCCCATCGGCGCATAACCGGAGGTCAGGCCCTTGGCGAGTGTCATCAAATCCGGGCTGACCCCTTCCGACTCGCAGGCGAACATCGGGCCTGTACGCCCGAACCCGGTGATTACTTCGTCGACGATGAGCAGGATATCCAAGCGATCACACGCGTCACGCATCGCCCTTAAAAAGCCGGTCGGCGGAACGATTACTCCACCTGAACCTTGAATGGGTTCGCAGATGAAGGCCGCAACGTTCTGCGCGCCGATCTCAGCGACTTTGTCTTCCAGCGCCTTGACCATGCTGCGCAGCACCTGGCTCTCGTCCGGGCCTGCTGGATGCCGATAGGTGTAAGGGGAGGGTATGTGATGCTGTTCCTGGGTGGGCACATCGAAATAGCGGTGGAACAAGGGCAATGCGGTCAACCCGCTGCCATTGGACGAAGTGCCGTGGTAGCCGCGCTGCAACCCGATGAACTGCTTCTTTTGCGGCCGGCCAGTGGCATTGAAATAGTAACGAACCAGGCGAATCGCCGTGTCGACTGCATCCGATCCACCCTGGCCGAACACCACCCGATCCAGGCCTTTAGGTGCTATCGCTGCGAGCCGGGCTGCGAGCTGTATGGCCGGCTCGCTGGAGAAATGAAAATAACCCGTGGCGTAGGGCAGCGTCTCCAGCTGTTGCTGGGCCGCCCGCACAATGGATTGCTGCCCATAGCCGGCATTCACGCACCACAAACCGGAGAAGGCATCCTGTACCCGTTTGCCGTGAATATCGGTCAGATGGATACCTTCGGCCGACTTCCATATACAGGGCCCCATCGCTTCGTGTTCCAGCAATGCGGTGACCGGGTGAACCCAATGACGATCCTGGCGCACCAGGCGATCTACGTCGTGCATATAAACTCCAATGACTAATGGATGGATGAGATCAAACAGGCTGTGCACGGGCTTCCAGGTGGGACTTAAGGCCGTTCCGCGTGGAGGGCAGGAAACAACCGGCACAGCAGGGGGAGGGCGCAAATAGAGGTGTTATCGAATAGAGGCCAGTCATTACCGACCCCGTGGCACGGCAGCCGGTAATGCGCCCTTCAAGTGTGGTAAATCAATCCAGCCCGCCTTGGCAGGTGTATTTGATATGCATGTACTCTTCCAGGCCATGGGTGGAGCCTTCGCGGCCATAGCCCGAGTCTTTCACACCACCAAAAGGCGCTGCTTCGGCCGCCAGGGCACCTTCGTTGATCCCTACAATTCCACACTCGAGTGCTTCGGCCACTCGGGTGACTCGGCGCAGATCTGTCGTGTAGAAGTACGAGGCCAGGCCGAAGGGTGAATCGTTGGCCCACAGCAGCACTTCAGCCTCGGTGGTGAATCGGGTGACCGGCGCGACTGGGCCGAAGGTTTCCTCCTGGAAGCACCTTGAGGACTTATCGACATCGACCAACACAGTCGGCGCATAGTAGGTACCACTCACGCAGTCCTTCGACTGGATTCGCTTGCCGCCGGTTGCCACTCGCGCCCCGCGACTGACGGCATCCGCCACATGACTCTCGATTTTTTCAATGGCTTTGGCATTGATCATCGGGCCAATCTGCGAAGCGGGGTTTGTCGCAGGGCCAACTACCAGCGCGGCAACGCGCGTAGTCAGTTTGTCTACGAACGCGTCGTAAACGCCGTCCTGCACATAAATGCGATTGGGGCATACGCAGGTCTGACCGCCGTTTCGGAACTTGGCAACCATCAGGCCCTCGATGGCGTCATCAATCACGGCATCATCAAAGACGATGAAGGGGGCGTTGCCGCCCAATTCCAATGACAGCTTTTTAAGGGTATCGGCAGACGCCCGCGCCAGGTGCTTACCGACCGGAGTGGAGCCGGTGAAGGTAATCTTGCGAACCCTCGGGTCATTCAACCAGACATCAGCGACTTCCTTGGATTTCGACGTCACAACGATGTTCAAGACGCCAGGAGGAACGCCGGCCAATTCGGCCAGCTTGACCAGTGCCAGGGACGTCAAAGGGGTTTCTGCCGCAGGTTTGCACACCACCGTACAGCCTGCTGCCAAGGCTGGCGCGATTTTGCGAGCGATCATCGCAGCAGGGAAATTCCAGGGGGTGATCGCCGCAATGACGCCCACGGGCTCTTTATGCGCAGCCATACGCCGTCCGGTCGCTGGAGAAGGGATGATCTCTCCATTGGAACGTGTCGCCTCCTCGGCGAACCACTCAACGTAACTGGCCGCGTAAGCGACCTCTCCTACACCTTCTGCCAGCGGCTTGCCCTGTTCCGAGGAAATGATTTTCCCCAGGTCCTGGGCGTTCGCCAGGATCAAGTCGTTCCAACGCTTGAGGATGTTGGCACGTTGTTTCGCAGGAACCCTTTTCCAGTTCGTGAACGCCGCCGCCGCCGCGTCGACGGCAGCCTTGGCGTCAACTTCATCACTGTCGGGAACAGTGGCGTACACGTCGCCCGTGGCCGGGTTGATTACCGGCAGTATGTTCTTGCTGCGGGCATCGCACCATGCGCCGTCGATGAAGTTCATCTGGAGCAATAATTCGGTATTTTCAAGAGCGAAAGACATGTTACCTCCATAACATAATGACAGTTCAATCGCGCCGTATAGCGTGCTTGATACTGCGAGAAAAAGTCGCTACGGCGCAGGCCGACCATTTCGGATACACCAGTTTTCGCGGGGCGATTCAATCAAACTGATAAAAATATCAATCTCGTGTATGCCTAAGGCGCCGAGGCGTTTGATGATCTCTTGGTACAGCATTTGTTTGGCGACATCTGTACGCCCGGAAAACAGTTGGATCGTAATAAGGGTAAAGTTCTTCGAGCTGTCTGGCGGCGTAAAAAATTGCTTAGGGTTGTGTTCGACATAACGCAACTGCCGATCTGAGGCGGGCGCATTGAATGCATTTAGCTGCGCCTCATAGATCGCCTGCAACAACTGCTCTATTTCATCATCGGTATGTTTGCGACAGGTTTCGATTAAGGTTAATGGCATGGCAAACCTCCAAGTCGACTCATCTTTAGAGTAAAGAGCGCGGTGAATTCGAACTACAAATACGGCATAGGAAAGAACGGCAGTTCTCTCCTATGACAGGCAGTAAGGGAGGGGCTACTGATACAGCATTGCGCTTATATCCAGGTCTGGTGTACGACCCCCGATGAGGTCGGCAGTCACCTTCCCGCTGCCGCAGGACATGGTCCACCCTTGGGAGCCATGACCTGTATTGAGGAAAAGGTTGCTGATCGGTGTTGCACCAAATAGCGGGTTGCCGTCCGGTGTAGCGGGGCGCAGGCCGCACCACAGTTCTGCCTTGCTGTAATCGCCAATGGTTGGGAACAGGTCTTTTGCGGCCTGTGTCATGTAGCGAAAGTCGTCGCGCGAAATGCTCATGTCATAGCCGCTGAACTCCGCTGTTGCGGTCAGGCGCAAGCGATCTCCCAGTACGGAAAATGCCAAAAGATTATCTTCGTCGAGCCCGCCCATCGTCGGGGCTTCTTCGGGCCGCTCGATAGGAACAGTCATGGAGTAGCCTTTGACGGGGAATACATCAATGTTTACGCCGTGCTTGCGCAATAGAATGGATGAGTAAGACCCCATGGCGACGACAATAGCGTCTGCAGCGATCAACCCCTTAGACGTGCTGACTGCGCGCACTTTTCTGTTGTCGATATCAAGGCCCAGTACTTGGGTGTTGAACATGAACTTGACGCCACGTTCCGCACACACGCGAGCTAATTCGGCCGTGAACAGCCGGGCGTCGCCCGTTCCATCAGACGGTACGTAAACGCCTCCCACCAGTTTATCGGCGACAGGTTTGAGTGCGGGCTCAAGCTCAGCGACACGCGCTCCGGACACCACCTCAATGTTCAATCCTGCTTGTTCCAGAAAGCGCATTTGGCGCAAGCCTTCTTCCATCGAATGGTGCGTTCGATAGACATACAGAAGGCCCTTATCGATGTGATGGAACTCGATTTGGGTATCGCTCACCACCTCTTTCATGACCGCCTGAGAATAGGCGGCCAATCTCAGGCGGGTGGCTGCGTGCTTATCTGCACGCGCTCTTGGGCATTCGCAGAGAAACTTGATGAGCCAGGACCACAGTCTTGGGTCGATCTTGGGTGTAATGCGCAACGCCTGGTCATTTCGGAAAAAAGATTTGAGCATGATGCGTGGCGCCGCCGGACTAGCCCACGGGTACGAGTGGCCCTGGCAAAGCAGGCTTCCGTTGGCAAAGCTTGTCTCCATGGCCGGCGCGGACTGGCGATCAATCACAGTGACTTCATGACCGTCCCGGGCCAAATAGTAAGCTGAAGGAATCCCGGCAAGACCTGCACCCAGCACCAACACTTTCATAATCAGACCTTTTGAATATAAACATCGTTATCGTTTGGCCGTGACGAAGTAGTCCCTGGCTCATTGCATGTACTGCCTGGCAATAGTCACCCGCTGCACTGCCACTTGATTATGAGCATCGGCTTATTATTTTTTATTCGAAACATCACTCGTGACGATGCAAATTCTCTTTTCAATGAAGCATTAAAGTTATTTTTTAAAAGGCGCTGACTTAGTCTGTGTTGACGACTAACGGAGGCTATTTCATGAAGGTTGTATTGGTTGATTGTACGCACGAGCTTAACGCGCTGTTTGAGACAGGTCGCTTGGTTATTCCGGAGGGGACTTATATACATGTCGGTGAGCCGACTGCTGCGGATGTCCTTGCGTTGTGTCAAACCGCCGAGGTCATGCTGGTTGAACACACTGTGATCACGGCACAGACGCTGGCTGCATGCCCTCATCTAAAAGCGATCGTTTTCATGGGCACGGGCGCCGGCACATACCTTCCACTGGAATGGGCGAAGGCCAACAACATTGCCGTGAGTACCACACCTGGATATGGCAGTACGGCAGTCGCTGAGCATGCCATGGCGTTGACGTTTGCTGCGGCGCGCAAGTTAGGGCCAATGGTAAAGGACATGGTTCGCGGCGTTTGGCGACCACGGGGCGGCATGCAGCTTAAAGGTCGCAAGGTTGCAGTGATTGGTTTCGGAGAGGTCGGCCGCTGCTACGCCGAAATGGCAAGTGCGCTGGGCATGTGTGTTTCAGTGTGGAATCGTACGCCGGTGGATACAGCCCATTTTGAGCCGGACTTAGAGCGGGTGCTTACCGGGGCAGAGGTCGTGTCACTGCACGTGGCACTTAATGATCAGACCGCAGGCTTTCTCAATAGCGCGCGCCTGCGCTTGCTTAACCCGGGAGCACTGTTAATCAACACCGCTCGCGCCGGGTTGATCAATCAGGACGACCTTGCTCAAGCGCTGCATTCAGGTCATGTCGGGCACGCCGCGCTAGACGTCTACTGGCAAGAGCCGATTGAGGCGAATGATCTATGGTGTGACAGGGAAGATGTAACCTTGACCCCGCATGCCGCCTATATGACCGAAGAGGCCTACATAGAGCTGTGGAAGCGAACGGTGAGCGCTATGGGCGCTTACGCGCATCGGTAGCGTTATCAGGCATTTCTGGACTACAGAAGTGCCTGTAAATCGACACCGTCCCTGCGAAATACTGTTTTAGTCACAAAGAACGTATGAAATCGTGCAACGCCGCAATTGCTTTGCAATAGCTCATCCATGATGGCTTGATATTCAACCACACTTTTGCAGGTGAACTTCAATACATAGTCTATTTTACCGGTCACCATGTAGCACTCCTGCACCTCGGGATACTTGCCAATGGCGACTTCGAATCGCTGAAAGCTCTCTTTACGATGCTGGTCCAACTCGATTTCAGAATAGATGGTCAGTGAGTCGGCTATCTTTGCGATGTTCAGGGTTGCGGAATATCGCAAGATGTAGCCACTTTTTTCCAGGCGTTTGACCCGGATGTAGCACGGGCTTGGCGAAAGGTTGACTCTTTCAGCCAGGGCCGCATTGGTCAATGAGCTGTCCTTTTGCAGTTGGGCAAGAATGGAAATATCTATGCGGTCAAGCCTGTTTAGATCGTGCATCTCCATTCGCCTCTCTAATGAACACCACACTCGGCGTATGCTGCAATGCAAAAGTCGCCAACCGAGGCGACTTTTGCTGATTCATTTGCCGTCTCGCAGAGGGCGATGAATCAAAGGCTGGCCTCCAGCGCCAGCTCAAACAGGTTCAATGCGTCCTCGACATCACTCTCGGAGGTATTGAGAGGGCACAGGAAGCGCACGATGTTTCGGTGAATCCCGCATTTGATCAGCAACAGCCCGCGCAACCGCGCCTGCTCGATGACTTTTTGTGCGATCTCACCGTCCGGTGCCTTGCTGGCTCTGTCGGTGACAAACTCAACCGCAGCCATCGCTCCCAGGGTGCGTACATCACCGATCTGTGGCAGGCGGGCTTTCAGTTTTTCGAACCCTGTCATCAACTGTTGGCCAATGCCTTGGCTGCGTTCCAGCAGATGCTCGTTTTCGAAAATGGACAGCACCGCCAGGCCAGCCGCGCAGCCCAGTGGATTGCCGCCGTAGGTGCCGCCCAAGCCGCCAGGCGCAGGGGCATCCATGATCTCGGCTTTACCCACTACCCCCGACAAAGGGATCCCGCCAGCCAAGCTTTTGGCAACGGTAACCAGGTCCGGCTGGATGCCTGAGTGCTCAAACCCGAACATCTTGCCGGTGCGGCCAAAGCCCGTTTGGATTTCATCGCAGATGAGCACAATGCCGTGACGTGTGGTCAGTTCACGCAGTGCTTTCATGAAAGCGGGTGGGGCTGCCACGAAACCGCCGTCGCCGAGCACCGGCTCAATGATGATGGCCGCAACGCGCTCGGGCAAAATCTGCGTATCGAAAATGTCCTGAAGTGAGGCGAGTGCCTGTTCGGTCGAAACACCGCGATACTCATTCGGGTAAGTCGCGTGATGAACGTCAGGTGCGAAAGGGCCGAAGTTCTGCTTGTACGGTTGGCTGAATCCGGTCAGCGAGATCCCCAGCAGCGTGCGACCATGGAAACCACCGCGAAATGCGATCACCCCGGAGCGGCGTGTGTGGCTGCGCGCGATTTTGATGGCGTTTTCAACGGCTTCAGCGCCTGTCGTGAGGAACACTGACTTATAGGGCGCTCCAGCGCCTACCAGTGCATTCAGTTTGCCCGCGAGTTCCACATAAGGTTCATAAGCCCCAACTTGAAAGCAGACGTGGGTAAAACTGTCGATTTGTTTCTTGATCGCATCAACGACCGCGGGGTGGTTGTGCCCTACGTTCAGTACGCCAATCCCACCCACGAAATCCAAGTATTTTTTGCCATCCGTATCCCAGACATAACTGCCGGCTGCACGGCTGATAACGATTGGGTGTGCGGACGCTACACCGCGAGACACGTGGGTTTCTCGTGCGGCCAAAACCGGGTTTGAATTAATGTCACTCATTCTAAAAATTCCGTTAGTTATTCAGCGCTCACAGAAGCGCTGGCCAAGCGTTATCATCTGGCGCCGTTAATACGAAACGAGCGGCAACGTTCTTTCAGACAGCCCAGTACTGCGATCCAAAAGAAGTAATAAATAAGGTACCGGCGGGTTAATGGTCACCCGGCAGGCGAAAGCTGATGCCACGCTCAGGTGGCATCAGCCAATAGCACGTGACTGTCAGCTCACCAGTTTCTTATGAGCTTCGACCATGTCTGCCATGCTGATAAAACGGAAGTCGTACTTGGCTTCGGTCGCCGGTACATGCGTTGCGCCGAAACCTTCCTTGCCATGACGACGATGAATCCATGCACCCGCCAAGCCGGCAACTTTGCCTGGAACATGGTCGTGATACAGGCTTTCTGCGGTATGCAGGATATCGTCTTTTGCAATGCCGGCCTCGGCCAACAGATCAATCATGTAGGTGAAGTTGTTGGGGTTCGGTTTGTAGGAGCCCACATCCTGAGCTGTCACAATGTGATCGAACTCAACACCCAGCTTCGCTTCACTGAACTTGAATTCGGTACGGTCGATGTTGGACAGAATCACCAGTTTGTAATGCTGTTTCAGGTACCGCAGGGCTTCTGCCGAGTCAGGGAATGCAGGCCAGTCCTTGACCGACGTGGCGAACTTTTCGCGTTCGGCGGCGATGGGTTCAAGCTCCCATTCGGTGGCAATGCGGTCATACACCGCGCCCAGAATGGTCGGGTACAAAGCGCCTGGGGTCAGCGTTTGTTGCGGCGATTCATGGCGGCCAAACACTTCCAGAATCTGCTCGCGATCCAGCCCTTTGCCGCTGCGATCAGCCAGCGGCTGGAGGCCGTTTACGATACCGCTTTCCCAATCAATCAGGGTGCCGTAGCAATCGAACGACAGTGTGGTGAAATCAGTGAGTTTCATTGCCTTTCCTCTCAATATACCCATCGGTATGACGTAGCGTTATTCGAGACCAACTTCATAGGCCGATGCCGTTCGGCGTCGGTGTACGTTTAAAAGATTTTTTGGCCAGGTGTGATCGGGCGTTCCGGTTTAAGAAAAACCACATCGCCAGGCGTTGTTTCCGCACCCAGCATCAGTACTTCTGAGGCAAAGCCAGCGATGTTTCGAGTGCCCAGGTTAACCACGCAAACGACATATTCACCCACCAGCTCTTCTGCTGAATAAAGACGGGTGTATTGCGCGCTCGTGGTTTTTACACCCAATTCACCAAAGTCGATCCAGAACTTGTAGGCAGGTTTCTTTGCCTTATCATTTATTTCAACTTTGGTTACTTGGCCGACTCGCATGTCGACACTGGAAAACGCTTCGTATGGCGTCATACATCGCTCCTGACATTTTAAAGTGAGCTTGCACCGATGCTCCCTGCGGTGGGGACCCGTGTTCACGTTTTACAATCATAGGAACTGTTAAATGGCCAAACCACCTACAAAAGGCAGCAGGTTATTCAGGGTTTATCCTGCTTTGTGCATGAAGATGGTGGGCTTTAGTCCTGGCGCCTGTCGAGCGGTGTTCCGCCAATCCGCGGGCGGCGGTCATCGGCACACATGAGGTGAGAGAAAACAGCATGGATAGTGTGTAAAGTAGGATGTTTATTTGATTTTGACCTACTCTAAGTAGGTAATAGTGCTGCTACATGCGGTTTAAAGTGAAACGCTCGATACACCCGTGATCGTGTTTATTGGCACACCTCGGTCGGCCCTCCACTTGTGGACAAGTAATGAAACTATCTACCGCACTAGAGCAGACCATCCTGCGGCAGGCCACCGTCGTGGCGGGAGCCAATGGCCTGGATCGGCAAATCGCCTGGGTCCACATTATCGATCACCCTGATATCACGCAGTGGTTGAAGGTGGGAGACGTGTTGCTTACCACCGGCTACAACTGGCCTCAGGACGATGAAGAAAGCCGGGGGCTGGTGCGAACACTCAACGATCTGGGGCTCGCTGGCGTAGTGCTTGCGGTGCCGCATTTCCGCGAGCATTTCTCGCAAGCCACCATTGCTGAAGCCGAACAGTGCAACTTTCCACTGTTGGAGCTGCCATGGGAGGTGCCCTTCAGTGCAATCACGCAAGAGATCCTGGCCAAGATCATCAACCTGCAGACCGAAATCATTCAGCGCTCGGATTTGATCCATCGCAAGTTGACCAAGGCCGCTATCGAGGCCGACAACCTTGATAGCCTGGGCAGCGCGTTGGCCAGTGCCCTGGAGGTGTCCGCCCTGGTCGTCTCGGCTTCCGGGGATATTTTGAGCGAGCATGACATCGATACGAACGAGCAGTTTGAACGCGATCTGATTACAAAATTTATCGCCGAACGCCCTCTGGAACACCGCTTTGATGAGTCGCAGACCTTATCGATCAACCTCTCGGATAGCCGGCCTCGTTTCAGGCTTGGCTGCGCGATATGGCTGCAAGGGGAGGTTGCCGGCATCGTTTGGCTTGAAAGCCCCAAGGATCAATTTGAGGAGCTGCATTCCCGAGCGCTTGAGCACTCGGCGGTCATTGCTGCGCTGCATCTTTCCCACCAGCGAGAGTTGCTGGACCAAGAGACTCGGCTGGGCCATGCACTGGTGGCGGGGCTGCTGGAGGGTAAGTTTCCAGAGACACCCAGCGCGATTGAGCGAGCCCTGGTGTCGGGGTGGAGCGAAACCCGCGATTACAGGATCTGCCTGGTGCTGTTGGACGAACCTATTCCGCTGAGTCTGGAAGGCTTCAAGCGGAGAAAGGAAAAAACCGCGCGCGTGTTTAATCTGATGATAGCCAGCAGCATTTCGCCGTTGATTTCAGTGTCGCTGAACCAGATCAGCTTTATTATTCCGGCGACGCTCGCGCCCGAAACGATCTGGAAGCAGTTGCGTCACGAAGGTGGGGCGATGGCTGTCAGTCGCGTCCATCGAGGTGTTTCAGGCATGGCTCAAGGAGCTGAAGATGTGGCGGCATTGGTGCCCTTGCTGCGGCCAGGGCGTCTTCATGTGTTCAACGAAGTTTTGTTTCCACGGGCCTTGATGGGCGACAAAAAAGCGCGTGGGATGCTGCTTCAGCGGCTGATCGAACCTCTGGCCAATCGAAAGAACGGCACCATGCTGCTGGAAACAGTCTGTGCCTTATCCAGCGAAGGTTTTCAGTTAGCCAATACTGCAAAGGTGCTGGAGGTGCATATCAGTACCTTACGCTACCGTTTGGCCCGTATTGAGAAGTTGCTCGACATCTCCCTGGAAAACCCGGAATCGCGGTTTCAAATTCAAGTCGCTGCAGAGATGTATCGCTTGGAGCATGACGAGTAAAAAACGCTTGGGTTCGGTATAGGGTGGTTACTAAAGCTGAGCGTCAGATCCTGATGGAACGGTTGTCCCTTTGCTGTAGCGCTTAAACCAGGCACTGGTGCTTTGATGGTTTTGGGGCGCAGTACTGCCGCCTGCTGCCATGGCCATCGATAGCGCTACCAATGCGGCACCTATCCAGATGGATACCTCCATGCCTTGGCCTAAATAGAAGGCTAAAAAGGCCGTGGATAAAACGGGCGTCGCGTAGCTTAAAACGGCGACTGTCTGGTGGTCCGCCTTCTTCATTGCAAAGTCCCACAGATAAAAAGCGCCGCCCATGGGGCCTACGCCCATATACAGCAGCGCCAGGCTCTCATTCGTGGTCAATGTGGGCCAAGGCGCACTGCTTAGATACAGAGTCAGGCAGGCCAGCCCGGAGATCATGCAAAACAAGCCAACAGAGGCACTTTTGACCTCTGGGAACCTCTTTGATGTCAGGGAGTACGCCGCCCAGACCACTGCAGATAAAAACGCGAGCCCGTAGCCTGCCAGGTTGCTCAAGTCATCAAGCTGCCCTGGTCGGCAACTGACCAAGGCACCAACGAAGCCTGCCACTCCCGCAAGCAGGCAACGCAATGAGGCCTTCCCGTTTTGGACGAAGAGTGGACCCAGTAATACGATCAATATCGGCCATAGATAATGGATAAGGCTCACGCCAATCGGGTCGGCCAACTGCAGCGCGTAGAAATAGATAACGTGATAACCGAGCATGCAAGCAGTACCGACCGCCAACAATCGCTTGGGCATTTTCCAGAAGCGTAGCCAGGGCAATCCAATAATGCCGCCCACCGACAACGCGGCTCCCGTGATAAACATTGGATTTAGCGTGTTGCAGAACGTCACGCTGACTGCCAGGGTGCTCCAGATCAGAATCGCACCGGCCGCAGCCATAAGATAAAAAGAAGAAGAGGGGTTACGGCTCGACATATCACTCGCTGCAGATAGTAGGGGAGTCAGACAATCACGTTGTCGGTCTTTTCCAATATCAGTTTTTTATGGCTCTCAACCATTTTTGCCAAACTGATAAAACGGAAGTTGTAGGTGGCTTCAGTCGCGGGGACATGGATCGCGCCAAAGCCTTCTTTGCCGTGACGACGATGAATCCACGAGCTGGCCAGCCCAGCCGCGTTGGCCGGCACGTGGTCGTGATACAGGCTTTCGGCCACATGGAGGATGGATGTTTTTTCAAAGCCCATTTTCCCCAGGGCGTCCATCAAGTAAGCAAAGTTTCTGGGGTCGGGTTTATAAGAGCCAACGTCTTGAGCCGTGACGACGCAGTCGAATTCAACGCCCAGTTTCTCTTTGCTGAATTCGAATTCGCCGCGGTCAATGTTGGATAGGATGGCAAGCTTATGGAATTGCTTGAAGTAGTTGAGTGCCTTGATCGAGTCAGGAAAAGGCGGCCAGTGCTGGACGGAAGTTCCAAACGCCTCGCGCTCTTTTTGATCGATCTCGACGTTCCATTCTTTCGCAATGCGGTCGTACACTTTGCGCAAAATATCTGAGTAGAGTGCCGTCGGTGTGGCTTTTTGCTGTGGCGACTCGTGCCGACCGAACACCTCAAGAATCTGATCGCGAGTAAGTTTTTTTCCCGAACGGACCACCAGCGGCTTCAAGGCATTGAAGATGCCACTTTCCCAATCAATCAGTGTGCCGTAGCAGTCGAAGCTAAGGACCTCAAAATCTGTCAGTTTCATGCTCAACCTCTCATAAATAGGCACTGGGGCAGCGGTCTTTGGCTTCTTCCAGCGCAACAAAGACCCTCTCCGGTCGAGCATACCCTGTCAGTTGGCTCGCATCACCAGGTGCACAAATGCGCGTGAGGACTGCCTGCGCTGAACAGGTGCCGAACAGGCATTTTCTGTGCCTTCAGGTGGGCCGCCGGCTTTTCTTGCCCGCCGAGCCTGATCGCGGCATTGCGCAAAAAATGCATCACCCTGCAGGTATTGAGACTCATGGACGCGCTTCTCGCTTCGATGGTGTTCGCTGTTGAACGGGCAAAGGTATTAGCGGGTCATGATAACGATGCCTGCTTGAACGTATCACCTATAAATCATAGGAATGTGTAGCGATTTTTTCCCATGTTTCGCGCGACTATTGCACAGGGGTGTCGGCCGATTTTTTATTGAACAGCACTACATAGAGCACCGGAATCAACCCAAGGGTCACCAATGTGCCCAGCGCCAGGCCACCCATCAGCGTGATCGCCATGCCTTCCCACAGTGGGCCGGCGAAGAGCATCAGCGGGATCAACCCGATAATGCAGGTCAGCTTGGTCATGACGATGGGGCGCAGGCGTTTCACGGCAGCATTCACCACCGCCTCGTACACCGGCAGGCCATCGTGGAGTTCCGCCTCAATCCGTTCCAGCAGCAACACCGCGTTGTTGACGATAATCCCCGCCAAGGACAACAGGCCGAACGTGGCCATGAAGCCGAACGGGTAGCCTGTGATCAGCAGCGCCACCGCAACGCCGATCAATACGAAGGGAATGGCAGAGACGACGATCAGCACCTTGCGCAACGAATTGAATTGCCAGACGAACAACAGCAGCATGGCGATCAGCGCGTGGGGCAGGTATTGCAACAGCGCCTGGTTGGCGTCCGCCGAGTCTTCGATTTCGCCGCCCAGCTCAATGCGGTATCCCGGCGGCAGGGGCAGTGCCGCCACCTGCGGCGCCAACCGTTCGACGATGGACGTCGCCGTCAACGACGGGTTGTGACCGACCACGGTGATGGCGCGTTCCTGATTGCGCCGCATCAGGGTGGAGGGTTCGCTCGACGCAACGATGCGGACAACGGCCGCCAACGGCAAGGGGGGCGAGCCGTCGGCCGGGTAAAGCAGGATGCCGCGCAGATCGGGGGAGGCATCGGTTGTCGTCGAAGGCTCGCGCACCACCAGCGGGACCCGGGTCTGGTTGTCCTGCAATGACGACACCTGGAGGCCGCCGAAGTGCAGTTGCAGGGCCTGGGCAATGGCTTGGGTGTCGACACCGGCGCGCCGCGCACTGTGCTGATTGACCTCGACGGTATAACGCGTCAGGTGGTTGCCCCAGTCATCGCGCACATCCAGGGTGCCCGGCAAGGCACGCAGGGCTTTTTCGATCTGGCCGGCCAGGCTACGCAATACCTGTTCGTCCGGGCCCAGCACGCGATAGATCGCGACACCGGCCTCGGTGGTACCCAGGGAAAAACGCTTGGGTTCGGCGCGCAGTTCCGGATGTTGCTTGAGCAAATAGCTGCGCGTGTTGGCAATGACGGCATCGATATCCGTACCGGCCTTGACGCTGACGGTGAAGTACGCAGTTTCCGGTGCCGGCAAAGGCGGGTTGAGGCCCAGCACGATACGCGGCCCGCCATCGCCCACGTAGCCGATGCTGTCGGCCACCTGGGGGTCCTTGCTCAGCCACAGGCTGATGTCACGCACGCTTTGCAAGGTCTTGCGCGAACCGCTGCCAGGCTCCAGGGTGATGGGTACCTGGAACTGCAAGCGGTCGGACTGAGGCAGAAAATCATAAGGCACGCGCATCAGTTCGAAGATCGCGGCGGCGAGTAGCACCAGCATGGCCATCACAAACAGCGCTTTGTGCTGCAGCACCCGACGGATAACGGCCCGATAGCCACGGTAAAAACCGCTGTCATAACCGTCCTCTGGCGCGTCCTGGGGGGCAGCCTTGGCGAAATACAGGCACAGCAGCGGCGTAACGGTGATGCTCAGCAACCACGAGCCGAGCAGGGTCAGGGCCAGCACGACGGCCAATGATCGCAGGTATTCATTGGTGCTGGTCTGCCCCAGGAAGAACGGCGAGAAGGCCAGCACGATCACGAGTGACGAGGTCAATAGTGGAACCGCCAGGGTGCGCCCGGCGTCTTCGCAGGCCTGGCGCCGATCCTCACCGGCATGCAGTCGGCGCTCGATGTCCTCGGCAATCACAATGCCGTTGTCCACCAGCAGGCCCAGGGCGAGGATAATCGCGGCGATGGACACGGTTTGCAGCTCGACCCCCAGCATGCGCATGGCGATCAACGTGCCTAGGATGGTCAGCGGCACAATGGCGCCGACCACCAGCCCGGTTCGCCAGCCGAGGAATAGCATGACCACGGCCATGACGATGACCACCGTCTCGATCATTACGTGCTTCATCTTGGCCATCTGCTGATCGACCACATCGGCTTGGAACGTCACCACATGGGCGGTAAAGCCCAGCGGAAGTTGCTGTTCCAACTGTGCCAAACGAGCGCGCAGGGCTGTGCCGAACTGATGGATGTTCTGTCCCGCAGCCATGGACACAGCCAGCACCACCGCGTCCTGGCCTTGATACACCGCAGCGGTCTGGGGAGGGTCGGCAGCCATCACCGAGATCTGCGCGATGGCGCCGAGTGCTACCGATTGCGTGGTGCCGTCTACACCGGGCAGTTGGATCGGCAGCTGGCGCAGTTGCTCCACGCTGAGCACTTCACCGGTTACGGTCAGGGTGGTGATCTGCCCGCCAATGTTGGCGATACCGCCGGGGGCCAACACATTCTGTTGCTGCAATTGCTGGAACAGTTGCTGGGGAGATAAGCCCAGCCCCGCCAGGCGCTGCGGGTTGAAGTCGATCGACAACTGCTGGTCCTGCATGCCGTGCAGCGTCACTTGCCCGATGCCGGGTAGCCCGCCCAACTGGTCGCGCAGGCGCTTCAGCGGCCCGCGCATCTCGCTCATGCTGTAGCCGGGCGCGGTAATCGCGATGGATGCGACGGCGACGCGCCCGAAATTATCGTCGACAAACGGCCCTTGGGTGCCCGGTGGAAAGCCGGCGCCGGCTTCGGCGACCTTGTTGCGCACTTGTTGCCACAGC
This sequence comes from Pseudomonas sp. A39, assembly GCF_058145955.1. Classification (NCBI taxonomy): domain Bacteria; kingdom Pseudomonadati; phylum Pseudomonadota; class Gammaproteobacteria; order Pseudomonadales; family Pseudomonadaceae; genus Pseudomonas; species Pseudomonas sp. A39. The sequence goes on from NZ_JBYVMD010000017.1 coordinate 59,884, forward strand.
ACCCCCAGGTCCTTGATTTCGTCGCGCGCCGTCACCTGGATAACCACGCTGCCGGGGTGAACGGTGGTCACGATATTTTTGATCTGCGACAGCTCGCGAAGTTTTTCTTCCGTTGGTCGCGCCAGCAGCTCTTCGGCACGTTCGCTGGGCAGACCGGGGAACTGGATGCTCACCAGCGCATCGCGGATGGTCACCGAGGGTTCTTCCTGGGTCGGGAAACTCAGGAACGTTGCCACGCCTGCGATCAGGATCAACAGCGCGGTGAATAGCGTCAGGCGGCTTGCGCCCAAGGCGTGTCGGGTCAGGTTGATCATTCGGTTGTGCTCAAGCGACTGGAAGGCGCTAGCAGGTTGACGGGCTGACCGTCACTGAGAAACGCGACGCCGGTGACGACCACTTGCTCGCCGTCCTTGAGGCCGTTGTCGATGGCGACACGGCCCTGGTCGATCAGGCCGATCGTAATGTCACGCAGGGCTACCTTGCCCTGGGTCGGGTCATAGACAAATACCTGCACCTGGCTGGCGTCGCCGCCCATGCGAAGGGCCTGGGTTGGAATCGACAACGCGGGCGCGGCAGGGGCCGCCAATCGCACGTTGAGGTTTACGCCGCTGGGGAGTGCGAGGTCGCGGGCGTTCAGGCGGAAACGCGCGCTTTGCAACAGGCCGTTCTGCGCCCGCGCCGACAAGCCTTCGAGCACCAACGGCAGGGTTGAGCCGGGTGCTGCCGGGTCGGCTGCGACGGCGTGGTCCCCAGGCTTGAGGCCCGCGGCCTGTTCCACCGGGATTTGCACGATGACCTGCAACGCGCCGCCGGCCTCCAGCTCCATCACCACTTGGCCGGGCGACAACTCGCTGTACAACTGCGCGGGTCTTGCCACGACGCGGCCGTCAAACGGCGCAATCAGTTGGCCCTGGCGCTGATCGCGCCGTACCAGGTCCAGCGCCGCTTCATCGGCGGTCTGCTGCGCGACGGCCGCTTGCCACGCCGCTTCAGCTTGCTCCACAGCGCTGGCCGCGACACTGCCCTGGGTAAACAGCTGTTGCTGGCGGACCTTGTTGCGCTTGCGCTCGCCGGTTTGCGCCACGCTGGCGAACAAGGCCGCCTGCGCTTGTTTCAGACGCAACCGCACGGCTGCAGTGTCCAGGCTTGCCAGCACCTGGCCTTTTTTTACGGTATCGCCGACGTCGACGTTCAACGTCACCAATCGGCCCGCGCCTTCGAAGGCCAGGGCTGCGCGTTGGCGTTGGCGTACCACACCGGTCAACGGCGCAGCGTCAACCTCTGTGGCGTGCACGGTGGTGACTTTGACGGACCTGATTGCAGGCTCCGGCACCGGTTCCTCGCGCGAACAGGCGGCCACCATGAGGCAGGCTATGCCGAGCATCAGGGGACGCGCCCAGGGACGAAACAACTGAGGAAAACCATGCATGCCCAGGATCTCGTTATCAGAAGGTGTAGTTGATGGCGAACATGCCCAGGCCGGCGCATTCACGTCGGACCAGCGGGCTGTTACGGGCCTGGTCGGCGTACTGGGTCAGCGTCAGGCTGACCAGCGTCGACCAGTGCGCGTCCAGGCCGTGCTGCCAGTTCAAGGCGGCGGAGTAGGCATAGATCCCGGCATCGGCGCTGTATTTTCCATAGAGCGAACGCTGGCTTTGCGCCTGGGTGACGCCGAAGAAGGTCTGGTTGTAGCGGCCATCACCGGCATGGGCGTCGATGTCCAGAGCCAGGGTGTCGCTGTCGGAGTGGAACAGGATGCCTTCCAGGCCGAATCGGTAGCGGTTACCGCGATGCTCGCCGGCCATGCGCAGTTCGGCTTCGCCACTGACCGACAGCCAGTCAAGCAGTTGCTGGCTGAGGGTGAAGTCGGCGACGGTGGCACCGCTGACATCACCCATGCCGTTCAGCTCGCGGTCGCCGGGGCGGCTGGTGCTGTCCTTTTCCTTACGGCCCAGGTCGTAGTTGATCGCCGCGCTGGCACCCAAGCCGCTGTCGGATTGAAATTGCAGGCCGACACCGCGGGTGGTGTCGGCGAACAGCACGCCGCGCTGGATGCTGAACATCGGCAGCACGAGCGCGCGGTAGCGGTTGGCACCCATGTAGCGCGGCGTGACACCCATGCCAAGGCCCAAGGTGGCGGTGGCTTTGTCGGCTGCGGGGTTGGCGTCTGCCGCCTGTGCTGGGGTCGCGAGCGTGCAGGCCACCAAGGCGGCGCCCCACAGCACGGTGCGGGTAGGGGGAGTGGTCAAGTTCATGGTGAAACCCTTTCAGCGGAGGAAAATAGCGGTGCGCCGGACAGCGCGCGATACAGCGCCAGGCGGTTGAACAGCAACTGGTAGGTGGCCTTGCGTAATTCGATGGCGGATTCAGCCAGACGAATTGAGGCGGCCGGGTGTTCTGAGCGTGCAGCCGCACCGGAGGCAATCTGTTGGTCCAGACGCTTGGCCTTCAATGCGGTCAATGCCGCCAGATCAATTTGCGTGGTGGCGTTGGCCAACGCTTGCTGACGTTGAGTCAACAGGTCGGCGATTTCGCGGAAGGCGTCCTGCACGGTCTTTTCGTATTGGGCGACGGCTGATTGTTGGCGAGCGGTCGCGAGATCCAGGTCGGCCTGGTTGCGGCCACCGTCGAACAGCGGAAGGTTCAGTTGCGGGGTGAACAGCCAGGCGCCGCTGCCGGATGAAAACAAGTTGCTCAAGCGCGGGCTGGCGATGCCCGCGCCGGTGCTCAAGGTGATCGAGGGGAAGAACGCTGCTCGCGCGGCGCCGATGTTGGCGTTCGCGGCGCGCAGGGTTTCCTCGCATTGGCGCACATCGAAGCGCTGCAAAAGCCGCTGTGACGGCAGATCGACCAGCCATGACGGTGGGTTGAGATCGATGACTGGGCTTTGTGCCGCCGCTGCCAGAGGGGCGACTTGATACCCTGTGACCCACGACAACGCCTGTTGCGCACGCGCATGTTCAGCGCTCGCATCCTCAAGTTGCAGCGCGGAACGACGGACCTGCATGCGCTGAGTGTCAACCGTGTCCTGCGCCACTAGACCTGCTTTTTGCTGACCGTCGAGCACGCTCAGCAGCTGGTTCTGGTTGTCGAGAATGGACTGGGTTTCGGCCCTAACGTCGGCCTGCAAGCGTTCCTGCAAATATAGCCGCGCCACTTCGACGATCAGCGCCTTACGAGCGGCCTGGGTACCGTAGCGCGTGGCCAGGTAATCATGTCGCGCCGCTTCGGACAGGCTGCGCACGCGTCCGAAAAAATCCAGCTCAAAGTCCGAAATACCCACGGACGCCACCGCGATGTCCTGCCCATAGCGTTCGTCGGCGGCCTTGTCGTGCAAGTGCTGGCGGTTGCGTTGCAGCCCTAAGGCCACGGTGGGCAGGCGATCGGCGCGGGAAATACCGAACTGGGCGCGGGCTTGCTCGACACGCAGCAACGCCAGGCGCAGATCACGGTTGTAGTCCAGGGCCTGTTCAACCAGGTGCGGCAACTGCGCCGATGAGTCCAAGCTGCCCAGCAGCTGTTTCTCTTCTTCGCTGAGCGCTTCTACATCGTTGATCATGGAGGAGGGGGCATCCGCTACCCGTGTGCCTTGCAGGTTGTCCGGTACCGGCAACGCAGGCGTGTGATAGGTCGGCGCCAGTGAACAGCCGGCCAGCATGCCGACCAGCAGCAAAGCCGCGCCGAGGCGTTCAGGCAGCTTGATAGGCTTGGACAGCGGTGCAGTGGTCGGCATAGGATCGGTTCGCGAAAGTCGGGCGTAGGGCAATACTGGCAGCGGACTTTCAATAAACCGTTCGTGAATTATCAAGGTTTCATCAAGAGGCTTCTTTGTGTCAGGAAAACGTATCCTCATTGTCGAAGACGATGCCGACAGCGCCAATATTCTCGAAGCCTATCTGCGCCGGGATGGCTTTGAGGTGGCCTTGGCCGAAGACGGTCAGCGTGGTCTGGACCTGCACAAAAGCTGGCAGCCCGACCTGATCCTGCTGGACGTGATGCTGCCCCGCTTGAGTGGCACTGAAGTGTTGTCCGCCGTGCGCCGCAGCAGTGATACGCCGGTGATCATGGTCACGGCCATGGGCGATGAGCCGGAAAAACTCGGCGCCTTGCGTTATGGCGCGGATGACTACGTGGTCAAACCCTACAGCTCGCGGGAAGTGGTGGCGCGGGTGCATGCGGTATTGCGACGTACCCTGGGCAGCCAACCGGTTGAGCAACTGCTGCGCCATGAAAACCTGCGCGTTGACCTCACTGCCTTCACGGCGGCCATTGAGCACCGCGGTGCGCCAACGCAGTTGCTGGACCTGACGCCGACGGAGTTCAAGCTGCTGGTCACGTTGCTCAAGACACCGTCCAAGGCGTTCACCCGTGATGAGTTACTGGAAATCTGCCTACCGGAGAGCGAAGCCCTGGCCCGGGTCGTTGACGCCCATATTCACAACCTGCGACGCAAGTTGGAAACCCATGGCATCGCCGGGGTACTGGTGACCGTACGCTCCATTGGCTATCGGTTCAGGTAACCCGCATGTTTGAGAAATCTCGGGTCAACGACAAACCGCTGTGGCGCTGGGTCGGTATGCGCATGAGCCTATTGGCGATCGGCGCCGTGGTGGTGATTGCCCTGTGCATGTGGGTCAACTTCAAGCTTTCGGACTGGTATTTCTTGCAGCGCCTGCCGCCGCAAGCGCGTGAGGAATTGCTGCACCTGCGCGCCGAGCCGCAACTCAACGAGACACGCTTGCGCCAACTGGTAGCCGAATACTACCCAGTGGAATTTTTCCAGCCGGATATCGCCAATCGCGACTGGCTGATCCTGGCATGCCTGGTGTTGGCGGCCATCCCGATTATCATCGTCTGTGGCTTGTGGTTTTCGCGCCCCTTGTCCAGCCAGTTCTCGGCGATAGCCCAAGGGGCACGGCAGGTTGCCGGTGGAGACTTCTTCACGCGCCTGCCGATTCACCGACACACGCCCGACGAACTGCAACGCCTGATCAGCGACTTCAACAGCATGACCACGCAACTGGAGCGTTACGAGCGGGATGTGCGCGAGTCAAGCGCGGTCATCGCCCATGAACTGCGCACGCCCCTGAATGCCGCCATGGGACGCGTGCAGGGCATGCTCGATGAGGTGTTTCCCAGCGATGTAGCACAATTGGGCATGGTCAAGCGTCAGCTCGATCAACTCAGAAAGTTGGTGGATGACTTGCACCTGTTGTCGATGGCCAGGGCGGGTCGGTTGGTGCTGGAACGCAGCGACTTTTCCCTCGCGGCCCTGGTGAGCGAACGATTGGCCTGGTTCCAGCCGCAATTGGGTGACGCCTGTGTGCGTACGCACGTGAGTATTGCCGATGGGTTTCGTATCCACGCTGATCGCGATCGCTTGGGCCAGGTGCTGAATATCCTGATTGATAACCTGCTGCGCTACGCGGCAGGAGGCGGCGAGCTGAGCATCATGGCGCGGCAGGTCGAAGATCGTGTGGTGATTGAGATCGGGGACCGCGGCCCCGGTATCGAGGCGCAGCACTTGGACAGCGTATTTGATCGCTTCTGGCGTGCGGAGCGTTCCAGGGCGCGTTACTCGGGCGGCAGCGGATTAGGTCTCTCCATCGCCCGTGCGATTTGCCAGGCCCATGGTGGCGCTATTACCGCCAGCAATCGTGGCCAGGGTGGCACCATGATCAGCGCGGTATTTCCGTTTTAACCGTGGACCCATATACCTATACAGATAGCTATGTAAATCATGCCCTCAAATATGCCCCCAATGTAGCAATCCACTGGAAGTGAATGGAGCTCCATGGTTTGTGGAAAGGCAGAAATGATCAGCCGAACAGCCTATCCGGCGGCGCCTAGAGACTCTCAGGGTCGCCAAAAAACATTTTTACAAGGCTCTAGAACGTGAGTTTCGTGCCATTAAAAATTAATAATGCCCCCATTTTTGCCCCCAACGACACTGGATGCACCCGCGATCGTGAACAGCGTTATCCCGTAAGCTACGAGAGCCTTCACGTTATGTAGAGGCACGTGTTCACTAGCTGATCAATCTGGCATTGCGGCAGTACTCAAATAGCTCGGCATCAGACGTGATCCCCAACTTGCCTTTAGCTGAAATTTTGGTCCAACTGATGGTTTTTATACTACGTGATAGTTTGTCCGCAATTTCGCTGGGGGTATAGCCCGCGGCTAGCAGACGGATGACTTCGATTTCTTTAGGGGCCAGCTTTATGGTGGTTTTTTCCGGGCTAATAATGCATTCATCAGCCAGTGCTTTGCGGAAAAAGTCGCTCAGGAATATTTTGTTATTCATGACGTGTTTTATAGCGAGCGACAGCTCTGCCGGGTCTGCGTTTTTTTCAATCACCCCGTTCACGTTTAAATTCAAGATGCTCAACACCAAGCTGGAATTTTGCAGCGAGGTGAGAACGATGATTTTCAACGTCGGGTGAAGCTGTCTCAGGCGTCTGAGCATTGCAAGCCCATCCCGCTGGCTACCCGGCATGGCGAAATCCGTCACCAACAGATCACAAGGTGTCTTGCTCAACACGACTTCGAGTTCTTCAGGGCTTTTGGCTTGGCCGCTAACGATGCCGCAACCATTTTTTTCCAACAACAGTTGTGTGCCTAGCAGGACGATCGGGTGATCATCGGCGATGACAATGCGAAGGTTCACGGTGATCTCCCTGGTGTTGTCAGACTTTTCAGTTAATGAAGGGTGGAGCCTGCGTTTTTGGCGTATGCCCAACAGGTACCTGCGGCACTGCGCGCAACGTCATGTAAATACGTAGACATCGCAAGACGCAGAGGGTTACGGACTATCAACGTTTTGTCCTGCCAACGGTCAGTGCAGCGTTGCGCGCCCTGAACGAATACGGCCCGTGTCGTCGATCAAATCATAGTTCAATTGCACCGTTTCCTGGCTTTTTAGCAGGCTTTGGTCAACGTGGTAGCGACGTTCACTGTAAGGGCTACTAAGCAGATCGGTGTCAGTCACGCGGGCAACGCCATGCCCATCCCGGATTAAACCCAGCGACGCAAATGAAGCATGATAGGGGCTGTCGTTGCGACAGACCAAAGTAACGCCCTGGGTGGTTTTTTCGAGGCGAAAATGCAGTGAATCCGTGAGCTGCTCTGGCGAGGAGGGCAGACCTCTAGGACGATAGAAAATTTTCAATTGTGTGTTCATGGCTAGGGTCACGCGAGTCGCATCCGTCGCGCTCGCATCGTTACGGGGTGGAATCTCGTACAGGTTGAGCCAGAACAGCGACTCTCGGTCTTTGGGTAACGCTGGATCGGTTAAGATTATCTGAAGATTTTGCAGTGCAGAAGGTTGCAGGCGGAACACCGCTGGCATAGCAATAAAGGCTGACACGATATTCTGCGGCAGTTTGTCGCCCTGGCCTTTGTCTATCCAGGTCTGCACTACCACCGGGTAGCCATTGGTATTCGCGAGCGTGAGCGTTTGTCGTGCTTGCCCTTCCTGAAAAATCAGGCGAGTGCGGTCCGCCATTACCCCCGCCGAACAGGATGTACTGATTAATCCCAGCAGTGCGGCCAAGAGCCATAGAGCAAGTTGCTGACTGACACGGTTCATTGGATTTTTACCAGCACATAAGCAGTCGCATCGACTCGACCTGCAGTGGGTTGCAGCCGTGGCAGCTTTTCCAGAACGGCAGTGATTACCTTTGTGTATCGAGTATAGCCAGCTGCACTTTCGCCCTGAGACGTGGCTTGATCCAATACCGGGTACCAGCCGGCCAGCTTGCCGGTAGGGTTGTTCGCACCCGTATTGCCAGGCCAACCAACGAAGTTCATCGGGTTGCCGGCGGCGCTGTCGCGCAGGCTGATCCCAACCCCGGTGGCCACGCCAGGGTCGATGCCATAGCCATTGGAAAGCAGATAATCGACGCCACCATAGCTGTTGACGAAGCCCAGTTCCTGAGCTTTGGCGAAGGCGGGTTGCGAGACCTGAATACCGAGCGCGGTCTGACTCGATTGAACCCCGGAAGTTGCGCTGTTGCTGCACTCAAGTTCGACCGTGAATTGAGCCTCGCGACTTTCTCCGCTGCTCAGTTGCTGAACGCTGATGGTCGGAAAGGTTACGACGGGAGTGACATTGCGCGCCACACAAGTCGACGTCGCGCTCAAGGTCGAGGCATTACGTAAACCGTAGGCGATGCCGTTGCCGGGCCCCCAAAATCGATAGTTGGTGTTGCTGTCAGATCCCACCGGATCGTAAGCAAGCCCGGGCGCCTTGAACGTTACATAGGCGTTAGGCTGCGTGCAGGAGTAATTATAGCTGGCTTGCGAGTTGACGACTTGTGCCTGCGCGCCACAATAGTTGCTCCCGCTGCCGCCTTCGGGCGGGGTAGCGGAAACCTTGATCAATTCTGCCTTTAGTGCGCTCAAATGCTTGGGTTTGACTTGCAGCTTGTTGCCGACCACGTCATAACGGGTGATCTTGCTTTCCTGCCAGTAGCGCGAAAAAACCTTACCTGAATCCAGGTGCGTTATCTTTATACCCACATAGGGGAAGTACGTGGCATAGACACCCGGCAGCCCATCGTTGATAGCGGTGCCTGCGCCGTTGCCAATTTCCCAGTATCCGCCCAGGCGGTCGTCGCCATTGGTCGCGAACAATTCGTAGAGACTATCCTTATCGGCCAAGTCGCATTCAAACAACACCGTATCCGCTCCCAACCAATCGTTAGGCGAGGTAATGGTGGTGGCCAGGGGAGTACCCGCCGGCTGCAGGTAGCTTGAGCTGAGGTTGATGCGTCCGGCCTTGATTTGTACAGAGTTGCCATCCCAATTGGCCCAGCCGTTGTATTTTTGTTGGCAGTTGGCATGCGCAGAAGTACTCACAAATAGCCCGAGGCTAAACACAAGAGCAAGACGTAGTCGGGTTGATTCAAACATGAAATGTCTCAATAAGGACTGTGGCGGAGTCATTGGTTCACGGGCAAGCGGCATTCGCTGTCCAGTTGGATCAAGGGTGACGAGGCGGCTTGTGCATTGACTGCGTAGTCCAGCACACAACGCTCGCCTGGGCCTTCACCCCAACGCAGGGTCAAGCGGCCTTCCCGGGTTTCGCTGCGTACATAAGCCTGGCCGCCTTGCCCAACCATACCGATAACACGATCTTGTGCATCGAGCACGTCGGCACCCAGCGGTACTTGCTTACCATTGTCCAGATGCGTGCGAATGAGCAGGGCATCACCGTGTCGAGTCTTGAAGGTGACCTTTAACGTTGCCCCGGCGTAGGGCGCTACACGGCGCTGGGCATCCTCCAACTCGGTTTTATCGTTCATGCCCTCCGGGCTCAGACCAATGTTGTTGTAACGGTAAGGCAATAGTGAGGGCAGCAGGGCGTAGCCACGCCCGTCGATACTCGCCCCCTGAGCGTTCATCAATGCTGCACCGCGCGCGCCTTGGGCTTCGACCAAGGCAAAGCTGTCGCCCAGATAAGGCCCCAACGTCAGGCCACCACTGTGCAGTGCTGCCGCACCGCGCGCGTTGGCCGACATCTGCCAATAATCCTCGCCTTGGGAAACGCTGCCGCCGATGCTGGCATAGGCGGTTTGCTGTTGCAGGCCTGCACCCAGTGTAGTCGTGCGTGCAGCGCTGTCACGCGAGGTATCCACGCTGTAGCTCAGTGGGCGCTGCTCGCCGAGCGTACCGGATAATGAGGCCTGGGTAAGGGTGGTCTGAGCGCTTTGGCTGATGGAAGTGCTCACGTAGGGCGTGCTGGATTTCCCCGACGAACCCAACGGGAAGGATACTGAGAGCAGGCTCAAGGTTTGGCGGGTGCCGTCAATGGTAAGCCCTGCGGTATCGCCCTGACGGCTCAGATCGTCGGGCTCGATGTATGGGTTGCCGCGATCACTAAGGTAGCTGCCGACACGTTGGCGGCCCACCGACAGGCTCACGCTGAGGCCGTTGCCGAAGGTTTTCGAATAGCCGAATTGCAGTTGTGTGTCGCTTTCGCGCTGCCCGCGATAGTCCTGTCTAGCACCGGATAGAAACAGGTTGCCCCATTTATCCAGACTCTGATTGACCGATACTTCCAGGCGCGACCGTTGCTGGTAGGTGTTCGAGCGCCACGTCTTGCCCTGTGCATCAGCAGCGCGCAGGCCCAATACGTCATTCAGGTCGCGGTAGCCTGTCGTTGAGTACTGGTAGGCGGTTAGTGCAAAGCTGGTGCGGGTCGGCTCGAATGTTCGGCTGTAGCCTAAGCGCAGCATCCAGCCTTCTTGGGTGCCTTCACCGGGCAGTTCGGCTCTGGAAAATGTGCTGTCCAGGCCGAATGCTCCGAGCCAGTTGCCGTAGACGCCGCCAATGGCCAGTGCCTGGTAGCCCTGGGCGATACGCAGGCCGGTGTTGGCGGTGAGGCTGTTGTCCAGGCCACGCTGATAGGTAAATTCGCTGAACGGCGCGGCGCTGCCGGTATCGCGACTTTTACCTAAAGCAAAGCTGTAGCGTGAGTCGCCAGGACGCAAACTCTCGGGCATCGCCGAATTGGGTACGCTGAAGCTGCTGACGGTACCGTCGGCTTCTTTAACGATGACTTCCAGATCGCCGCTGTAGCCGCTGGTGGTCAGGTCGTTGATTTCAAACGGGCCAGGGGCGACGGAGGTCTGGTATAGCTCGCTGCCGTTCTGGCGGATCACTACTTGGGCGTGGGTTTTGGCGATTCCTCGGACTGTCGGCGCATAGCCGCGTAGCGAGTCCGGACGCATGCGCGGATCGCTGGTCAGTTCCATGCCGAGGTAGTTCATGCTGGAAAAAAAACGCCCGGAAGTGAAGCCCTCGCCCGCGGTCAGTTCACTGTCCAGCGCAGGCAATGCGCGCTGAAGGTAGGTGCGGGTGATGTCCCAGCGGCCACCTTGCAGATTGTCATAGTGGAGTTGGGATTGTTGGCGCAGGCGCCATAGACCGAAGTTGATGCCTTCGTTGAGCGCCAGATAGCTTGAGTCGGTTCGATTGGCGTAAGTGCCCGAGTAGCTGGCGTGATATTGGCTTGCGCTGTAGTTGACGAAACCAATGGTCGTGCCGGAGTCAAGATTTTCGGTTGCTACGAAACCGCGTGGGCGCTGTTTGGTCATGATCTGCGGTACGCTCAAGTCCAAGCGCAGTTGTGCCGGATCGAAGCTGCTCGAAGCGCCATCAACAAGATGCTCCAAGGTATCGCAGCCGCCTTTGTCTGGGGTGCGAATGGCGCTGTCGAGTACTTCCAGGCGCAAGAGTAAATCGCGCTGCAGGCACGCTTTCACACCACCATCGGGTTGCGCAGTGAAGTTAATGCTCACGCGATCAATAAAGCGCTTGTTCATGTACAGCTCGACTTGATATTCACCTGGATCAATAGCATCGACACGATTGAAGCGTGCCAGCGAACCCATTCCCGGTATGCCGCCAGGCAGTAGGCTGTCGTCGAATCGGTAGCCGTCACTTGACTCCGGCTCTGCGCCGTAGCCTGCGAGCGTGTAGCAGCCTGTGCACAGCGCAGCTAGTACCCATTGGCGCCAGCAGGCAGCTCGAAGGCGACGCAACACGGCAAGTGGTCTGTCACGGTTCAAGCGTCAACTCGTGGGTGACATCTGCACCGTAATCATTCACTAGCGTCAGCGTGATGTGACTGCCAACCGACAGCTTTTGCGCCTGCGCAGGAAGTGGCCATGACTGGACGGAGTACGGGGCAAGTATTACCGCCTCGGCCAGTGCTGCAGTGTGCGCATCCTGGCTAAGGCGTGCCTCGCGGATAACCGCAAAATAGCCCGTGGGATTCTCGACGCGCAGTTGGTTTTTGCCGTCCTTGAGTTCACGTTTGAACGTTAAGTGCTCGCCAACTTTTTCGGGACTTCCTTGCAGGTTTTCGGGGCGATAAAACACCTTCAGTCGACTTACCGTTGTTATGAGTAATCGGTTGGCCTGCTCTGAGCTCGCCTGCAGTGCAGGAATTTGCAAAAAATTAAGATAGAACAGCGACTCTCGGTCGGTCGGCAAATCTGCGGCGGTTTTGATCAGTCGCACAGACTGGCCGCCGTTGGCGTTAATCCGGAACACGGGTGGAGTCGCCACAAACGGGGCGTCGGCAGTAGCGGCGGTGGAGTTCGCATTGCCTTTGTCCAGCCAGACCTGCACGGCGTAAGGCACTTGCCCCTCGTTGCTGAACTGCAGGGTTTTTTCGTTGGCTGAGGCAGGGAAAATAACCCGAGTTCCGTTCAGCACTACACTGGCGCTGGCGGAGCTGGCTACTGTCATGGCCATGACGAAGGTAATTGAAAGTGCTTCGCGCCAATGTCTGAACATTCTGGTATGCCTGGGGGGTGAAGTGCGCTGAACGCAGAAAAGGAAAGCCTGCCGCAGACGCAGCGGCAGGCGACTGGACGCTTACAGGTAGCTGAATGAGTACTGCACTTGAGCGCCGACCGAGCCGGTGGTCGCCGAACCTGCTTCGCTGATGTAGCGAACCGCGTAGTCATGACTAGTCGACGTCTGGTTCAGTGCCAACGTCAGCCCATCAACGGTCGTAGTACCGGTGCTGCTCAGGACGACAGGAGTGGCGCTGCCTGGAGCGGGGAGCAACTGCAACGCAACGTTCTTGGCGTCACCGGAGGTATTGGCCAGGTTGCCAGCAGAAGTGACGTTGTTCGTGCCAAACATGACGTTGATCTTTTGCGCATCTGTGGTGGGTGCTGTGCAGTCTCTCAGCGCAATAGTGAACGTGGTTTCGCCAGCAGTACTGCCTTTGGCAGACAGTGCCGAAGACGACACAGTTGGCAGCAGAATCAAAGGGTTGGCCTGGTCGCCGTTAACCGACACTTTGCAGGTCTGGCTGGAAACTTGACCTTTAAAGGTGATGGTGTTGGTGCCGGCGGCAAAGCTGAGGCTTGGCAACGCGCTGATGGCCAGTAATAGTGCGGTACGCTTCATGGATACTTCCTTACATAACATGTCATTGATCTGGGCAATGACACCCTTAGGGAGGTCGTTCCCCCTGCATTAAGGCCGTGGTGCTTCGGATGACTCAGCGGCTGTGGTGTAATTATTCCGAGGGGTGGCGTTGGATAAACCCGGAATATTCTGGTAATTGCCAAAAGTGGACGGGAGAACTCAAAATACGTGTGAACTTGTTGGCTCATTGATCCATTGCTATGACGATTCAACGCTTCACGGTAATCTCACCTATCCTTACCCGGTGACTGAGTTTATGAGACCTGAACCAAGACGCTTCGGAACACGTGCGTTGTTATCCGCCTGCTCGCTCATCACGTTATGTTCTGTATTTTTTACATCGCCTGCTGTTGCCAATGAGCCGGGCTACAGCACGCTTGAGCAAGCGTTTCTTCAGCGCAGTCCGGAATGGATCGTGGGGATGGTTGACAGCAGTCAGGCTAAAGAGCAGTCGATGTATTCCCCCAACTATGGGGCTGAATTTTTGACGATGATTGCTCACCAGTTGAACGTGTCTCTGGTCTTCAGAAGGTACCCGTCTGTTACCGAGTTGGACGCTGCACTGTGTCAAAAAAGTATTGATATTGCAGTTGATGTTCCTATGAGTAGTGATCGTTCGTCATGTGCGACTTTTTCAGCACCTTACTTCAAGACGCCCGCTATGTTGATTGCACCGGAAAGCCTCACCAACGGTGCATCGATAGACAGTTTGCTGGCATTGAGAGTGGTTATTGTTGACGGCGATTCGACAGCGGACTGGATTAACATACTGCATCCCAATACTCGACTCCTCAGCGTAAACAACCTGTCTCAAGCGCTGAAACAGCTGGAACTGGGCAAGGCTGACGTGTTGATAAATGACGGTGCGGATACCTATCCTAATATGGGCGAACTTGTAGATCGCCAACTCGGTGCTCTTCCGCTGCCTGACGTTCAAACCTCCTTGCGTTTCGCGGTACCCAAGGACGACCCGTTGCGCAGTTCGCTGATCGCGAAGGCGATGAATCAAATTACTGATTTACAGTATTCGCAGTTGCAATCGCGCTGGCTGAATCGAGAGCACGCTTCATCAGCGCTGTTTCTCAGCGATGATGAACGCCATTATTTGAACAGCCTTCCTGCGTTGAGAGTTGCCTATGACCCGGGTTGGTACCCCGTGTCGTTTATTAACGCTCAGGGCCAGATGGACGGGCTAACCAATGAGTATTTTAAAAATATTGTTGATCGGCTTGGACTAAAAACAGTAACGGTTACTTCCAAAAAATGGAAGCAAACCTTGTTCAGTATGGCGTCGGGTAACGCAGACATTATCCTGCCGGTTACCTACGCTGAAAGCAGTCACGGGACAGTGCTTTATACTCGCCCGCTGGTGTTTTTCAGTAATGTTATTGTGACTTCAGGTCTGCGTGTTTCGCGCCTCGCCGAGCTGAATGGAAAGCCTATTGTGGTCAGTGACCCCTTGTACCTGCGTGATCAGTTACATGCCATGCTGCCCTACAGTCGCATTGAAGTGGCTGATTCGCCCGAAGAGGGCATGCAGCAAGTCTTGGACGGTAAGGCGCTGGCCTATATCGGTAATTTGACGGTTATCAATGACCTGATGCATAAACGATTCTCCGGAATCTTGCAGATTGTTGCACCGGTGGATATTTCCGGTGACCTTTCAATTGGAGTGATCTCGGAGTACGCGCCTCTATTGCCGCTGATCAATCGCGCGTTGCGCACTATAACCAAAGAAGAGCGAGAGGCAATAAATAAGAAATGGTTGCATGCCACGCCCCAGGACAGCGTGTCATGGGCCTCTATCAGGCAGTGGCTATGGCTTTCTTTAGCTGTCGTTTTGATCGCCAGTGTGTTGATAACCTTTTTCTACCGTCGTCTACGCCGTGAAGTAAACCAGCGGCGTGCGGCTGAATCCCTGGTGGGCGATCAATTACAATTACGCGAATCTTTAATTGAAACCTTTCCTTATCCGGTCATCGTGAAAGATGTGCGCAAACGGTATTTTTTGATAAATCATGCCTATGAATTGGCGTTCAATGTGGATAAGCAAGACTTGCTGGGTAAGACTACGCTGGAAACCTTGCATTATCCTGGGGACTGGTCATTCACCATCGATGAGCTTGCGACGCGTGTCATGAAGACGCAAGACAGTTATCACTCGGAACTCTCCATGCTTGATGAGCAGGGAGAAACGCATGTTTGGCTTTATTGGATGAAACCTTTCTACCAAGCAGACAAGGCGCTGGCGGGCGTTATGGTGTCACTGGTGGATATTACTCAAATTCGCCACACCGACCAGCGCGCCAAGTCACTGGAGGCGCGCCTTAATCGAATCACCAGCAATTTATTGGTCGGCGTTTTCGAGGCAAGTCAAGAACCAGGACAATTGCCGGTATTCAGTTATTTGGCGGGGCCGATCGAGGAGTTGCTAGGGATCACCATTGAGGAGGTTCTCGGCAATTCGAAGTTGCTCTTCGATTCGATTCACCAAGAGGATTTCCAGCAGTTGATGGAAGACCTCGAGGAAAGTGCGGCAAACCAGCTAGCGCTGCGAGCATTTTTCCGTTGTCGGGCGCGTGGCCGCGAAATGCATGTGCGCATTGATGCGGTACCGCAGACTACGGACTCTGCTGCGATTATATGGAACGGCGTTTGGGTCGATGTCACAGAGTCGAGGGAGAAATCTTTAAAACTCTCGCAGGCGAAAGAGGCGGCAGAAGAAGCCGCTCATGCTAAATCGCAGTTTTTAGCGACGATGAGTCATGAGATCCGCACCCCCATGAATGGCATTCTCGGTCTTCTGGAATTACTACACTCCAAAACCATGAGTCCAGTTCAACAGCAAATCATGCAGATGATTGACGACTCAGCCAAATCACTGATGACGGTACTCAATGATGTACTCGATCTATCGAAAATCGAGTTCAACCAAATGGAGCTTAATTTCCAGCCGTGCGACGTGCGTGCATTGATAAGCAGTGTAATGGGAATCATGGCGCATCAAGCGCATGTCAAAGGTTTACGAGTGAGGGTGTGCGTCGCCCCGACATTGGCAAGGGTCCTCGATGTTGATGATATGCGCTTACGTCAGGTATTACTGAACCTGCTCAGCAACGCGATTAAATTCACCTCCGATGGCACGGTTACGCTCAATGTGACGGTGACTCATTCCACGGCAAATACCCAAAATATACTGATCACCGTAAGCGACACCGGGCCTGGCATGAACGAAAGCCAGTTAGAACGTGTATTCAAACCCTTTACCCAAGGCGATGCCTCTATTACACGTCGTTACGGTGGCACCGGGCTTGGGTTGGTGATAAGCCAGCACCTGGCTCGCTTAATGGGGGGCAATCTAAGTCTCGAAAGTGAAGAGGGGAAGGGGGCACAGGTTTCTATAGCATTACCTGTGGTTATTCCGAATTCCGACAGCCAGCCTTTGGAGCTTACCGGACGCGTCGCCCGGGTTGATCTTGCCGATAAACAAGACAACGAGGAGCTGACTTATCTGTTGCTCGCACTCGGCGCTACAGTGGCTTCGTTGGAGGATATAGAGGCAGGCGTCGCCTGCGATCTGTATTTTTTCGACAGTGCCGATAAAGTTCAGCATGTGCCCGATGCTCGCTTGGTTCAGGTGACGGAGTTACCGATTCTTTCTGGCTGGAAGGATACGGAGCGTGGTTACCCGTCGTTGAGCAGCAACCCGTTCATGTGGGGAAGCCTGGTCTACGTGTGCAATGAGCTATTAGGAGGGCGCGCAGTAAGTTCCAAGGCTCACTTGCGCAGTGGCGGACCTGGACGGCCACTGATTCTCGTAGCAGAGGATCACCCTACCAACCAGGCGTTGATAAAGTGGCAGCTCGACCGCCTGGGTTTCGATTGTGAGATAGCAGGGAATGGCAGCGAGGCGTTGCATCAGTTTAACGAGAACATTCACTGTATGTTGATTACAGACTGTTATATGCCGGTGATGGATGGTTATACATTAGCGCAAAAAATTCGCGCAAAAATTGACAGCAATTCAGGTTTCCCCATTTTAGCGATGACCGCCAGTGTGCTTGTCGAAGAACAAAAGCGCTGTGAGGCCGCGGGCATCAATGCGTGCCTGCTGAAGCCGCTTAACCTCGATACCTTGCGTGAAGCCCTAAATAAATGGATGCCTCGCGCTACTGCTTCCGACGATTCTGGCTTCCGCGAGGAAGACAATGACTGGCAGTGCTTGCTGGAGTTACTGGATACAAATCCTGAACTCAAAGGGCTAATCAGCGGGTTTATCGAGACCAGTGAAGTTGATATTGCCTATATGGAAAGATTGCCATTGAATAGGCAACTGCTGATTGAGCAATTACATCGTTTACGAGGTGCGTTGCGACTGTTTAACCTTTACGAGTTGGCCGCCCAATCAGTGAATTTGGAACAGGCGCTTGGTGATACCGATCAGCCGGTGGAGCGCGCAGACCTACTTGAGTATTTGCAGAGCGTTCGAGCCGTGCTGGCCAGAATGAAGCTGCTGGTCTAGATGTCGTCATCAGAGCAGAGCTGCTCCACTCCAGCGCACACACCAAGCCTTGATTTTTTCCGATGAAAGCGGGGCACTGAACAAATAGCCCTGGCCATGTTCGCATCCTATATTTTGCAGTTGAATGAGTTGCTGAGGTGTTTCAACCCCTTCAGCAACTGATTTCAAGCCCATGTCGCGGGCTAGGGCTACCATATACTTGATCGCCTTGCTGTAGTTATCGTCGATCATCATGTTACGGACGAATGATTGATCAATCTTTAATTCCGAGCATTTGAGCTGACAGATGCGCTCGAAAGATGAGTAGCCTGTTCCAAAGTCATCGATCGCCACGCTCCATCCGACGTCTTTAATTGCCGCTATGTTTTTTGAATACTTGGGGGATTGCAAGTTTTCATCTCGGTTTTCTGTAATTTCGATAGTCAGCGTGCGACGATTGGCGGCCCCTTGATGGACTTGCGCAATCAGCGTATTGATAAAGCAGGTGTCGCCCAGTTGACTGGGTTCAAGATTAATTGAAATAGGCAAGTCAAAGCCTTGGCTGAACAACGTATTTTGTGTATCCAGTGCTTGCCTGGTCAGTGAATAGCTCAGCTCATTGAAGAGTCCCGATGTCATCATCGAGGGAAGGAATTTATCCGGCGCCATTAATCCTAAGTGCGGGTGGTGCCAGCGCGCCAGTACCTCTAGTCCCGAGATCTCATAACTGGAGAGTTCAACTTGAGGCTGGTAATACGCTCTGAATTCATTTCGCTGTATCGCTGATTGAATTTCTTGGCTTGTAAATATATCGAGTCGGTTTATATGGGCTGGAAACATTTCGTGAAACCTTTGCAATTATCTTGGTAAATATTTTTTGGTCGGCGCGGTCGGCCACGTGATTCAGAAATCCCAGCGGCGGGATTTCATATCCATGTCATGCGTCTGGTAATTAACAATAATGCATTTCACTGGAAGAATTGACGTTGGAACCGCTAACGAAGAACCAGGAAAAACGCTTGTGCCGATGTATGTTTTTTTGCAGTGGTCTTCGGAGTGGTCGGAACAAGTGGCGATGTCTTTTATCCAGACATGAATGTTTCCGGTGTTTTCTACTCGGGCACTTTTTAGGTCTAGGGTTAAATTACTGGTGGGGTCTTCAGGAAGACTGTAAACCAACACGCCCCTCGTCAAGCTCGTGACTGACGCAGTCTGCTCCTCTTCGTTCGCCGAATAGTCGGCAGGTGCAGGTTTTACGAAAACACGATACAGCGCCTCTTTTTCGGGAGTGGAAATCGTTCGGAGCGTTATGGTTTGCTCGCCGCCTGCCGGCAATATGACGTTTTGCGGGGATGCGATCAGAGATTGTGTATCGGTAGCGGGCGCCGGAATTTCGTCTTCATCTGCGGTGGCCGGATTGATGATTTTCCTCACGTACACGGTCACGCGCTGTAACTTGTCTGACTTCGAATAGATTTTAAATTTGTTTTTGCTTGTCATATTTGGTGTTATTTTAAGTGACATTGGATAAATCGTGATGTTTGCGCTTGAGGTTGCGGGAAGTAATATTCCCAGCAGCAAACTTGAGATTTTGGGGTTGAACTTCATAAGTTAACTGCCTGTTGGTAGTTACTGTTAACGGGTGCTATTGCGCACGGTCGAATAGATACTATGATTAGTATGGCGTCGGCCTGACAGAGATGAACCCGGAAAAATCTGGGTTTATTCAGACTGTGAACCTTGGTATCCAGTCAACGTATTTATCCGCTAAGCGCACAGCTAATACACCTAGGCTCGGTTGGGAATCCGATAGGCATCCAGGCAGATCACGTTAAATCACCGTTACAATCGCAAGTGGCTAACATTAACTCGCCAGTGTGTTGTAATTACTTCACAACTGAAGCCAGTGCGGGCGATAAATTACGCTCTTGAGTCGGGATGAACGCCAGTATCCATGCAATTTAAAATTGGACAGGAGATATCAGTCGATTGCACACGCACGTGGGCGGAGTAGAGCGCCTCGTCGGTCTACCTTCACTCGTCGGTTTTGGTGAGAACAACGGGTATTTTTTGCGGAGGGGACTGTTGATCCCATGCTGAGGGCATGCTTTCAATCCGTTGAAAACACACCATTTGCTATGCCCCCAGGCGTGGCGATCTTCTGGAGGTATATGGGCCTCTGTGGTCCATAAACAGGTAGAAGGGATCAGGCCGAATAGCCCCTGACGACGTCTAAAGACTCTCAGGGTCGCCATCTCACTCAGGGGCAGCTCGTTAATTAGCACGACTACTTCGTCACCGCTGTTGCAGCCAGCCATTGCGACATCAACCGTGCCAGCGTTTCGGGTTGCTCCAGCGGGACCATATGCCCCGATCCTTCAATCACCTCCAGCCGTGCTCCTGGGATCTGCACACACAACTCCTGTGCCTCTTCTACGTGCCTCAGCTCGTCCTGTACAGCTGCAACGATAAGCGTCGGGCACTGGATTTGGCCCGATGGCACATCCGCTCTATCCAGCAAGGATTGAGTGGCAAATGCCGCATACCCCATCCTGGCGCCCATATCTCGAATTCTTCCAATCAGGGCCGTGTCATTAGCTCGTTGCAAGCAATGGATGGGCGCCACACATTTCCTAACCCGAAAGTTGGCCGGGGTAAGTGCGGAGATGAGCTTGAACGTCCTCGCCTACAACTTTAAGCGAGTCATGAAAATTCTCGGTACCAGCGGGTTTATGAAGGCGCTGTCGGCCTGAAGAGGTCTGTATTTTGGCCACCCAGCGGCGCTACGGGCTCCCAGGTCGTCCTGATGGTCCGTAGGACTTGTTCTGACCAATTACTCTGCTAACAACCGTCAGCGCTGCGCGCCGACAGTGCATTAGCGCGTTTTTACACACTCTGGGCCGGTCACGCCCGACGCAGTCGATCAAAATCATCTGCTCATTCACGGTTTGAGGGGGCGGGAAAAATTCAGACGTCTTGAAGGTCGATGACTCAGCTCTTGTAGAGTAACGCCTCAACTACAACGCCAAACGCTGACGAATGTTCACGGCGATTGGGGTAGTAGAGATGGTAACCGGCAAAGGGTTGGCACCAATCTTCTAACACCCGCACAAGGCTACCGTCGGCAAGCTCCTTCGCCACCATGTCCTCTGGCAGGAAAGCCAAGCCACATCCCGCCACGGCCGCACGCAGAATTGGCACGCTGCTGTTGAATGTCCATTGGCCTTCGACACGGGCCTTGAGTTCGTGGCCATCCTTTTCGAAATCCCATTGCATCAGGCTGCCGTGAGTCGGCAGGCGCAGGTTGATGCAGTTGTGCGCCGCCAGATCTCTCGGTTCCATCGGGTAAGGCCGATGCTGGAAATACTGCGGTGAGCCGACAACGGCGATGCGTAACGACGGCCCGATCGGCACGGCGATCATGTCCCTGGCTACCTGATCACCCAGTCGAACACCAGCGTCATAGCGCTGCGCGACGATGTCGGCGAGGGCGTAATCGACGGTGATTTCGACCTTGATGTCCGGGTAGTCGGGCAGCACCTTCAGCAGCTTCGGCCAGAGAATATTGTTCGCCGCATGCTCGGACGCCTGAATCCGCACGTTGCCGGCGGGGGTGTCGCGAAACTCGCTGACTGCAGCCAGTTCCAGTTCAATTTCTTCAAAGCGCGGCGCCATCGCTTGATACAGGCGTTGGCCCGCCTCCGTTGGTGAAACACTGCGCGTAGTCCGCGTCAGCAAGCGCACGCCCAGCCGGGTTTCCAGTGCCCGCAGAGTGTGACTCAGCGCTGACTGCGAAACGCCCAGTTGCGCGGCAGCACGGGTAAAACTGCCTTCGCGGGTGATGACTACGAAGGCTTGCAGGTCGTTGAGATTGGGGCGGGACATTGATGAGAACCTCTCATGAGGAGCGCGTGATTATTCCATGAAAGCAGGTCGCGCACGGATGCGCGACCCTTGGCGCGCTGATCACAAGGTGCGTGCGTAAAAATCCGTCAGTTTGCCGATCGCCGCATCGACATAACGCGGCACCCAGTAGGTTTCAATGTGGGTGGCGCCATCGAGGATGAACACTTCCTTGTCGGTGGTGCCGGTGGCTTTGGGGAACGCATCCTGAGTCATGTACAGGCTGTCGGCCTTGCTACCGGCGATCATCAGCAACGGTTGATTGATCAACTCGATATGGTCGGTGGCGTCGAAACGCATCAGGTCAATAAGGCTGCTGCTGGTGTATTTGAAGGTCGAGTTCGGGTGCGCGTGGGTTTTCCAGTAGTACTCGTAACCTTGGCGATACAGTTCGAAAGGCAGTTTGGCAATCTGCTCGTCGGTGAGGTTGGCATCCCCCGAATACAGCACCGCGCCTCCCGCTGCTTCTTGCGCGCGGGCAGCTGATGCCTGCTGCAAACGTTGCTGGATGCTGTCCATTTGCGAGTCGTTGTAGCCGTTGCGGCGTACTCGACCCGAGTTGAACATGCTCACCGTCGCCAGGGATTTGAAGCGTTTGTCGGTTTGCGCCGCCGCCAACGAATAACCACCGCCGCCACAAATGCCGAGCAGGCCCAGACGATTGTCATCCACGCCAGCGAACTGGCTGATGAAATCGGCCATGCCGTGAATGTCTTCGATGCGATACGCCGGTTTATCGATGCTGCGCGGCTGGCCACCGCTGGCTCCCTGATAGGCCGCATCGGCCGTGATGGTGATGTAGCCCTGTTCGGCGAGCCGCTGGGCATAGAGACCGGCGACTTGCTCTTTTACGCCGCCATTGGGATGCGCAACCACCACGGTCGGGTAGTTCTTCTTCGCGTCGTAGTTGGCAGGAGTGTAGACGTTGGCGGCGATGTCCAGCCCGTTGAGCTTATAGCTGACCGGGTGGATGTTGACCTTGCCCGGCTCGTTCTTGCTGATCGCGCCGTCATAGGCGAGTGTGAACGGGTTCTTCTTGTAGTCAGCGGCTAACGCTTCGCCCGCCGAGAGACCGACCAATGCCGACATGAGCGTGGCTTTGAGAGTGTTTTTCACGTGAAGCTCCTGAGCAAAAAAAGGGCGGCAGTAGCAAAAGTATTTGGGTCAGTCCAGCTGTTTTTCTTTGAGGAACTGCGCGACCAGATCAGCGATCTGCACGTTGTTCAGATCCGACATGGGGAAATGGGTATTGCCGTGAATGCCAATCTCCGGCAGGTGTATCAGTCGCACATCACCGCTATGGCGATTGACCGCGTCACGCCAGAGCCGGGCCATTTTCAGGCGTGCGCGCCAACTGTCCTGAGCGGGCAGATCGACTGTCTGTTCCGGAATGTTGTCTCCGTACAGGATCAGGATCGGAATGCGCGTCAGTGCCATGAATTGCTCCATCGGCACCGCTGCGCCTTGCACCGTGTCGAACGCGCTGGGAATCGGCGCCGGCACTTCACCGTCAGCAAACACGAAACTGCTGCCCGGTTCGAACGCCACGATGGCTTTGACCTTGTCGTTCTTGATCGCCGTCAACCAGCCCGGCCCGCCACCCTGAGAATGCGTAAACAGGATGCCGGGGCCGATTTTGTCGAACAGCGCCGACACACCATCGGAGACCACGCCCATGTCAAACGGCCCGGTGTTCGGCGTCATTGCCCTGAAAAACTGCTCGCGGGTCTGGGCGTCCTGTGCCACTTGCACGCCGTTGAAGTAGCGGGGCCAAAGGCCGATGCGGAACTGGTTGAACCACAGTTGTTCGTCCGGCACAGGCTTGATGGTGGTCTCAACCATGCTGCGCCCGGCATCACCACGCCGGGGCTGATCGATCAGATAGACGCCGTAGTGGCGGCGCAGAAAGATGTTCTGAAAACCCTCGCGACCATCGGCGGTGGTTTCCCAGGTCTTGGAAAACTGACCCGCGCCGTGCCACATGACGATGGGCAGTTTTCGCGCGTCCGCCGGGATTTGATAGAAGGCGTAGGCGTGGTCACCGTGGTAGGTCTGGCCGTTGGGTGTCATCGGTTGGCGCGGGTTGAAGGTGCCCGGTGCCGTGGTCATCGTTCCGCCGGCGGCGAAGCTGCCTTGTTTCTGGATCAGCAGCGGGCCTTCGGAGTGGTTCGCGCAGGCCGCCAACAGGCTCAGCAGCGTGACGCTCAGTAAATGCTTTGCAGATTTCATGTCATTTCCCCGCTGTTGCGAGCGCTTGGGTCAGCGCTGCGCTTGCCCGCTTGGCAGTCTGTGTATCGCCATGCTTTTCAAGCAGCTCGGTGACCTGGCGCAACTGTGCCGCACTCAGCCCGACGCGCAGGCTCGCCGCCATGTGCGAACGCAGTTGTGATTCCACGCCCGGGGACGCTGCCAGCGCCCCGACTGTCGCCAGTTCGCGGCTTTGCCAGTCGAGGTTATCGCGCTCGAAGATGTCGCCGAACAGGTGAGTTTGCAGGAACTGGTTGATCACTGGGGCGAACTCGAACACCGGGCCTATGACCGGGGCGCCGGAGATTTTCGTTTGATTCGCCGTACCCGCTGCCAATAGCTCATCCCCGACCGGAATCGCCCGGCTCGGCTCATGCCCCGTCGCATCGTCAAGGCCGCGTTGTTTGCGCGCCTGCACCACTGTCATCAATTCATTCAAGGCGTTGAGGCTGCGCGGGAAGCCGACGTAGGCGTAGAGCTGCACGAGAACTTCGCGGATTTCGCTAATGGTCAGGCCGGCATCGAGCCCTTGGTTGAGCGCCGTGTTGAGGTTGGGCATGTCGCTGGTTGCCATGAACGCCGCGATCAGTGGAATGGTTTGTTGCTGGCTCGACAAGCTGGCTACGCTGGCGGGTGTGCTGGTCATGGTGGGCGAAGCCTCGGCTGCTTGAGTGGTGACGCTGAGCATCGCCCCGACGCTCAGGCAGAGCGCCATGAGCGTGGGGAGGGCAGTGCTGTTGCGGGTGTCAGTGATCATCGTGAAGGGCTCCATCCATTGCGTGGCGCTGCGGTGTCGCTGGATCGTAAGGAGGATGGTTGTGGCGATTAACCCCGAAATTGCGCATGGACTCCTGAGCAGAGCTCATGAGTCGACGTTGCAATAACCGCTGGAATCCCGGTGCGGGCCTGTTGTTACGGGGCCTTGAGGTTGCGTGGAGGTTTGCCTCGAAGGTGCCGGTCGAGCAGCTTTGACACATTCCGTAACTTTATTGGCCGGCGTATTGCGCCTCCGAGACCTGCTCCGCCCAGGTGACGGTCTTGCCGTCCTCGGCTTCAGCGATGGCGATGTGGGTCATGCCGTTGCTGGCCGTGGCGCCGTGCCAGTGACGGGTGTTCGGTGGAATCCAGACACTGTCGCCCGGACGGATCTCCTGACGCGCGCCACCCTCTTGCTGCACATAGCCGACGCCGGCAGTGACGATCAGCGTTTGCCCCAGCGGATGGGTGTGCCACGCCGTGCGTGCGCCCGGATCGAAAGTCACAATGCCGCCGCCGATGCGCGCCGGCGGTTCACCTTTGAAAAGGCCATCAACGCGCACCGTGCCGGTAAAGTTTTGCGCCGCGCCCTTGACCGAGGGCTGCGAGCCGTTTGGCGTAATGCGGATTTCGCTGGCGGCCTGGCACTCTGCCGCCATCAGTGACAAAGCAACGAGTGGCGCAATCAATCTGTTCATCGGATTAGTTCTCCGGTCAGACAGGGAAAGCGACGCCGCACATGGCGCCGCGTTGGGCAGACTCAGAGTCCGGTCATTTTCAGTGCCGACTCCGGCAGACGTTCCCCGTGCACCTGAATCTGCGCCATCTGTTCGTTGATCACGCGCAGATCGTCGCCGGTCAATTGCAGCTCGACCGCGCCCAGGTTTTCTTCCAAGCGATGCTGTTTGGTCGTGCCCGGTATCGGCACAATCCACGGTTTCTGTGCGAGCAACCAGGCCAGTGCCACTTGCGCCGGCGTGGCGTGTTTGCGTTGCGCGACGGCTTTCACCACATCGACCAACGCCAGATTGGCCCTGCGCGCTTCAGGTGAAAAGCGCGGCACGACATTGCGGAAATCGCTCGCGTCGAACTCCGTGTGCTCGTCGATCTGACCGGTGAGGAAACCGGCGCCCAGCGGGCTGAACGGTACGAAGCCGATCCCCAGTTCTTCCAGCACTGCCAGCAGTTCCAGCTCCGGGCCACGCCAGAACAGCGAATATTCGCTTTGCACCGCCGTGACCGGTTGCACCGCGTGGGCCCGGCGAATGGTTTCCACACCCGCTTCAGAAAGGCCGAAATGCTTGACCTTGCCCTCGGCGATCAGATCCTTGACGGTGCCGGCCACGTCTTCGATGGGCACCTGGGGATCAACGCGGTGCTGATAAAACAGGTCGATGCGATCGGTACGCAGGCGCTTCAACGACGCCTCGGCCACGGCGCGGATATGTTCCGGGCGGCTGTTGGTGCCGCCGGCGCGTTCGCCGGTTATCAAGTCGATATCGAAGCCGAACTTGGTGGCGATGACGACCTGCTCGCGGATCGGCTGCAAGGCCTCACCCAGCAGCTCTTCATTGGCGAACGGGCCATACGCTTCGGCGGTGTCGAACAAGGTAATGCCTTGCTCGTGGGCCGAACGAATCAGTTTGATCATGCTGGCCTTGTCAGCAGCCGGCCCGTAGGCCGAGGTCATGCTCATGCAGCCAAGGCCCAGTGCGGACACTTCCAGGCCATTGCCCAACGTGCGGACTTTCATGATGTCACTCCTTACAAAATTCGATTAGCGCGTGAGGGGGTGATCGTTCAACCAGCCGTTCACGCGTTCCATGGTCTTGCGCTCCTGCTCACCCTCCATCACAAAACCTTCCAGCACTTTGGCCTTCGGCGCGTGCTTGACCAGCACGCTGCGGCTGTTACCCACGCCATACCCGCCGTGGGTGTTGAAGGGGATGAGGGTTTTGCCGGTCAGGTCGTGGGCGCTGAGGAATGCGCGCACGATCGGCGGGGCGGTTTCACCCCAGATCGGAAAACCGAGATAGATCGTGTCGTAGTCGCTAAGGGCGTGAACCGTGTTTTGCAGCTCGGGTTCGAAGCCGCTGTCACGTTCCTGGCGCGCCTGTTCCACGGTTTGCAGGTAGTCCTCAGGGTAGGCCTGGGCCGGGCGAATCTCGAACAGATCGGCACCCAGTCCACGCTGGATCAGCCCGGCAACCACACGGGTATTGCCCGAGCGAGAGAAATACGCGACCAGAATCCGCGAACCTGAACGCGGGGTTTCACTGGCGCCCTGCGTGTCGGCGAGCGACAGCAGCGGAGCGCTGGCCAGTGCGGCGATCACCGTGCGCCGCAGCGGATCGTGATCGTTGCTCATCGACCGACCCGTGCCTTGAGCGCCTCGGGATAGCGCTCGCCTTCGATGCGGATTTGCGCCAGCGCTGTATCAATGGCCTTCAACTCGGCGGCATCCAGCGTGATGTCCGCGCCGCCGAGGTTTTCTTCTAGGCGATGCAGTTTGGTCGTACCCGGAATCGGCACAATCCACGGTGCCTGTGCGAGTAGCCAGGCGAGCGCGATCTGGGCCGGTGTCGCTTGTTTCTGCGCAGCAATCTGACGGATCAACACTACCAGACCCTGATTGGCCTGCAGCGCCGACTGACTGAAACGAGGGACGATACTGCGGAAGTCGTCACTGCCATAAGTGGCCTCGGCTGACACCGTGCCGGTGAGAAAGCCTTTACCCAATGGACTGAACGGTACGAAGCCGATGCCCAACTCCCAAAGGGTCGGCAGGATTTCCAGCTCAGGCTCACGCCACCACAGCGAGTATTCGCTTTGCAGTGCTGTGACCGGCTGCACCGCGTGCGCACGGCGAATGGTCTGCTCACCGGCCTCCGACAGGCCGAAGTGCTTGACCTTGCCTTCGCTAATCAAGTCCTTCACTACGCCGGCGACGTCTTCGATCGGCACGTCCGGATCAACGCGGTGTTGGTAGAGCAAATCGATGTAATCAGTCTTGAGTCGACGCAACGAACCTTCGACGGCTATTCGAATACGTTCGGGCCGGCTGTCCAGAGTCTGCTTTGTATTGTCGGCGCCGACGGCGAAGCCGAATTTTGTAGCGATCACGACCTGGTCGCGAACTGGCGCCAGCGCCTCGCCGACTACTTGCTCATTGATATAGGGGCCGTAGAATTCGGCGGTATCGAAGAACGTGACGCCTCGTTCAACGGCTGAGCGGATCAGTGCGATGGCTTGTTCGGTATCCGTGGCCGGGCCATAGCCATGGCTCAGACCCATGCAGCCGAGGCCGAGGGCGGATACTTCAAGTGAACTGTTGCCGAGTGTGCGTTTGTGCATATTGATCTCCCGTTGGGCGTGGGGAGAACAGTAAGCGCGCTAAAGACTGAGGACTAGACGGGTAAATCGGCAAGGCTTCATGAGGTTTGCTCATCAGTCCCGGAAAAGGGGAGGTGGCGACTGTCGAATAAAGGCCTGCCCCATGGTAGACCATCACCGCTCGCACACAAAAAATCTGACACTCTCTTGGTCGTCCGCATTTGGCCGAGAGCTGTCAGTCATAGCTGCTCCATGTTGACAGAGCTTCCAAAAAACATTTTGACTGGGCTCTAGGACAGTACTTTCAGCTTGAAAAAATCTATTTATGCCCCCAGTCATGCCCCCAGTTGCGCTGAGTGTGCAAGCGATCGCGATTTGCGATTTCTGGCGCGGACCTCGGTGGCCATGGCTGGCATTCAGTGCCCCCCCGTATACCGGATGACCAATCCGAATCCGGCAAATCCTTGGTGGTTCGATGAGTCGAAATCCTTATTCGAAGTTGCCCGGGCTATCTTTCAGCACCTGTCCTGAAATAAGTTGGCTGGCAGAGTGGGGGGGGCTAGAGGGAGCGTCTCACCTTCGTTGTTCTTGGCCAGTCATGTCTGTGTCTTGGATCGCTGATCAGTCATCAGGCAATTGCAACTGCACGTCCATGGCGTCATGAAGGAGTCGGACGACCTCGATCACTTCGTCATTTGCTACACGATAAAATACGACGTGGCGTGGGCTTTTGACCGCCCCGTGGGGATGTTTGGCCTGCTGGCGTGAATAGGAGAGATGATAACTGCGAAGGCCCGGTGCAACCTCACCGCGCTCGTGGCTGCCAATGCGATAAGGCGTGTCGGCAAGCGCTTGCAGCGCCGCGAGGATTAGCGCCTGGTAGCGCTGGAGTGCTTGATCGCCGAACTGCGTCTGGGAAAGCCTGAGGATGTCGACAATGTCGGCGCGCGCCGCGTTGGAAATCCGATACTGCGGCATGCTCAGTGTTTCTCTCTCGCGGGGAGGGTTGCCTCCAGGCTCAAGCCCTCGAGGTAGTGCTCCAGATCCCCTTCGTTCACCTGAGTAAAGCGCCCGTGTTCAAGATCCATGATGCCAATCGAGGTCGCCTGACGCAGGGCTTCAATTTTGGCAGTGTCTTCGGCGACGCGCTGCTCCAGTAAACGCAAACCTTCTCGCATCACTTCGCTGGCATTCTGATAACGGCCAGACTGAACTAAGTCATGAATAACCTGTTCCTGGTGAGGGGTTAGCACAACGTTTCTAGTTGCCATAATGAGCTCCAGCTTTCGGTAAACAGTTTCTTCCGGCCGTTGGCATATTATGCCATTTTGCTTACGAGCACATTCTTTGGGATTTTAATCTGACGGACTGCGTCATACGGGGCATTCTTTGCGTTGAACCGCGTAAATGCGTGGCCAACCAGGCAATGGCGATAGCCAGGCATTATGGGAAGGGACTGATTAACGTAGCGAGGTGCAGAAGGTACGGATCGCCTCGCACGCTCGGCGCAATGAAGCGTCATCAAGGGCGTAGGCGATGCGAATGTAAGGGCCAAGACCAAAGGCGCTACCATGCACTACGGCCACATCCGCTTCGTCGAGCAGTGCATGCGCGACATCTTCGTCGGTGTGCAGTACCCGTCCACCCGCTGAGGTACGCCCGATCAATCCGGCACAGGACGCAAACGCGTAGAACGCCCCGGCTGGACTGACGCATTCAAGGCCTGGGGTGTCGTTCAGCAGCGCCACCATCAAATCGCGACGACTCTGGAATGCTACCCGGCTTTCACGGATGAAATCCTTGGGACCTTCAAGTGCTGCGAGCGCAGCCTGTTGCGACACAGCGCTGGCGCCAGAGGTTTGCTGACCTTGCAGTTTTTCCATGGCTTCCAGCAACCAGCGCGGCCCTGTGGCGAAACCGATGCGCCAGCCGGTCATGGCATAGGCCTTGGACACACCGTTCATGGTCAGGGTGCGAGGTGCCAGTCGTGGTTCAACCTGGGCCAGGGTGTAGAACGCTTGATCATCAAAAATCAGATGCTCGTAGATGTCATCGGCCAGAATCAGCACGTGAGGGTGTGCCAACAATACCTCAGCCAAGGCGTGCAGTTCTTCCCGGCTATACACCGCGCCGGTCGGGTTGGACGGCGAATTGAGGATCAACCAGCGGGTCTGTGGTGTGATCGCCGCGGCTAGCGCCGAGGGCGTCAGTTTGAAGCCAGTGTTGGCCTCGCAGGTAACGATTCGGGCTTCACCACCACACAATTGAACCATCTCCGGGTAACT
The DNA here is from genome assembly GCF_058145955.1 of Pseudomonas sp. A39. Taxonomy (NCBI): domain Bacteria; kingdom Pseudomonadati; phylum Pseudomonadota; class Gammaproteobacteria; order Pseudomonadales; family Pseudomonadaceae; genus Pseudomonas; species Pseudomonas sp. A39. The sequence continues at coordinate 89,860 of NZ_JBYVMD010000017.1, forward strand.
GACCCAGTACGGCGCCGGCACGATGACTTCGTCACCTTCATTGAGGGTCGCGGCCAAGGCGTTGTAGATCACCTGCTTGCCACCGTTGCAGACAAGGGTGTCTTGCCAGGCAACGTCCAGGCCGTTTTCACGGCGGAACTTGGCCGCCACCGCTTCTCGCAGCGAACGTACACCGGCGACCTGAGTGTAGCGGGTGTGCCCGTGTTCAATGGCAATAATGGCCGCTTCTCGCACATGCTTGGGCGTATCGAAATCGGGCTCGCCGGCGCACAGCGAAATAATTTTCGCGCCTTGCGCCCGGCGCTCTGCCACCCGATCCATGATTCGGTAAGTCGCGGACGGCTGCGCATTGGCTAGACGCTGATTCAGACGCTGGATATCGTCGCTCATGCGCGAGTTCTCCACTCAGTCAGGTTCATCAGTTCCAGGGTCGAACGGCCCTCGGTCAACGCCTGCATCATCTGCGCTTCCTTGTCTGCCCGCGCTTCACCTTCTGCCAGGGTCCGTGCGGCATCCGCTTTGGGAATGATGATCACACCATCATCGTCGGCCACCACCCAGTCGCCCTGTGTCACGAACGCACCATTGAAATTGAACGGCTGCCCCACCGAAGGCGCACTGGCCTTGACTGTTCCTTTAAGCGAGATGCCGCGGGCGAACACCGGGAACTGGCGTTTCCTCAGGGCCGCAATATCGCGTACGCCACCATCGATCACCAGCCCGACGACGCCAGCCGCTTCGGCCGCCACGGTCAGCACTTCGCCCCAATAACCGGCGATGAAGCTGCCCGTGCCCACGACCAGCACGCTGCCACGAGGCACACGTTCCATCGCAAGGTGCAGGGCGAGGTTGTCGCCGGGTGAGCATTCCAGAGGGTAAGCGGGGGCGGAGATAAAGGCACCGTCCCAGATCGGGCGGATCGCGCTGTCGACCGCGCAAGACAGATGAGATGCTTCATACAGCGTCGAACTGCCAAGCACTTTTGCCCGTGCGTAAGCATCCAGGGGGAGGGGGAGCATAGTCATCAGACTTTCCTCTGCAGGTTGTGGTAACCCAGTGCGGCCCGGGCTTCTTTAAGGGTTTTGCCTTGGCTGATCAGGGCGCGAATCTCGGCTTCGACCGATTCGATCTGGCGGGCACATGCCGCCACTTCAGCCGCATAGGCGCGGGGGACGATCACCACGCCGTTGGCGTCAGCGACCACGATGTCGCGGGCACAGACCCGGGCGGTGCCGATGGACACCGGCTGGTTGACCGACTGAACCTGTACGCGGTCTTTGCCGGTGCGCATGAAGCGGCCCTTGCTGAAGATCGGGTAGCCATCGCCCAGTGCTTTGTTCACGTCACGGCAAACACCGTCGATGACCGTGGCAGTGATCTGCCGAGTACCGGCGTACTGGGTCATGATGTCACCCCAGACGGTGCAGTCGGTGCGACCGCCGTTGTCGATGACCACCACGTCGCCGGGCGCGACGTCGTCGATGAAATCACCCACGGTGCCGGGTGGTACGCTGGCCGTTACGTACTGCACAGTGAAAGCGGGACCGACGATGACTTTGCTGTAGTTGTCCAGTGGCGCCACATCGAGGCATTGGCCGGGCAGGCCGAGTTTGTCCAGCGCATCGGAGACGCCCGGGGTGTCCAGGCCTTCAAACAAGGCGACCAGTTCTTTGTCTTCGATATTCATCAGGCGTGCTCCGTGTGGATCGCTTCGAATTGGGTGTCATGCATCACTTCGGCGACCGAGCGACCGCTGCGGACAGCCTCGACCATACCGTCCTGGCGGCGGGCGATGCGCTCGCCAAGGTCGAGCACTTTCTCGATATAGAATGAGGGCACGAACACGGTGCCGCAGGTATCGGCGATGACATAGTCGTTCTCGCTGACGTCGACGCCGGCGACGTTGATGGTTACGGCGGCATCGATCTGCACCACCCGATTGCGGGCACTGATCATGGTCACCCCGCGGCCATAAACCGGGTAGCCAATCGACTCGCTGCCGTCGATGTCGCGGCTGAAACCGTCGATTACCGTGCCGCGCACTTTCTTGCTGGCCGCTGCATTGGCGAGGATATCGCCCCAGCAGGAGATGCCTTCGATTCCACCTGCGATCACCAGCACACGATCATCGCTGTCGATCTGTTCCACCACGGGGGTAATCAGGTGCACAGTGGGGACGTTGTCGGATTTAGGAGCCAGCAGCACGGTGCTGGCGCGGCCGACAATCTTTGGGCAGTTCCACAGTGGGCGCAGCCCAACAGTGGCACCCGGCAGGCCGAGGAAGTCGAGCGCATCGGAGACCGTGTTGGTATCCAGCGCCGCCAAGCGATCCAGCAAACTCTTATTGATCATGGGAAAGCCCCAGTGGTGACGGAGGCGCCCAGTGTCAGTGAGACAATTTGATAGGTATATTACTAATCACAGATGCGTTAGATACGTTAAACCTATGGATTAATCATGATCAATTTTCGACTGATTCGTCATCTCTGGTTGTTCCTGGCGGTGGCCGAAGAACAGAACTTCGGCCGTGCGGCCAAGCGTTTGGGCATGTCCCAGCCACCGCTGAGCGAGCAGATCCAAGTGTTGGAGCAGGCGCTCAAGGTCAAGCTGTTTGATCGCTCGCGGCGCGGTGCGAAGCTGACCCCGGTAGGAGCGGCGATTCTGCCGGCCGTGCGCAAGTTCGCCGACCAATTGGAACGGCTGGAGCTCGCCGTGGAGGAGGCGGTGGCGGGGCAGTCGGGGATGTTGACCATCGGCGCGATTTCTACGGCCATGTTTGATGTCTTGCCGGGTTTGATCGAGCAACTGAAGAGCGATTACCCGCACCTCACCGTGTCTGTACGGGAAATCGACAGCGTCGAAGCGGTGCCGGCGCTGGAAGCCGGGGATATCGACCTGGCTTTCGCCCGGCTGGACGGTGATCTGGGGGCCTCGATCAAATCACTGCCGCTGACTCAGGACCGCCTGGTTGTGGCCCTGCCCAGCGATCACCCCTTGGCTGCGCGCACGCGAATCAGCCTGTCCAGCCTGGCCACTGAACCCTTGGTGATGTTTTCCCGAAAGGTTAGTCCGGTCTACTTCGACAATCTGATCGCGACTTGCCGCGCCAGCGGTTTTTCCCCGCGCGTGCTGCATGAAGTGCGCTCGGTCGCCTCACAAATTGCCTTTGTCAGCTGCGGCCAGGGTATCGCACTGGTACCAGCGTCGCTGAAAAAACTGGCGCCGGACAATGTGGTATTTCGAGCACTGATCCAGAAGCTCAATGTCGTGACCACAGCGGTGGCCTGGAATGCAGATCGGCCCAACACGCTGGTGGAGGAGTTGGTCACCCGGCTCCAGTCCCGGGCGTGAGTCGACCAAGGTCCTGTGCGTGAACAAGAATGATAGGTTTGGCGTATGAAAGCCTTCCCGTATTAGGAATTTACAGAAGGCTCGATTCCCTTGAAATTGCGAGCCTGGCTGCCGGCAACCCAGGTTCGGCGCTACCTTTTCGTTCAAGGAGTCAACAACGTGTCTTCTCCAGAAACGTTCACTCATGTGCAACTCCCTCTGACGGTGGAGGGTGTCCAACTGAACGTGGCCGCCATCCATCGCGACGGCGTCCTTGCGCCGATCGTGTTCCTGCATGGTTTTGGTTCGACCAAGGAGGACTATGCCGACATCGTGCAGCAGCCCGCGTTTGCCGGTCACCCTTTCGTGGCTTACGACGCACCGGGTTGTGGTGAAAGCCAGTGCGATGATCTTTCCAGGATTTCCATTCCCTTTCTGCTGCAGACAGCGCTGCAGGTGCTGGCACATTTCGGCATCGAACGCTTCCATCTGGTCGGCCATTCCATGGGCGGTCTGACCGCATTGATGCTGGCGCATCAGTTCCCGGACCGGGTGCTCAGCTTCGTCGATATCGAGGGGAATATCGCCCCGGAAGACTGCTTTCTCAGCCGGCAGATCATCGACTATCCGAGCAACGATCCCGAGGTGTTTTTCGCCGCCTTCATCGAACGTGCCCGACACGCCCCTGCCTATGCCAGTGCACTCTATTCCGCGAGCTTGCGGCACAAGGTGCGTGCCGGTGCGGTGCGGGGGATATTCCAGTCGATGGTAGATCTTTCCGATAATGCCGATCTGATGAGCAAATTCCTCGGCTTGAAATGCCCACGAATGTTCATGTACGGCGAGCAGAACGCGTCACTGTCCTATCTGCCGCATATCCAGGCCGAAGGTGTCCGGCTGGCCCCCATTCCTTATTGCGGGCATTTCCCGATGTATTCCAACCCCATCGCGATGTGGCAACAGATCGCCAATTTCCAGGCGAGCAGCCTTGCCGGGTGAACAAGGCTGTCCATCTTGGGGCTAAAATCTCGGATGCACATGCGCTTGAGATCTTGACCATCAGCAGCGAAATCGGTATCCCGGTCTACAAGGTTACGCTCGCGCCTAATGACTTCCGGATGATCTCGCTGCCCACTAGCCTAGATGATTGATGTTCCATGAATGGACGGCAGCAGGGCAACATGCCTCGGGAGTGGATGATGCAGGAGTAGCCATTTCGGAGCGATCTGCCACCAGAAGATATCGACACGGCCTAAGTGCATAGTTGGTTACTGGTTTGAGGTGGCAGGCATGGCGAGAACTTCACGAGCCGCAGCGGTAGGCGACTCGTGAAAGCAGATCGGAATCTACGATTCGAGCCCCAGCGCTTGTCTCATTCGCATGATCGCCATATCCGCCTCTCCGTTGGGCAGCGTCTCTGCTCGGTAAAGCACATCAACACTTGAGCCTGGAAGTGAATGTGGGTGTCGAGAGCGACTGATTTAAGTACATAATATTTATGTTCTCGACGTTCGGATTATAAGCTCTCAGGCAAGCCAAAAAACATCTGAATCCGCGACCGCAACCACCGCTCTCCCGGATCATTATCCTGCGAACCACGCCACGCCATGTGCAGCTCAAAGCTGCGTACCGGTAACGGCGGATCTTCCGCCCGCAACCCGCCCGCCGAGGTCAATGCTTCGGCCGCGTAGTCCGGCACTGTCGCCAGGATGTCCGTGCCCGCCAGCAACGTGCCGAGGCCGTTGAACTGTGGCACGGCCAAGACCACATGGCGTTTACGGTCGAGTTTTTCCAGCTCCTCATCAATGAAGCCGCTCAGGTCGCCGGCAAAGGACACGAGCGCGTGAGGGCGAGCGCAGAAGTCGTCCAGGCTCAGAGGGCCCGGCACGCTGTCGGCGCGCAGCAGTTTCGGCAGGCTGCGACGCAGGACTTTGCGTTTGGCGTTGGCCGGCAGGTCGGCGGTGTAGCTGACGCCGATGGAGATTTCGCCGGAGGCCAGCAGGCCGGGCATCAGGATGTAGTTCACGCGGCGTACCACCAACACGATGCCGGGTGCCTCGGCGCGCAGGCGCTTGAGCAGTTGCGGCAGCAGGGCGAATTCGACGTCGTCAGACAGGCCGATGCGGAATACCGCGGTGCTGGTGGCGGGGTCGAATTCGGCGGCGCGACTCACGGCGGTGGAAATTGAGTCCAGGGCCGGGGAGAGCAGGGCGAAGATTTCTACCGCTCGGGCTGAAGGCTCCATGCTGCGCCCCGTGCGCACGAACAGGGGGTCATCAAACAGCCCGCGCAGGCGTGACAAGGCCGCGCTGATCGCCGGCTGGCCGAGGAACAACTTCTCGGCAGCACGGGTCACACTGCGCTCGTGCATCAAGGTTTCGAATACGATCAAGAGGTTAAGGTCGACACGACGCAGGTCGTTACGGTTCATCTTGTGTCCTGGAAGAGTCAGCAAACTTGACGAGAGCGGCCGTATAGGAAGAATGACCGGCATGAATCTTACGGGCAAAGGCTGTTACTCTGCACAAGAAAATTGAGTTTTCTTACAAGAGCTGAGGTCTATTCCTCAGTTGCGGAATCAATGACAAGCATGTCGACTATTAATGGCGACCGGTGGTCTTACCCGGAAAGCCCAGATAGAGTTCATGGCATTAGAGGTTACTTTGACGAGGTTTGCGATGTCCCGCACGATCCGTTTTCACAAGTTTGGTCCGGCCGAGGTGCTCAAATGCGAAGAGCATGCAGCCGCGCAGCCCGCACCGGGCGAAGTGCAGGTGCGTGTCGAAGCGATTGGCATCAGCTGGTATGACATTCTGTGGCGCCAGAACCTGGCGTCTTCCCATGCACGCTTGCCGTCCGGCCTTGGCCATGAGATGGCCGGGGTTGTGGTCGCCTTAGGCGATGGCGTGGATGACTTGGCGGTGGGCGATAAGGTGGCCAGTTTTCCGGCCGAGAGCCCTAATGATTATCCGGTGTATGGCGAACAAATCGTCCTGCCCCGTTCGGCCCTGACCCGTTATCCGGATGTCCTGAGCCCTATCGAAGCCAGCGTGCATTACACGCCGCTGTTGATCGCCTACTTTGCCTATGTGGATCTGGCACGCGTCAAACCGGGGCAATTTGCGCTGGTAACTGACGCCAGCCACTGCGCCGGCCCGTCCTTTGTGCAACTGGGTAAAGCCTTGGGGGTACGGGTAATTGCCGCCACCAAGGACAGCGCGGAGCGTGAGTACCTGCTGTCCCTCGGTGCCGAAAAGGTCATTGTTACCGAAGAGCAGGACCTGCTGATGCAAATCAACAAGTTCACCGATAACCGCGGCGTAGACGTGGTGTTCGATGGTTTGGGCGGCCCGCAAATGTCGTTGCTCGGCGACGTATTGGCACCCCGTGGCAGCCTGGTACTTTATGGCCTGCAGGGCGGTAACCAGACACCGTTCCCGGCGTGTGCGGCGTTCCAGAAGAACATTCAGTTCTTTGTGCACTGCATCGGTAACTTCACCGGCAAACCTGAACTGGGCATTATCCAGGACCAGGTGGCCTTGCAGCGAGCCCTGCGGGATATCAATCAACTGACCGCCGACCGCGTGCTGGTGCCACTGAAAACCACGGTGTTTCCTTTCAATCAGTTCGTCGAAGCGCACCGGTACATGGATGAATGCCCGTGCCGCGAACGTGTCGCGTTGCAGGTCGAAGCTGTTTAGTGCGTAGGAATGTTCTCTAACAAACACTGCTTGCCCCTGGCACATGGGGCAAATGCGCCATTTGGCAGGGCTGAACCTGCATAGCCCATCAGGTGCCTGCCCGGCACGCTAACCCCTGAATCGTGACTTTTTAGCTGACGCCGCCCTGAATTCCAGCGCGGCGTCTTCGTGTGCGCGTAGTTAATGTGTGGCCCGTTATTCATCTGCACTGCTTTTCGCCCAACTTCTGTATCTATTAATCATTATTCCAACACTGATAATTGCGCCTTCACTTTCATCTCAAGGACTGAGCAATGATTGATTATTTGACACTACTGTCGCGAGTACCTGTAACTAATTGCGCGTCAGGCGCGCGGCCACAAGGAAACAGGTGGGCGCCTGAAAAGTATCAATCCAATAAGTGGGAAAGTTGGTTGAGTTACAGGTCGGACGTTTCTTTTAATAATTGGTTAACGGTGTGTAAGCGCTTGTCGGAAAGCTCCTAGGAGTGCAAGCGAATCCATTTGACCCCAGTAAATCCGGTGGCTTACGCGCTTGCAGGCCTTGGGTGCTGCCCGAGGATACCTGTGTCGCTTTGTTGCGCAGTGCTAGTGTCTAGTCATCGGCGTACAAGGTTGTGCGCAAATTTCTTACACACGCAATAGGTCGAGCAAACACGCTCAGCGGTTGCTTGAAACCAATATTTCAACTCAGGTAGTCAGCAATGAGCACTATTCACGAGCAGGCCATGAATTATGTTTACCAACAAGTGCTGCAGCGTTTGATCGGGCACTTCGCTCGCGTAGAACGAACGGCACTCCAGTTGTTGGTCCAACGTATCGTTGTGGCAGCGGGAGGCATGGAGCAAGTGGGGGACTACAAGGTGTTGATTGCCCATGGTGGCGGCGCCGTCAGCAGCTATACGTTGGCGCTGTTACGTGCTGCACAGTTGACCATTGCTGGCCGAGCACCCCGGACCTTTCAGTTGCGCGTTGCAACATTGCGACACGCAGGCATGACCGAGGGGACGCTCAACGGCCTCAATCAGGGATATGGCCGCCTGTTTCTCCACGATGATCCAAGGGTTGAGCTACTCATGGTGGAAAACCAGGAGGTATTGCCCTTCAACCCTCTGCGACCCGCGTCTACGGTTGGGCGCGAAACCAGCCAACGCAATAGGCTGATGGTCGGCCACATGAGCTCAGGTGACTGTCGCACGACCCTGTGCAGTGATACTTACCTTGCCCTGGGGGATTTCTACCAGCGCGTCACCACGTGGAGCGGCGGCGTGCACGCGGTGGTCAGCGGTGACTCGCCGCGCAAGCAAGGTCAGTATCTTGCCTGGCTCAAGGGCATGGCAGCCGGCGCGGGTGTCGCCATGCCGGAGACCTGGCCATCGTCGCTCACAGGTTTGTTTGCACGCATGGACGAGTTGAGCGTCGGTTACTACCGCGATGTGTATGGCGAGCACTATGCGGCAAGTGACAACCCCAGCAAGTCCGGTCACCGTCACTTGGCCTATATTGGCATTGCGGATTTGCTCAGCGACGCAGACCTCTCATCCTCGTCCATGCTCTCCGAGTTCATGGCCTTTACCCCTGATCCGCTGGGGTTTCATTTCAGCCATCCGAACTATTCCAACCCCCTGTTGATGGCCCATTTGCGTGGGTTGCAGGCCCAATCCCTGCGAGACCTGGATTATGAGGCCGGCGTTCAGGGCTTTATCCAGCAGGCGACCCACTACCTGCGCCGCATGCACGTGCCCGAAACGTTGCTCATCGAAGCGGGCAGCCGTGAAGGGCGCACCCTAGCGAGCACGTACGCCCAGCAGTTCTTTGGCCTGGACGAAACTCAATTGATTTGCCTGCTGTTCTCGCCGTTTATTCATCATGGAGAGCGGCTGGAAGGCTACTTGCGCCAATGCCATCCGGGCATGCTGGTGGCCCTGCCTGAACTGCACAAGGTCCTGCAGGGCAAGCCATCCGCCGATATGCTGCAACAGTGGGTCACCGACACCAGCGGCTTACCAATGCCATTGCTGCAGCAGCTTTACCGCAAGCGTCCATCGGTTACCGCGAGTGGCAAACTGCACGATGCTGGCGCTCTGTCCGGCGACAGCGCGCAGGCCTGTCAATTGTCCGGGCGATGACACTGCACGGCGAACGGCAGGCGGATTTCGCGTATCAGGCGGTTTACCGCTACCTGATCACCTTGATCAACGAAGTCAGCACCGATACTCGGGTAAAACTGCCATCCCTGCGGCAATTGGCCGGGCGCCTGAACGTATCGATCTCGACGATCCAGTACGCGTACGCATTGCTTGAGAAGGAGGGCAGGGTGTATTCGGTAGCCAAGTCGGGTTACTACGCCTGGCCTCTCTCGGCAAACTCGCTGACGTGGGCCGGCGGCGATCTGCTTGACCGGCTCTATGCCGCGGCGCGGCGGCCGGGCATGGCGGTGCTCAGCGGGGATGAGCCCGCGCTGCTGGCCTCTTTGGATGGAACCCTGTTGCGCCTGGAGCGGGAGTTGGTGCGCCACTACCCGGCCCAGGCGCAACCCTGGTCCCAGCCGTGTGGCGTATGGGAGCTGCGTGCGGCACTGGCGGCACGCTACACCTCGTCACCCACGCGCTGCTGGCATGCCGATGACGTCTACCTGGGGGCCGATCTGCGCGGTGTCCTGGACATCCTTATCGACGTACTGGGCCTGAGGGGGACTGCGGTGATTGTGGAATCCCCCTGCGACTGGCTGATCCTGCGCCTGCTCCAGGATGCCGGGGTGCGCATTATCGAATTGCCCTGGACGCCGGAAGGGTGCCTGGATCTGGCGACCCTTGAGCAACTGCTGTGCGATGAGTCGGTGCATCTGGTATTGCTATCGTCCGTGGTCAGCCTGCCCTCTGGGGTCGCCCTCTCTGACCGCGACCGCGTGGCCGTCGCGCAACTGCTCGATCAGTACGGTTGCTGGCTACTGGAAAACGATACCTTTGGCGAGCTGGGTTTCAAGGAGCCGCAGGCGGCGTTACGCGAGCTGGTGAACCCTGAGCGACTGGTGGTGTTTTCCTCTTTCGAGAAAATACTCGGCTCGGAAGCCCCCTATGGCTACCTGCTGTCCCGGCGCATGAGCAGCGAACTGCAGCGCCAGTTCCTGTTGCGTTCCTTTCGCTTATCGTCGATCCGCCAGCGCGCGATAGCGCGACTTTATCAAAGCGGACGAGTCGACCAGCACCTGCGCGAACTGCGCTTGCAATTACGCGAGCAGGCGGAGGAAATGAGCCAGCGCCTCGACCGGCACCTGGGGGATCAAGTGGCGTACCGCGTGCCGGCCGCCGGGGCGGTGTTCTGGTTGGCTTCCACACGGACGGTAGACATGCGCCATGTGTTCCAGCAATTGCTCGCCCAGCAGGTGGTGATTGCCCCCGGCGAGCTGTTCAGCGTCAGCGGCCTGCACCAGCAGAATTTGCGCTTGAGCAACACCTTTCATGGGCAACCCAACTTGGATATCGCTCTGACCGCCATCAGTGAGGCACTGCGTCAGGCCCAGATTGGATGATTGTGCGAAGTTTCTCTGCCTGCTATAGGATCGATACCGTCGCGCAGCAGTCCAACTCTCAGTAAACTGCCATTTTTTTCCGAATCCTTCTTTCCGAGGTTTATGCATGACAATCAGTCCTTTTGCGGGCAAACCGGCGCCAGCCCAGTTGCTGGTGGATATCCCGCGACTGGTTACGGCCTACTACACCGGCCAGCCTGATGCAGCAATCTCCACCCAGCGCGTGGCGTTCGGTACGTCCGGCCACCGTGGCAGCTCGTTCGAGCTGAGCTTCAACGAGTGGCACGTGCTGGCTATCAGCCAAGCCATCTGCCTGTATCGCGAAGCCCAGGGCATCAACGGCCCGCTGTTTGTTGGCCTGGACACCCACGCACTGTCGACACCTGCCGGCGCCAGCTCCCTGGAAGTGTTGGCCGCCAATGGCGTGCACGTGATGCTGGCGGAGGGCGATGAGTACACACCGACCCCGGCGATTTCCCACGCCATCATCTGTTACAACCGTGGCCGCACCAGCGGCCTGGCCGACGGCATCGTCATCACGCCGTCGCACAACCCGCCGCAGAGTGGCGGCTACAAGTACAACCCGCCCAATGGCGGCCCGGCCGACACCCATGTCACTAAGTGGATCGAAGCCAAGGCCAATGAACTGCTGGCCAACAAACTGGCCGGGGTCAAACGCATGACCCACGCCCAGGCACTCAAGGCCGACACCACCCATCGCCATGACTACCTCAACAGCTACGTGGCTGACTTGGTCAATGTGATCGACATGGACGCCATCCGCAGCGCAGACCTGCGCCTGGGCGTGGATCCGCTGGGCGGAGCAGGGGTGCGCTACTGGTCGGCGATTGCCGAGCACTACCGCCTGAACCTGGAGGTCGTGAACACCGAAGTCGACGCCACGTTCCGCTTCATGAGCGTCGACTGGGACGGCCAGATCCGCATGGACCCGTCTTCCAGCTACGCCATGCAAGGTCTGATCGGCCTCAAGGAACGTTTCGACGTGGCATTCGCCTGCGACCCGGACCACGATCGTCACGGCATCGTTACCCCGTCCGGCGGCCTGTTGGCACCGAACAACTACCTGGCCGTGTCCATCGACTACCTGTTCCAGAACCGTCCTGACTGGCGCGCTGACGCAGCCGTGGGCAAGACCGTGGTCAGCAGCGGCCTGATCGATCGGGTGGCAGCGCGTATTGGCCGTCGCCTGTACGAAGTGCCGGTCGGCTTCAAGTGGTTTGCCGATGGCCTGTTTGAAGGTTCGCTGGGCTTTGGCGGCGAAGAAAGCGCCGGCGCGTCGTTCCTGCGCAAGGACGGCACGGTCTGGAGCACTGACAAGGACGGCCTGATCCCGGCGCTGCTGGCCGCGGAAATGACCTCGCGCAAAGGCCAGGACCCCAGCCAGATCTACCGTGGCCTGACCGATGCCCTGGGCGAACCGTTCGCGATCCGTGTCGATGCCAAGGCCACCCCGGCGCAGAAAGCTTTGCTGGGCAAGCTGTCACCGGACCAAGTGACCTCCACCCAGTTGGCCGGGGAAAGCATCCAGCAGATACTCAGCCACGCGCCGGGCAACAACCAGGCAATCGGCGGGTTGAAGGTGATGACCGAAAACGGCTGGTTTGCCGCACGGCCGTCGGGGACCGAGGATATCTACAAGATCTACGCCGAGAGCTTCATTGGCGAAGATCACCTCAAGCAGTTGGTGGAAGAGGCGCAGGTGCTGGTAGACGGCGCTATCAGCGCTAACTGAAACCCGCTGTATACAATGGCGGGGGGCGGTTTTTTGTGGCGAGGGAGCTTGCTCCCGCTCGACAGCGCAACTGGAGTCGGCTTTTGGGGGCGCTTCGCACCCCAGCGGGAGCAAGCTCCCTCGCCACAAAAGCCGGCCCCTACAAGGTCAGGCCAAGTCGACTAGGACAATCTCGCTGTCTTCAATCGCCGTCACCCGCAACACCTGCTCATCCTCCACCGCAACACCGTCTCGAGCTTGTGCACGCAAGCCATTGACTTCAATCACACCGGTCGCCGGCACCAGGTACGCACGGCGCCCGCTGTCCAGCCGGTATTCGGCACTTTCCCCCGCTTTCAGGTTCGCTGCCACCAAGCGTGCATCCGCACGAATGCGCAAGCTCTCGCTGTCACCGGCCTTGCCGCTGGCCAGGGTCACAAAACCTTCGCGATCGCCTTTCGGAAACGGCTTGGCGCCCCAGGCGGGCGGGAGCCCGGCTTCGTTTGGAATGATCCAGATCTGGAAGATCTTGGTCGGGGCCGCTTCCAGGTTGTACTCGCTGTGGGCGATCCCCGTGCCTGCGCTCATCACCTGCACATCACCGGCCTCGGTGCGGCCTTTATTGCCGAGGTTGTCGGCGTGGCTGATAGCACCTTCACGTACGTAGGTGATGATCTCCATATCGCGGTGAGCGTGCTGCGGGAAACCGGTGCCGGGGGCGATGATGTCGTCGTTCCAGACCCGCAGGTTGCCCCAGTGCATGCGCTTGGGGTCGTGGTATTCGGCGAATGAGAAATGGTGATGGGCGTCAAGCCAGCCATGATGGGCGCCGCCCAAGGATGTGAAAGGTCGAAGTTCAAGCATGATCGTCTCCTGTTGATGGCGCCTATGATCCGGCAGGTCATGATCGATAAAAAGCGTAAAAAATGCCTAATTCCTATCAGTGGATTAGATTGGTTGATGGCGTTTTGACTTTCAGTTCATCGCCTAACTGCATGACAGCAAAGCAATTGGCTGGAACTGAGCGTCGATTCCGGCGACCATGGCGCACTTGCAAAAACCCAACTCATCGCAGGAGTCCGTGTGTCGCAACAAAAGCCTGATCTTCCTCCCGAACTGCGCCCCCTGGCCGAGATGCCTCTGTTCAAACGCCTAGCCGCGCGCCTGTTCGGCCATGGCCTGACCCGTTTGCGCGCCCAGCACCGGTTTTCCTGGTTGCACGGGCAGGCTGACGGTTTTCGCAGCGGGCACGAGGCGGGCGTAGAGTACGGCTATCGCGAAGGTAAGGCCGACGGCCTCGAGGAGGGCCGGCAGGTTCTGCTGATCCGTGACTTCCGCCCGGAGGAGCACCGTGCGCCGGGGGTGGATGACAGCCTGTTCGATGATTGGCGCCTGCCCCTCACCGCCGAGCTGAAAAAGCGCATCAAGGCTGACGTCGCGCGATTGCTACCGGCCCACGCCCAGCCGAGCACGGCGCAATGGAAGATGATTTTCAGCGATACGCCCTCTACATCCGTGATTGCCGGAGCCGGTGCGGGTAAATCAACGTCGTTGGTGCTGCGTATTTTGCTGCTGACCCATTACCTGGGCTTTGAGCTGAGCTCGATGACGGTGGTGACCTTTACCCGTGAGTCACGCAAAGACTTCATCAGCAAGCTCATGCAGATTTTCAGTGTGTGGGGCCAACCCATTGATATGAAAGAAGCGCAGGGCGTGGTGCGTACCTTTCACTCGCGCATCCTGCCCATGGTGCGTAGCCTGCCGGGCTTTGAGCGTCTGCAAGCGTTCGAGAACCTGAACACCGGTTTTGAAGACGCTGACAGCAACCCGTTCGACCTGCGCATCAACAAAGCCCAGCGCCAACAAATGAATGCCTGCTATCACCGGCTGCACGGGCAGCACACGCGCTTTCGTGAACTGATTGCGCCGCTGGCGCGCCATGGCCTGCAGCTCAAGGAGCTGGAGCGCGATCACCCCGATGTGCAAAAACGGGTGGCGGTGACCGAGCTGGCGGCCAAGCGCGACGAAGAGCTCTGCGATGTGATCGAAGACTTGTGGTTTCGTGCGGGCGCCTGGCCGATCAAGGGCATTGAGCCCAACCGCCGGACCCTGGAGATCAATGGCGCGCAGTTTCACTGCCATGGCTATATTCCCGAACTGGACGCCTGGGTCGTGCTGGGCTTCGATTCACGGGAAAACGCCCAGATCAACCGGCCCAACTCAAAACTGTCTGTACGGGCAGAATGGGCGGTTAAGCGCACATTGTTTCAAGCTTTCTGTCGTAAGCCATTGATATGGCTTGATAGTTACGAATCTTCGAAGCGGCTTTTGAGCAGCCTGGCTGGGGATGCCACTGCCGGGCCAGGCTTTGATTACAAGGTCAAAGGCGAGTTGGCCTCGGCGCCGTTGCTGGACAGTTTTGTGACGGCGGCCGGGTTTATCGAGAACCTGGGGCTGGATGTGCCCACGGCAGTTGGGCAGATGAGCTTCGCCAAGGATGACCCGGACCGCTATTTCTTCGAAGCCCTGAGCATCTTCTGGAAAGCCTTGGAAGATCACCTGCTGGACCAATCGCCGCCGATCATGACGTATAACCGCATGTTTTCACTGTTCGGCGAAAATACCCCGGAAAATCTCAAGCTGCTCAGCGATCCACTGTTGCGGCCGCTGTCGCACCTGATGATCGATGAATTCCAGGACGTTTCGCCGCAGATCGTCTCATGGCTACGCGCCAGCCTGCGTGAGATCCGCAGCCGTGGCCCGGCCATGCACGTCGGTCGCGGCGCCCAGCGGTCGTCGCTGCTGTGCGTGGGGGATGACTGGCAGTCGATCTACGGTTGGCGCGGGAGTTCGCCCAAATACTTCATGGCGTTCAATCAGGAATTTCCGTCACCCGCCACCACCCGCGTGATGCTGGGTGAGAACTACCGCAGCCATCAGCACATCATCGATGCCGCCGAGCATATCGTGCGGGCCGCACCGGCTATTCCTGGCAAGAAGGCCAAGGCCAGCGGGGCGCCCAAGGCACTGGTGCCGGTCAAGGTACTGGAGCGGGACGATGCGGCATTGGGACGGCAGTTGGCGGAGCATTACCAGCGCGGCGAATCGGTATTAATGCTTTATCGAAAAAGCAGCGATAAGCTACTGATTCAAGAGCATATTCAGTCTGTTGTTAATCTGGATTCTAGCTTGCCGCCACCGGCGCGCAGGCTCAAGCAACTGACCTATCACAGTGCCAAGGGCCTGCAGGCTGACGCGGTGTTTTTGCTTGGGGATTGCCAGCACGTGACCAGCTCGCCCTACAAGAACCAGGTGTACCGCATGGCTGGCCTGGGCAAGGACGGCGACAGCGAGCCGTATGACACGGCGCAAAAAGACGAAGTGCTGCGCCTGGCCTACGTGGGCATTACCCGCGCGGTGAGCCATTGCTATTGGTATGTGGAGAAGCCCGAAGGCCAGGCGGTGAACGTGCCCAAGGCGTCGGAGCGGGTGGATGGCAGGAAAGCGTTCTTTGATGATCAACGCGGCTAGCGAGTGAATGGCATTCAACGGTGGGAGGGGGCTGGCCCCCTCCCAGAGCAGATATGTGTTGTTTGAACGATTGAATTCAGGCCCGCAATGACAGCGGCGGTACAAACGACTCCAACTCATCCTCCACCGCTTCGATAATCCGCTCTACGTCAGCCGCGTTCATCACCGTGGCGCAGGGGATGCCCGCGATGGCAATCAGTGTCTCGCCACTGGCGCGGTCGAACAGGCGGGCGATCATACTGCCGGGCGCGTCCATGCTGGCTTCAAAACCCATCGGATGAAAATGCCAGCGCATCAGCTGGCAGGCGTTGGGGAACGTCACTTTGTTCATGTTGCCCACCTTGTTCATTGAGCGCTTCCTTTAGCTCGCGGCAGGGGGCCATGACCTTCACTGGTCGTGGCATCGAAGAACTTAAAAATAGCATTCGTTCGAGACCGGAACGTGAATTTTTTGACCCCGTTCAGCGGTTGTTTCCACTTGGGTTGATGTGGGTCATGACCTGCGTACATTTTAGCAAAAGGCCATCATCCTTGAGGGGCCAATAAGCCGTTGAAGGCTCCGGCAAAATTCGGCAATCTCCACGGTTGTTTAACCGCCTTCGAGCCTTCCATGCCACACATCGCCCCAGACGATGACTCCCAGCAATCCCAAGCCACGCGTGAGTTGGTGCTGCGCCACCACCTGTGTTGGCGCCATCGGGACTTGGAAGGCGTGATGTCCTACTACCACCCGGACATCCAGTACCACGACTTTTTCCAGAACCGTGTCGTCGGTTCCGCCGAATTGCGCGACTACCTGCAAGCCAGCATGCCCCGCGAGGCCGATGAGGCGATCGAGCACACCGACCGCATCCGCGCCGACGGCGATACCGCGTTCATCCAGTACCGCATTACCTTGCGCGGCGGCCAGGGCCTGGTGTCGTTCCGTACCAGCGAGGCCATCACCGTGCGCGACGGGTTGATCTGGCGGGTCAACGAATACGCCTCCCTGGTGCATGAGCAGCCGGCCCAGGCTGCGCGGCCTTCGGTCAGCCGCCTGGGCCTGTCGCCCCAGCAATTGGGGCATATGGCCAATGACCTGCAGCAGTATTTCGAACACAAGCAACCCTACCTGGACCCTGAATTGGATCTGCAGCGGGTTGCCAAGGAGTGTGGCTACAGCCGCAATCAGATTTCCTACCTGCTGAACCAAGTGCTGGGACAAAGCTTCTATCGCTATGTGAACCAGGCGAGGCTCCAGCATTTGCTGGCCGCATTGGACAGGGCCACTGCGCCGATCAAGGTTGACGACCTGGCGTTTGCCGCCGGCTTCAACTCGCTGTCGGCGTTCTACAGCGCCTTCCGCCAGCACACAGGCCAATCGCCCAAGGCCTACGTCAAACAAATTTCCCTGCGTGCACGCGCGCAAGACAGTCCTTAACGCCGCGCTCTAGGATCGCCCCTATCGAAACGAGGTAGGGGAACCTGGCATGCCGGCATGGCGCACTATCAGTTTATGGATGGACCAACTGGACGACCCGCTGCACGCGCGGCCCGCCCTGGAGCATGACCTGGACGTCGACGTGGCCATTATCGGCGCCGGTTACACCGGGCTGTGGACCGCTTACTACCTGAAACGCCAGGCCCCTGAGCTGAAAATCGCCATCGTCGAAGCGCAGACTGCCGGTTTCGGCGCCTCCGGCCGCAACGGTGGCTGGCTGATGGGCAACCTGCTGGGTGAGGACCGCTTGCTCGCCGGCTTGAACCCTGAACAACGGCGCGCCTCGTTTGACCTGTTGCACGCCATCCCTGACGAAGTCGCCCAAGTGCTGGCGCGTGAAGACATCGACTGCGATTACCGCAAGGGCGGCGCCCTATACTGCGCGGCGCGTTACCCCGAGCAGGAAGGCAGCCTGCGCCGCTATCTGGACACACTCTACGCTCAGGGCCTGACCGAAACCGACTACCGCTGGCTCGGCCCGCAGCAACTGGCCGAACAGGTCCGCATCGCCAAGCCCTACGGCGGCATTTATGCGCCCCACGTCGCGACCATCAACCCGGCCAAGCTGGTGCGCGGCCTGGCGCGGGTGGTTGAGCGCATGGGCGTGACCCTTTACGAAAACAGCCCGGTCACCCACTGGCAGTCCGGCAGCCTGCGCACCGCCAAGGCCAGTGTCCGGGCCGCCTGGGTGGTGCCGGCGGTGGAGGGCTACGCCAACACCTTGCCACTGCTGGGTCGCTACCAACTGCCGGTGCAAAGCCTGATCGTCGCCACGGAGCCCTTGCCGGCCAGTACCTGGGATGAGATCGGCCTGAGCCACGGCCAGGCCTTTGGCGAAAGCAGTCGCCAGGTCACCTACGGCCAGCGCACGGCGGACAACCGCCTGGTGTTCGGTGCGCGCGGCGGCTACCAGTTCGCCGGGAAACTGCGCCACAACTTCGACTTGACCGACAGCGAGGTGGAACTGCGTCGCTACCTGTTCGGTGAGCTTTTCCCCCAGCTCAAGAACGTGCGGATTACCCATTCCTGGGGCGGCAACCTCGGCATGTCGCGCCAGTTCCGCCCGCACATGCTTTGCGATCACAAGACCGGCATTGCGCTGTCCGGGGGGTATGGCGGGGAGGGCGTCGGCGCCTCCCACCTGGGCGGCCGCACCCTGGCCGACCTGATCCTGGGCCACGACACCCCGCGGGTTCACCAGCCCTGGGTGATTCGCGAACGCGGCCTGGAAGCGCTCAAACCCTGGGAGCCCGAGCCCTGCCGCTGGCTGGGCTACAACGCGATCATTCGCAGTTTTGTCCACGAAGACCAGGTGTTGGCCGACCCCACTACCGCCCCTTGGCGCCGCAAGCTGGCGACCGGCGTGGCCGGGTTCATGGAAGGCTTCATGCACTAAGACGTTTCACTCACACGGGAAAACCCATGAGCATCACTCAATTCAAAGACACGCTGAACGCCCACCTGCCGGACTCGTCGCCCGTCGCGGTGCCCCTGGGTGAGCCCATCGCCGTGGCCTCGACCCTGAGTGTCGAGCGCAGCGACGGCGTCGAGACCGGCATCTGGGAATGCACCCCAGGGCGCTGGCGTCGGCAGATCAACTCCCAGGAGTTTTGCCACTTTATCCAGGGCCGCTGCACCTTCACCCCGGACAACGGTGAAATTGTCCACATACAAGCCGGCGATGCACTGATGTTGCCGGCCAACAGCACCGGCATCTGGGACATCCAGGAGACCGTGCGCAAGACCTACGTATTGATTCTGTAACGCTTTGATCCTTGATCGCCTGCCATAAAAACAGCCCTAAAACCGCCAGGAAATCGAACCATGAAAGCCATTGCCCTGTTGCCCTTGATGTTGGTGGCCTCTGTCAGCCAGGCCGCCGAGACGGTGAAAATCTACAACTGGTCGGACTACATTGCACCGGACACCACCCAGAACTTCCAGAAAGAAACCGGCATCGGTTTCACCTACGACGTGTACGACAGCAATGAAACCCTCGATGGCAAGTTGATGACCGGTAAATCCGGCTACGACGTGGTCTTCCCGTCGAACCATTTCATGGCCCGGCAGATCCAGGGCGGCGCATTGAAGAAGCTCGACAAGCGCCAGTTACCCAACTGGAAGAACCTCAACCCGGTGCTGCTCAACGCCCTGGAGAACAATGATCCTGGCAATGCCCATGGCTTCCCGTACCTGTGGGGCAGCACCGGCATTGGCTACAACATCGACAAGGTCAAGGCGGTACTGGGCGACAACGCGCCTGTCGATTCCTGGGACTTGATCTTCAAGCCCGAGAACATGGCCAAGCTGCAGAAGTGCGGGGTGGCGATTCTGGATAACGGCCCCGAACTGTTACCGGCCGCACTCAACTACCTGGGTTTGCCGCACCACAGCAAAAAGGCTGAGGATTATAAGAAGGCGCAAGACCTGTTGATGAACGTGCGACCCTACGTGGCGTACTTCCACTCCTCGAAATACACCGCAGACCTGGCCAACGGCGACATCTGCGTGGCGGTCGGCTTCTCCGGCGACATCCTGCAGGCTGAAAGCCGTGCCAAGGAAGCCAAGAATGGCGTGAACATCGGCTACAACATTCCCAAGGAAGGCGCCGCGATCTGGTTCGACATGGTGGCCATGCCTGCCGACGCGCCTAATGAGAAAGCCGGCTATGCGTTCATGAACTACCTGCTACGCCCGGAAGTGATGGCCGACATCACCAACTACGTGCACTACGCCAACGGCAACCAGGCCGCCGACAGCCTGGTAGACCCGGCGATCAAGGCCGACACCAAGATCTACCCAAGCCCCGAGATGATGGGCAAGCTGTTCGCACTGGAAGCCATGCCACTGAATATCGACCGCGTGCGCACGCGGGTGTGGAACACCATTCGCACCGGCCGCTGAGGCCTGATATAAACGGACCGCTGTTGGGGTGAGCCCGCTTGTTGTGGTTAGCCGGCTTGGTGTGGTGAACCCGTTTGTTGTGGTGAGCGGGCTTGCCCCGCGCTGGGGCGCGAAGCGGCCCCAATAAGGTCGCCGCGGTTATCCAGATAAACCGCGGTGCTTGGCCTTGGGGCTGCTTCGCAGCCCAGCGCGGGGCAAGCCCGCTCACCACACGAAGCCCATTCACCACACCAAGCCGGATCACTACACCAAGCCGGATCACTACACCAAGCCGGATCACCACACCAAACCCACTCACCACACCAAGCCTACTCACCACACCAAGCCCGTTCGACCTACCGGCCCACAAACGGGTCAGGGATTCTCCAGATCATGCCCCAACGACTGGATAAACAACGAAAACAGCTCCGGCTGTGACGAGATATCCAGCTTCGCGTACAAGTGCCTACGGTGCACTTTCACGGTGTCCGGCGAGATATTCAGGCGTTCGGCCATGGCCTTGGACGAGAACCCGCGCAGCACCAGGCGGGCGATTTCCAGTTCGCGGTCCGAGAGCACGCCACAGCCGAACTGGCTCAATGCATCCCTGATCTGGCTGTCCATCGCCGGTGCTCGCTGGGTGCTTTGCTGCCAGTGCTGTTGCATCAGCGGTAATACCCAGGCGGCCATGGTTGTCATCAGCCCGGTCTCTTCAACACTGAAGCGCCGCTGCCTGCCCAATGACAGCGACAACGTCCCCGCGCCGGGCAATTGCAGAATCAATTGCACCTCGTCCTCCAGCACGTTGTCGTGGAAGTAATTGAGGAAGTACTCACTCTGGCGGAAATGATCCGGCGCCACTTCCTCCAGGCGGTACACGCCGCTGGCGTAACCCTCGCGACACGCCTGGAAAAACGGGTCGAGCAAATACAAGCCATTGAGGTACACCAGCATCGACGCCGGTTTGCTGCTGGGTTGGGCGTCGTATTCTTCCAGGGCCTGGGGCGGTCCCTCCAAGGGGTAGAAGATCGCCAGGGCGTTATCGAAAGGCAGGCACTGGTGCAACAGCAGCACCAGCTGTTTCCAGAAACGCTCGGTGCCGATGTGCGCGACGGTGCGGCCCAGGCCGGCATGCATCCCAACCTCCCGAAACAGGCTCATGTGACAGGCTCCCGCCAGCAAAAGATCGGGCAAGGGTTCGACTTTTGCCGGGTGGCGTCAAGGGGAGTACGCCAATAGGGGAATTGGCGGGCATAGGCCCAATGTTTATCTTCGCCATCATTGAGCGGGAAACATATCCCGTGACTCTCAGACTTTTCGTATCTGCCTCACACCAAGAACAACGAAAGAGGATAACGATATGAGCACTTCCCCCACGCCCAACAGCGTGCTGAAACCCACCTTGAGTGTCTTCGATGTAGTGGCCATCACCGTGTCGGCGGTGACGCCGGCCAGTTCCGTATTCGTGATCGCGCCCTTTGCCATCCAGCAGGCCGGCAGCGGCGTGTTCCTGGCGTTTGTGATGGCCGGGTTGCTCGCACTGATGTTTGCCTTTTGTTACGCCGAACTCGGCCGCGCCCACAACAGCGCAGGGGGTGAGTATGTGTACGCCAAGCGGGTGTTCGGTGGCATGGCGGGCTATGCGACGTTTCTGACGGTGCTGGTGATGTTGCTGTTTATCCCACCGGTACTGGCCACCGGCGCGGCGACCTACCTGAATAACGCCCTAGGCACCCGGTTCGACTCGCAGACCGTCGCCTTGGTGATCGTCGTGTGCAGTTACGCCCTGGGCATCCTCAATATCAAACTCAATGCCTGGATCACCGGTACCTGCCTGTTGCTGGAAATCGCCGCGTTGCTGGTGATCGTGGTGATCGGCTTCGGCAACCCGGTGCAACCGGCCAGCGTGCTGTTCCAACCGCAGATCGTCGAAAACGGCGTGCTGCACCTGGCGCCGTGGGCCCTGGTGATCGGCGCGGTGGGTATCGGCCTGTTTTCCTATAACGGCTATGGCCCGGCGGTGTTGCTGGCCGAAGACATGAAATGCGGCGGCAAAGGCGTGCACAAGGCGGTGCTGTGGTCACTGGGGTTGGTGGTGATCATCGAGCTGGTGCCAATCACCGCACTGTTGATCGGCGCACCGTCCCTGAGCGCGATGATCAGCAGCCCGGACCCCATCGGCTACCTGTTGAGCAGCCATGGCAATGAAACCTTATCACGGCTAGTCAGCGCCGGAATCTTCCTGTCGGTGTTCAACGCGATTGTGGCGATCGTGATCCAGATCGGCCGCGTGGTGTTCAGCAGTGGGCGCGATGCGCTGTGGACGCCGAGCATCAACACGCTGTTCACACGCATTCACCCACGCTGGGATTCGCCCTGGTTGGCTACGCTGTTCCTGGCGATTCCTTCGGCGCTGCTGAGTTTCAGCTCCAACCTGGCCGACCTGACCTCGTTCAGCGTGCTGCTGATCATGTTGGTGTACCTGATGGTGGCGTTGAGCGCCTTGATGAGCCGGGTATTGCTGCGTGATCGCGAGCATCCCTATCACATGCCGCTGTGGCCGTTGCCGGCGGTGCTCGCGGTACTCGGCGCCGGTTACCTGTTGGTCACCCTGGTGGCCGCCGCTTCGGTGCGGGACATCATGATCATCATCGGCCTGCTGGCGCTGTCGGTGATCCTGTATTGCATCAGTGGCCGGTCGAGTCCGGTCTTCCAGAAATTGTAAGGAGTGGTTATGCGCGCACGTCAATTGGGGGTTACGTTAGGGCTGGGCACGCCTGGAGAATGGAACGCCATCACCGATGTGCCCGGTGTGCGGGTTGGCCACAGCACGCTGAACACACGTATCGATGGCAAGCACGTGCGCACCGGCGTCAGCGTGATCCAGCCGCGTGCAGGGGAGGCACGCCAGCAACCGTGCTTTGCCGGGTACCACGTGCTCAATGGCAACGGTGATGCCACCGGCCTTGAATGGGTCAGCGAGGCGGGGTTGCTGACCACGCCGCTGGCCATCACCAATACCCACAGCATCGGCATGGTGCGCGACAGCCTGATCGCCCTGGAGCGCGAGCGCCTGGCGGACCCGGCGGTGTACTGGTGCATGCCGGTGGTGATGGAGACCTATGACGGCCTGCTCAACGATATCTGGGGTCAGCACGTGGGGCCCGAGCATGTGCGCGAAGCGGTGGACAACGCCGCCACCGGTCCGGTGCAGGAAGGCGCGGTCGGGGGCGGCACCGGCATGATCTGCCATGAGTTCAAGGGCGGCATCGGCACCGCATCGCGGCGCTTGTCGGCGGAGCAGGGCGGTTGGACCGTCGGCGTGCTGGTGCAGGCCAACCATGGCAAGCGCCAGGAACTGCGGGTGGATGGCTACCCGGTGGGGCGTCGGTTGATGGACATTCCGTCGCCCTTCGCCGAGCAAGGCACGCCGGGCATGGGCTCGATCGTGGTGATCCTCGCCACTGATGCGCCGCTGTTGCCGCACCAATGCCAGCGCCTGGCGCAACGCGCGTCGATCGGTATTGCGCGTACCGGCGGCGGTACCGAGGATTCCAGCGGCGACCTGTTCCTGGCCTTTGCCACCGGCAACCAGGATTTGCCACCGGCGGATTACGGACGTAAGGGCCGGCCTTTCAGCAGCGCGTTGCAGATGGTCAACAACGACCATATTTCGCCGCTGTTCAGCGCCGCGGCCGAGGCTGTGGAAGAGGCAATCATCAATGCGATCCTGGCCGGGGAGGACATGCTCACCGATCAAGGTGTGCTGGTACCCGGCCTGAGCGGTGACACGCTGTTGTCGGTATTACACACAACAGGCTGGAGGGTGTCCCGGTAATAGGGGGCACGCGAAGTTATTAATACAAGTAATGGCCGTTTAATGTTGCTAATGACACCCTGGCAATATAATGGATCCAATTATTAACAGCGCCGGACAACTTAGGCCGCGTTAGCGCTATTTAATATTTAAATAACCCAAGGTTGTTTTTGTCGGACAAAGTCAACCCCGCCCAACAAACACGGCGCGCAAATTACTTAAGTTGTTTGCGCGCCCGAATCTAATGCTGGAAAAGATGTAGACGAAAGATTTCAAGTTGTGTCAGTTTTCTTACGCCTTCAAAAGAGGCGAGTGATAGGACGATCTCGCCCGCGGGGTGCCTATCGATCAAAGACTGAAGCACTTGCAAACAAGGAAGTACGTTTATGTCAAAAGTAAAAGACAAGGCTATCGTGTCGGCGGCGCAAGCCAGCACCGCTTACTCGCAAATCGATAGCTTCAGCCATCTGTATGACCGTGGCGGCAACCTCACGATCAATGGCAAACCCTCCTACACCGTTGACCAGGCAGCCACCCAGCTGCTGCGCGACGGCGCCGCGTACCGGGACTTTGACGGCAACGGCAAGATCGACCTGACCTACACGTTCCTGACCTCGGCCTCTTCGAGCACCATGAACAAACATGGCATCTCGGGTTTCAGCCAGTTCAACGCACAGCAGAAAGCACAGGCCGTACTGGCCATGCAGTCCTGGGCGGACGTGGCCAACATCACCTTCACCGAGAAAGCCAGTGGCGGTGACGCCCACATGACGTTCGGCAACTACAGCGGCGGCCAGGACGGCGCGGCGGCCTTCGCCTACCTGCCCGGCACCGGTGCAGGCTACGACGGCACGTCGTGGTACCTGACCAACAACAGCTACACGCCGAACAAAACCCCGGACCTGAACAACTACGGCCGGCAGACCCTGACCCACGAAATCGGTCATACCTTGGGCCTGGCCCACCCGGGCGACTACAACGCCGGGAATGGCAACCCAACCTACAACGACGCGACCTATGGACAGGACACGCGCGGCTACAGCCTCATGAGCTACTGGAGCGAAAGCAACACCAACCAGAACTTCAGCAAAGGCGGGGTCGAGGCCTACGCGTCCGGCCCGCTGATCGACGACATCGCGGCGATCCAGAAGCTCTACGGCGCCAACTACAACACCCGCGCCGGTGACACCACCTACGGCTTCAACTCCAACACCGGGCGTGATTTCCTCAGCGCCACGTCGAATGCCGACAAGCTGGTATTCTCGGTGTGGGACGGTGGTGGCAACGACACCCTGGACTTCTCCGGCTTCACCCAGAACCAGAAGATCAACCTCAATGAAGCCTCGTTCTCCGACGTTGGTGGCCTGGTGGGCAACGTGTCCATCGCCAAGGGCGTGACCATCGAGAACGCCTTCGGTGGTGCGGGCAATGACCTGATCATCGGGAACAACGCGGCCAACATCATCAAAGGTGGCGCCGGCAACGACCTCATCTACGGCGGTGGCGGTGCGGACCAGCTGTGGGGCGGCGCGGGCAACGACACCTTTGTGTTCGGTGCCAGTTCCGACTCCAAGCCTGGGGCGTCTGACAAGATCTTTGACTTTACCTCGGGTTCGGACAAGATCGACCTGTCCGGCATCACCAAGGGTGCAGGCCTGACCTTCGTCAATGCCTTCACCGGGCATGCCGGCGATGCGGTACTGACCTACGCCGCAGGCACCAACCTGGGCACCTTGGCAGTGGACTTCTCCGGTCACGGCGTGGCGGACTTCCTCGTCACCACCGTTGGCCAGGCTGCTGTCAGCGACATCGTGGCGTGATGCACGGGCGCGGCGCTTCGGCGCCGCGCTTTACGGATGGAGCATGAAGATGCAGCGTTTTTTCAATAGGATCGCCTGCGTATTGCAGGTGATGTTCGTGTCGGCAGGAGCCCACGCAATGGCGAGCAGTCTTGTATTACCCACCACCGCCCAGTTGGCCGGGCATTGGCAGTTGCACCAGCAGGACCAGGTGTGTGCGCTGGACCTGTTGGAGCAGGCCAACGCGTTGGGCGGCGACGTGGCGTGTGTCGAACAATGGTTGGGCACCAAGCCCCTGACCTGGACACCAACGCCGGACGGCATCTGGCTGATGAACGCCGAAGGCAGTGGCATTACCCACCTTAACCGGCAAAAAGAAGGCGAATATAAAGGACGCGCGCCCACCGGCCTTGAAGTGGTATTGCAACGTACACCTTAGTTGCCGTTTTAAACCGATCACTTGATTTTATTAGTTGACCGCTCCGTCATTTGGGGTCGGGGCAACTATTGCGCGCAATTTGCTTCAAGGAAGATTAGAAACCATGGCGAAGTCCCATGCCGTCGCGCCGTTATTCAAGGCGCTGGGTGAATACAAGAGCATTTTGATCAGCGTCGGTTGTTTTACCGCCTTGATTAACCTGCTGATGCTGGTGCC
>NZ_JBYVMD010000018.1:0-114811 GCF_058145955.1 Pseudomonas sp. A39
GTCGGGGTAAGGGGATTCGAACTCCTGACATCCTGCTCCCAAAGCAGGCGCGCTACCGGACTGCGCTATACCCCGGTTTGAAATTGGCTCCGTGACCAGGACTCGAACCTGGGACCCAATGATTAACAGTCATTTGCTCTACCGACTGAGCTATCACGGAACTACATATTTCAAAGTGTTACTTATTTCAAAGCATTTTTACTGCGGTGTAACCTTCTCTTCGACCTTTCCGTATCGCTACGTTCGTGTCTCTGAGGCGCGCTATTCTACAATCTTAAAAAACCCTGTCAACCCTTTAAATTGCTTTTAAGACAATGATTTGCGCTTGTTTCTGATTTCTTCTTGGGGAGAAGAAACCCGTGGGCTGACGTTGCTGCGGGGCGCACTTTACAAGCCTTTGCCTTACAGTTCAACGCCCTATCGAAAAAAAAGGCCTCGCAAAGCGAGGCCTTCTCTTATTACCCAGCAGTTGGGGCTCAGTGGAAGACGATTTCGTCGTTTTCCACCGTTGCCGTAACGCTGGTCCCTGGCATAAAGCTGCCAGACAGGATCAGCTGGGCCAACGGGTTCTCGATCCAGCGCTGGATCGCCCGTTTCAACGGCCGTGCGCCATACACCGGGTCGTAACCCACCGCGATCAGCTTGTCCAACGCCTCCTGGCTCAGGTCCAGCGACAACTCGCGCTCGGTCAGACGCCCACGCAGACGACCCAGTTGGATCTCGGTGATGCCCGCAATCTGATCCCGTGCCAAAGGCTCAAAGATCACCACTTCATCGACCCGGTTAATGAATTCCGGGCGGAAGTGCGTGGTCAACGCATCCATCACCGCCGCACGCTGGGCTTCACGGTCGCCCACCAGTTCCTGGATCTGCGCCGAGCCCAGGTTGGAGGTCATCACGATCACCGTGTTGCGGAAGTCCACCGTACGCCCGTGGCTGTCGGTCAGGCGGCCATCCTCCAGCACTTGCAAGAGGATGTTGAACACATCCGGGTGCGCCTTCTCGACCTCATCCAGCAGGATCACCGAGTAAGGCTTACGCCGCACGGCTTCGGTCAGGTAACCGCCCTCCTCGTAGCCCACATAGCCTGGTGGAGCGCCAATCAGGCGAGCCACCGAGTGTTTCTCCATGAACTCAGACATGTCGATTCGCACCATGGCCTCTTCAGTATCAAAGAGGAACTCGGCCAACGCCTTGCACAGCTCGGTCTTACCCACGCCGGTCGGGCCGAGGAACATGAACGAGCCGCTCGGACGATTCGGGTCGGACAAACCGGCCCGGGAGCGCCGCACCGCATTGGACACCGCCACCACGGCCTCTTCCTGACCGATGACACGCTGGTGCAACAGGCTTTCCATTTTCAGCAGCTTGTCGCGCTCGCCTTCGAGCATCTTCGACACCGGGATACCGGTCCACTTGGAGACGACTTCGGCAATTTCTTCCTCGGTCACCTTGCTGCGCAGCAACTGGTTCTCGCTTTTGCCGTGCTGGTCGACCATCTGCAGGCTGCGCTCCAGGTCAGGGATCACCCCGTACTGCAATTCGGCCATGCGGTTCAGGTCGCCTTTACGGCGGGCAGCTTCAAGTTCCTGCCGCGACTGCTCGATCTTTTGCTGGATCTGGGCAGAGCCCTGTACTTCGGCTTTTTCCGAGGTCCAGATTTCTTCCAGATCCGAATACTCACGTTCCAGACGGACGATTTCTTCCTGGAGTTTTTCCAGGCGTTTCTTCGCCGCGTCGTCTTCTTCTTTCTTCAGGGCCTGGGACTCAACTTTCAGTTGAATCAGGCGCCGGTCCAGACGGTCGAGCACTTCCGGCTTGGAGTCGATTTCCATGCGGATACGGCTGGCCGCTTCGTCGATCAAGTCGATGGCCTTGTCGGGCAACTGACGGTCGGTGATATAGCGATGGCTCAATTTGGCCGCCGCAATGATCGCGCCGTCGGTGATCGCCACCTTGTGGTGGACCTCATAGCGTTCTTTCAAGCCACGCAGGATGGCGATGGTGTCTTCTTCGCTCGGCTCTTCCACCAGCACTTTCTGGAAACGACGCTCAAGGGCCGCGTCCTTTTCAATGTACTGGCGGTATTCGTTGAGCGTGGTCGCACCCACGCAGTGCAACTCACCCCGCGCCAAGGCAGGCTTGAGCATGTTACCAGCGTCCATCGAGCCTTCGCCTTTACCGGCGCCGACCATGGTGTGCAGCTCGTCGATAAACAGAATGATCTGCCCTTCCTGCTTCGACAGCTCATTGAGCAGGGATTTCAGGCGTTCTTCGAACTCGCCACGGAACTTGGCACCGGCGATCAACGACCCCATGTCCAGGGACAGCAGGCGCTTGCCTTTGAGGCCGTCCGGCACTTCACCGTTGATGATGCGCTGGGCCAGCCCTTCGGCAATCGCGGTTTTACCCACGCCAGGCTCACCGATCAATACCGGGTTGTTCTTGGTACGACGTTGCAGCACTTGGATGGTGCGACGGATTTCATCGTCACGGCCAATCACCGGGTCAAGCTTGCCCTCTTCGGCGCGCTTGGTCAGGTCAACGGTGTATTTATCCAAGGCCTGGCGCGACTCCTCGTGGTTGGGGTCGTTCACCGCATCGCCGCCACGCAGGTTGTTGATGGCGTTTTCCAGTGCTTTCTTGCTCACGCCCTGACCCAGCAACAACTTGCCGAGCTTGCTGTTCTCGTCCATGGCCGCGAGCAGCACCAGTTCACTGGAGATGAACTGGTCACCTTTCTGCTGGGCCAAGCGGTCCGCCTGGTTAAGCAGGCGCGCCAGATCCTGCGACATATTCACGTCGCCGGTAGGATTTTGGATTTTCGGCAGTTGGTCGAGCTCTTTGCTCAACTCCTTGCGCAGGCTGTTGACGTCAAAGCCCACCTGCATCAGCAAGGGTTTGATAGAACCACCTTGCTGCTCCAGAAGCGCCTGCATCAAGTGCGCAGGCTCAATGGCCGGGTGGTCGAGGCCCACCGCCAAGGATTGAGAGTCAGACAGTGCCAACTGCAATTTGCTGGTTAAACGATCAATACGCATTAGTCACCTTCCTTTTGAGCAGGCCGGAGCTATAAAACATCCTGAATGAAGAAACCTGCCAGATACCCCTATAGATGGGGAGGATTCTGCAAGATTCAAGCGAGCGATGGTCGATATGGACCGGGTTTGACCCAGGTCAAGAGAGTCTAGCGTTCAAGCCAGATAAGCGAGGCGAAACGTCCGGTGCGGGGGCTGCGCCGGTAGGAAAAGAAGCGCGGGTCGGTCACCGTGCAGAACCCACCACCATAAACAGCCGTGACACCGCGCGCGGCGAGGCGCAAACGGGCGAGCTTATAGATGTCGGCCATGAACTTGCCGGTGTTGCGGCTGGGCACAAAGGCTTCGGCGGTGGCCGGCAGTTGCTGCATGAAGGCTTCACGCACTTCCGGGCCGACTTCAAAAGCTTGCGGACCAATCGCTGGGCCGAGCCAGACCAATACGTCATCAGGCTGGGCATCGAGGCTTTCGAACGCCGCTTCCAGGACGCCCGCCGCCAGCCCACGCCAACCGGCATGAGCAGCAGCCACACGGGTACCAGCACGGTTGCAGAACAACGCAGGCAGGCAATCGGCGGTCATGGAGGTGCAGGCGATGCCGGGGGTGCTGGTCCAACTGCCATCAGCTTCGGCGGTGCGCGACGGATCGGCCTCAACCACGGTGACTCCGTGGACTTGGCGCAACCAGGCAGGCTGTATGTCGAATACATCGGTCAGACGACGGCGATTTTCAAGGACGGCCTCCAGGCTGTCCTCGACATGATCGCCCAGGTTGAGGCTGTCGAACGGCGCCAGGCTGACGCCGCCCGCACGCGTAGTGACGCAGGCTTTGACCTGGGCCGGTGCGGGCCAGTCAGGTATCAGCCAGTCGCTCACCCGACAAACGCCTCGCGATCCTGCTTGAGCAACGACAACAACCAGACCAGATCGTCCGGCAGAGGCGATTCCCAGCTCATCCGCTTACCGCTCGTCGGATGGTCCAGTTCCAGGAAGCGTGCGTGCAGTGCCTGGCGCGGGAAGGTTTTCAACGATTCAACCATAGTTGCGCTGGCCGCCGGTGGAATACGGAAGCGCCCGCCGTAGGCCGGATCACCGACCAACGGGAAGTTGATATGCGCCATATGGACGCGAATCTGGTGGGTACGCCCGGTCTCCAGCTTGACCCGCACATGGGTGTGGGAGCGGAAACGCTCGAGCACACGGTAGTGGCTCACGGCCTGCTTGCCGCCCTCCATCACCGCCATACGCTGGCGCTGCTGGCCGTGACGACCGATTGGCGCGTTGATCTTGCCTCCCGCCACCACAACGCCGATCACGATGCATTCGTAGATCCGGCTGACGCTGCGGCTCTGCAATTGTGTGACCAACTGCGTCTGAGCCTGAATGGTCTTGGCCACCACCATCAATCCGGTGGTGTCCTTGTCCAGACGGTGCACGATGCCGCAGCGCGGGACGTTGATGATGTCCGGCACATGGTGCAACAGGGCATTGAGCAAGGTGCCATCAGCGTGCCCGGCCGCCGGGTGAACCACCAGGCCTGCGGGTTTGTTGATGACCAGGATGTCGTCGTCTTCATAGACGATATCCAGCTCGATGTCTTGGGCGACCCATTCTCCCTGGGCTTCCTGCTCGGCAGTCAGCTCAAGAATCGCACCACCATGGACTATGTCTCGCGGGCGGATAACCGCTCCATCCACAGTCAGGCGGCCGTCTTTGATCCAGGCGGAAAGGCGCGAGCGCGAGTGCTCAGCGAATAATTGTGCGGCGACTTGATCGAGGCGTTGGCCGCCCAATTCGGACGGCACCTCTGCGCGAAGTTCAATTTTATCGGACATGCTCAGACTAGGCGTGGCGTAGCCTTTGGTTTCGGCTGCGCGCTTGTGGTTAAATACGGCGTCTTTTGCCCCGAGGCTTTCAACGGGGCGCTCATCATAACAGGACGGCCCCGCCCAAGACAGCGGCCGTCATAGGGACGCAAGCCGCCATGCAAGTGAAACACCTGCTGCTGATCGCCATCCTCGCCATGACTGCTGCTTGCTCGTCAACAAAGGACGTCGTCGACGAAAACCTGAGCGAAGTCGAGTTGTACCAACTGGCTCAGAAAGACCTGGACAACAATAGCTACACCAGCGCCACAGCGAAGCTGAAGGCACTGGAGTCGCGCTATCCGTTCGGGCGTTATGCCGACCAGGCCCAGCTCGAACTGATCTACGCCAACTACAAGAACGCCGAGCCGGAAGCCGCCAAGTCCGCCGCCGAGCGTTTCATCCGCCTGCATCCGCAGCACCCGAACGTCGACTACGCCTACTACATGAAGGGCCTGACTTCGTTCGACCAGGACGTCGGCCTGCTGGCGCGCTTCCTGCCGCTGGACATGACCAAGCGTGACCCAGGCGCTGCCCGCGACTCCTACAACGAGTTCGCCCAGCTGACCAGCCGCTACCCCAACAGCCGCTACGCGCCGGACGCCAAGCAGCGCATGATCTACCTGCGCAACCTGCTGGCGTCCTACGAGATCCACGTGGCCCACTACTACCTGACGCGTCAGGCCTACGTAGCAGCCGCCAACCGTGGCCGTTATGTTGTCGAAAACTTCCAGGAAACCCCTTCCGTGGGTGACGGCCTGGCCGTGATGACCGAGGCTTACCAGCGTCTGCACCTGGACGAGCTGGCCAGCACCAGCCTGGAAACCCTCAAGCTCAACTACCCGGACCACCCAAGCCTGAAAGACGGCCAGTTCGTGCCTCAGGTTGCCGAAGCCGACAACCGTTCGTGGCTGAGCAAGTACACCCTGGGCCTGATCGAGTCCCGTCCACCGCTGCCGCCGGGCGAAACCCGCGCCAACCAGGACGTGATCAAGCAGTTCCAGGACGCCAAGGAAGCCATTCCTTCGGAGCTCAAGCCTCACGACGAGAACGGCGACGTAATCGAAGAGGAAGAGCCACAGGCCCAGGGCAACAACCAGGACCGCTCGTGGTTCAGCTACATGACCTTCGGTGTGTTCGACTGATTGCACCCTGCGTCATCAAAAAGGAGCCTTTCGAGGCTCCTTTTTTGTGGGCGGTATTATTGCGCTGTGCGCCTGACACGTCCTTGGCTAAACTGGCGCATTCCTCGTCGAGAAACTGCCCATCATGCTTCGTTTATTGTTCTGGATTGCCGTCATTGCCGCCGCAGTATGGTTCTGGCGCAAATTCAAAAGCCCGGCCGCTAAACAGCAACGCGCCAGTGAACCTGGCGCTGCCCTGATGGTGCGCTGCGCCCACTGCGGCGTGCACTTGCCGCAGGATCGCGCCTTGAGCTCACGCCAGGAGTGGTATTGCACCCAGGCGCACCTGGAGCAAGGGCCGAAGTCTATCCAGCGTTGATCCGACCTTCGGGTGCATAAGGCGCCGGGTCGATGATCGGCGCACGCATCAGCAGCAAATCGGCAAACAACTGGCAGGACGCTGGCGCGAGCACCAGGCCGTTGCGGTAATGCCCGCAGTTGAGCCACAACCCCTTGAAGCCCGGCACCGGGCCGATGTAAGGAATGCCCTCCGGCGAACCGGGGCGCAATCCGGCCCAATGCCCGACGACTTCGGCGTCCGCCAGCGCGGGAATCAACTCCACCGCTGACGCCTTGAGGCTTTCAAGCGCCTTGTCGGTGGGCGTCTTATCGAAACCTTCATGCTCCAGAGTACTGCCGATCAGGATATGCCCGTCACGCCGAGGGATTGCATAACGCCCCTTGGCAAGCACCATGCTTGACAGGAAGTCCGAGGCGCATTTGTACAGAATCATCTGGCCTTTGACTGGCTCCACCGGAAGCGACAAACCCAGGGTGCCAAGCAACTCACCGCTCCAGGCTCCCGCCGCCAGTACTACTTGGTCGCCGAGAACCGGGCCCTGCGCCGTGTTCACACCCACCACGTTACCGGCGTCCACGACAAACCCGGTCACTTCGCACTGCTCATGAAGGGTCACGCCGGGTAACGCCAGCAGCGCTGCCTTGAGGGATTTGACCAAGCGCGGGTTGCGCACATTGGCGACGTTGGCCATATAGATCGCCTGGGAGTACCCGCCACCCAGCACCGGAACGGCGTCATGGGCGGCCGAGATGTCCACTTTACTCAGTGGACGGCCTTCCCGTGCCGCCCAGGCGAGAGCTTCGGCTTCGTCGTCCAGGTCCAGCCAGTACAGCCCTGTGGTGTGCACCTCTGGGTCGACACCCGTCGCAGCAAACAAGTGCTCCGCCAGCTGTGGATAAAAATCCTGTGACCAATGGGCCAGCGCCGTGACCGCCGGGCTATAGCGCCACGGATACAAGGGCGAGACGATGCCACCACCGGCCCAGGATGACTCCTGCCCCAATCCCGCGCGCTCCAGCAGCACAACCGCCTGCCCTTGGGTGGCCAGGTTGAACGCCGTCAACAAGCCGATGACTCCGCCACCGACAATCACCACTTGCTGTTGCTTAGCCATCATTTGATCCAGCCGATAAATAGGAACAAGCGCGCCCGGCGCCCAATCATCCAGAACCCTCATCATTGCCCCCAGCACAGCTTGCGGGACATGTCAGGTGCCGCGCCCGGATTCGTCCGCGCGCCCGTGCCGGTCAGACCGTAGTCGCCGCAAGGGTCACCGGCCATCACCGAATCGACGACCGGCGTGGCCAGCAGCTGAAAATCCTGGGGGTTCAATGCAGCGGTGATTCTATAGCGATCATTGCCCCCACTGACGCTGCTTGCGTCAATAAAAGTGCCGTTCCTCGCATAAAATCGCTCCAGGTAGTGAGCCTGCTCGGTCAATAGCGCGACGATCTCAGCGCGATACACCTTTTTGAGATGGCCGGTATACCCAGGGTAAGCAATCCCGGCCACGACCGCGGTGATCGCCACGGCGATGAGTAGCTCGATCAGGGTAAAGCCTTGGCTGTCCATGCCCATTCCAATTGCTCCTTATGTGCGTCTATTGAAGTTGTCGCCATGCCACTCGCCGAAAACGCGAATTGCCCTCCTGTTCTGTCCGCGCGTAGACGCTCTCCAATACTGTGCGCAATTGGCCGCTTAGCCCGACTGCCGTCACTCGATACACCGCCGCCGGCGTTTGCGGTGGCAGGTGCGCCAGCCCTACAGCCGGCCCCAGGAATTGAATGCCGTACAGACCGCCTGTCAGCGCAACCCAGGTGACGCCCGAACCAGGGTCCACTCCGGGCGCAAGCACCGAAAAGGCCGCCTGCGGTGGCGCACAGGTGACAATCGACCGGCACAAGGGCAGTGTCGAAAATGACTGTTGTATCGCTGACTCTCCGCGCCTCAAGCCACTCTCGGCACTTTGCAGCGACTGATTACGGTGCCAGAGGCTGCCCGTGATCTTTTGCTGAATGACCGCGCCCTGCATCGATGACAAACCGATCAGCGACAACAGCAACAAGAACACCAGGCTGATCAGCAGCACCATGCCGGCCTGGCGGAAACGAATCGCCTTTGTGAGCACCATGGCCGCCCTACCCCACACGGTTACGCAACGCCGCCACGACGCTGTAGGTTTGATCTTTGACCCGGCCGGCAGGGTCTTGCAGGGTCATCAGGATGCGCACACTGCGTATCAGCGACGCGTCGGCCGGCCTGGCGTCGTAGCGCTCCACCTCCATCGAGGTGGGCTTGGCGGCCACGCCAAAACTGAGATCGAACGCCTGCACGTTATCCACCAGTACCGCCTTGGCGGGCGAGGCAGGCGTGCTGACCTTCAATTGGCCCGCTTCGAAGGTGTAGGTCAGTTGACGCAGTGCAAAACGGATCTGTCCGGGGGCAGGCGCGGGGGCGTTTCCGGTATAGGCCTGGGCGGTCCCGGTGCAATCGGACAACACCGTCCAGTCCGGCTTACCATTCCCATCGCCGACATCCGTGGTCACCAGCGTCAGCGATTGTGCATCCCCCCCGACGCTCCAGCTGACCGGCCGATCAAAAGCCGGTGGAGCATTCTCGATAACCCCTGTGGCCAAACAGCCAAACATGCCCGCCTGACGGATATCCTGGAGCATCTTGCCCAGCACAAACCGCGCATCATCCTGCAGTAACAGAGCGGCCTGCTGGCTGGCGTGGGTGGTGTTGGCGTTGATCGCCACCTGGCTGACACCGAGGACCAGCACCAACCCCAAGGCCAGAGCCAGCAGCAACTCCACCAGGCTGAAACCTCGAGCTCGCCGCCTCACTGCGCCACCGCCGGCTCATCGCCTATGCGGCTGGTCAGGGTGAAGGTTTCCCGGGCACCCGGCCTGTTTGTGCCTCGACTGTCGTCCCAGCTGATACTGACGACCACCTCACGCCCACTGACCGACACCGAGCCTTTGGCGCTCTCCCCTGCAAATCCGAGAATATTGGCCTCGAAATCGTGCAGGTCCAGGTCGCGCACGTTGGCGGTAGCGGTATTGGCCAGCGCACGCTCAGCTCGGCCCCACGTGTAATCGGCGGCGGCATTGGCGCGGATTCGGTCGAGCATGTCGTAGGCAATGAAACTGGCCTGGCTGGTCATTCTGGAACTGTCCGTGTATTTGAGCGCATTGAGCTGGATCACCGCCGCGCCCAGCAGGCCGATGGCCAGAATCAGTACCGAGACCAGCACCTCGATCAGCGTCATGCCGGTTTGTTGCCGGGTTAAGGCGTGGGGCAAACAGGTGTTCGTGCAGACAAGCATTACCGTCGTCATCCGTGTCGAGGTCCGAAAAAGAGCAGGTGAAACCTGCTGTGCGGCCCAAGACTAGCGTCGGTTTTTCGCCTGCGCTGCTCCAGGAACAAAGGGAAATACTTTGGACATAAAGGCCATCATTCAACGCGATCGCTTGAGCGCTATACCTAGGGCTGCACCCACATCCACGGAGGGATGACACATGCAGCAACGAGGCTTCACCCTGATCGAACTGCTGCTCGGACTGATCGTGAGTGGCATCCTGGCCAACCTGGCAGTGCCCAACTTCAAGAGCCTGTTGGAATCACAGCAGCGATACAGTGCGGCGCAATCCTTGGCCGGCGGGCTACGCTACGCACGCGCCGAGGCCGTCGCACGCAACCGCCCGGTGGTCATTCACGCATTGGAAGATGATTGGAGCCTGGGTTGGCGGGTAATCGTGGACGTCAGCGGACGCGGCCACTTGGACGAGGACAACCCGGTGCTGCTGGAGCGCCAAGACAGTATGCGGGGTCCGATCGTGGGCAATGGACCGCTCAAGAGCCAGGTTCGCTTCAGCGGCCTGGGCGAGCCGATATTTTCAGGCGGCGGATTCCGTGCCGGCACTGTGCATGTGTGCGCCAGGGAGCAGGCGCAGAGCCTGCATCAGATCGTGCTGGCGCCCAGCGGGCGGATCAGCCTGCGCAGCGACAGTGCCGAGCAGGCGCTGTGCCGGAATCAATCCGGCAGCCGGGCACTCAGAGCAATGAGCGAACCCGCAGTTCCTTGGGCATGGAGAACGTGATGTTCTCCTCGCGACCGGCCAGTTCATCAGCACCCGTCGCCCCCCAGGCGTGCAGTTGCTGGATAACACCGCGCACCAGCACTTCGGGGGCCGAAGCGCCTGCCGTGATGCCGATACGCTCGACCCCATCGAACCAGCTGCGCTGCATGTCTTCAGCGCCGTCGATCAGGTACGCAGGCGTTGCCATGCGCTCAGCCAACTCACGCAGGCGGTTGGAGTTGGAGCTGTTGGGGCTGCCGACAACCAGAACCACATCGCATTCATCGGCCAGTTGCTTGACCGCGTCCTGTCGGTTCTGGGTGGCGTAGCAGATATCGTCCTTGCGCGGCCCGCCGATGGCCGGGAAGCGACTGCGCAGCGCGTCGATCACGCGGCTGGTGTCGTCCATGGACAAGGTGGTCTGGGTCACGAATGCCAGGCGCTCGGGGTTCTGCACCTGCAGGTTGGCGACATCTTTTTCGTCTTCCACCAAGTAAATGGCGCCGCCATTGCTGGCGTCGTACTGGCCCATGGTGCCTTCGACTTCCGGGTGGCCGGCGTGGCCGATCAGGATGCACTCGCGACCGTCACGGCTGTAGCGTGCGACCTCGATATGGACCTTGGTGACCAGTGGGCAGGTGGCATCGAAGACTTTCAGGCCACGGCCTGCCGCTTCGGTACGCACTGCCTGGGACACACCGTGGGCGCTGAAAATGACGATAACGTCATCCGGCACCTGGTCCAGCTCTTCGACAAAGATGGCGCCGCGGGCGCGCAGGTCTTCGACCACGAATTTATTGTGGACGACTTCATGGCGCACATAAATCGGCGGCCCGAAGACTTCCAGAGCGCGGTTGACGATTTCAATCGCCCGGTCCACGCCAGCGCAGAAGCCACGGGGGTTGGCGAGTTTGATTTGCATGCTGTGCCTCGTGTCTTGCAGCCGTTTTGGGTCAGGCGTGACGCTAACCCAACTGACAATGAAGATCAAAGGTGGGAGGGGGCTTACCCCCGATGGCGGTGGGTCAGTCACAGATGCACTGACTGACACTCAGCTATCGAGGGCAAGCCCCCTCCCACATTTTCTGAACTGCGTCGTTGATCAGATCGCTTTAACGTCGATGATTTCAACGTCGAACGTCAAGGTTTTACCGGCCAACGGGTGGTTGAAGTCGATGGTCACTTGCGCGTCATCGAAGGTTTTCACCACACCGGGCAGCTCGGTATTCGCCGCATCGTTGAAGATCACCAGCAGGCCTTCCGACAAGTCCATGTCCTGGAACTGCGAACGCGGGATGATCTGCACGTTTTGCGGGTTGGGCTGGCCAAAGGCGTTTTCCGGCAGGATCTGCAAGGTGCGCTTGTCGCCCGCCTTGAAGCCGAACAGGGCCGCTTCGAAACCCGGCAGCAGGTTGCCATCACCGACCTTGAAGGTCGCCGGGGCTTTGTCGAACGTGCTGTCGACCGTGTCGCCATTCTCAAGGCGCAATGCAAAATGCAAAGTGACTTCCGTGTTCTGGCGGATACGTTGCTCAGCCAATACCTGATCAGTCATTGACGGTCTCTCCGGTTTTCTTGCTTTTGAACATATCCAACGCCAGCATGATTGCACCGACGGTGATGGCGCTGTCGGCAAAGTTGAACGCCGGGAAGTAATGGCGGTTCTGCCAATGCACCAGAATGAAGTCGATCACATGGCCCAAGGCAATGCGGTCGTACAGGTTGCCCAGCGCGCCGCCGAGCACCAGTGCCAGGGCAACGGCCAGCCAAGTGTCATCGCGACCAAGGCGCTTGAGCCATACCACCAGCACCGCACTGACCACCAAGGCAATCACAGCGAACAACCAGCGCTGCCAGCCACCGCCGTCAGCCAAAAAGCTGAAAGCGGCGCCGGTGTTGTAGGCCAGGGTCCAGCTGAAGTAATCCGGGATCACCACGATTTGCTGGAACATCTCCAGGGAACCCTCGAAATGAGCCTTGCTGACCTGGTCGATGACCAGGACCAGCACGCTCAGTACGAGCAGGCCCAAACGTCCGAAACGGCTGGAAGCGTTAGGCATAGTGACGAACCTCACCAGCACCCGAGATGTTGTCGACACAACGACCACAGATTTCCGGATGCTCAGGGTTCACGCCGACATCTTCGCGGCAGTGCCAGCAACGGGCGCACTTAGGGAAGGCCGACTTGACCACTTTGAGCTTGAGGCCCGGCACTTCGGTCGCCACCGCATCCGCCGGGGCCTGGGCAAAGGGTGCCAGGCTCGCGGTGGAGGTGATCAGCACGAAGCGCAGCTCGTTGCTCAGCTTGGCCAGGTCGGCAGTCAGGCCTTCCTCGGCGAACAGGGTGACTTCGGCTTGCAGGTTGCCACCGACGGCCTTGGCCGCACGCTGTACTTCCAGCTCCTTGTTCACCGCGACTTTGACAGCCATCACGCCTTCCCAGTACTCGCGGCCCAGCTCGAAGTCGGCCGGCAGTTCGGTCAGGCCTTCGTACCAGGTGTTGAGCATCACCGACTCGTTACGCTCGCCCGGCAGGTATTCCCACAGTTCGTCGGCGGTGAAGGCCAGGATCGGCGCGATCCAGCGCACCAGCGCTTCGGAGATGTGGTACAGCGCGGTCTGCGCCGAACGGCGCGCCTTGCTGTTGGCGCCGGTGGTGTACTGGCGGTCCTTGATGATGTCGAGGTAGAAGCCACCCAGCTCCTGCACGCAGAAGTTGTGGATCTTCGAGTACACGTTCCAGAAACGGTATTCGCCGTAGTTTTCCTGCAACTCACGCTGCAGCAACAGGGTACGGTCCACGGCCCAACGGTCCAGGGCGAGCATGTCCTCGGCCGGCAGGATGTCGGTGGCCGGGTTGAAACCGGTCAGGTTCGACAGCAGGAAGCGTGCGGTATTACGGATACGACGGTAGGCATCGGCGCTACGAGCCAGGATCTGGTCGGACACGGCGATTTCGCCCGAGTAATCGGTCGAGGCGACCCACAGACGCATGATGTCGGCGCCCAGGGTGTCGTTGATCTTTTTCGGCTCGATCACGTTCTTCAGCGACTTGGACATCTTGCGGCCCGTCTCGTCGACGGTGAAGCCGTGGGTCAGCAGTTCGCGGTACGGCGCGTGGTTGTCGATGGCGCAACCGGTCAGCAGCGACGAGTGGAACCAGCCACGGTGTTGGTCGGAGCCTTCCAGGTACAGGTCGGCACGCGGGCCGGTTTCGTGACCCATCGGGTGCGAGCCGCGCAGCACGTGCCAATGAGTGGTACCCGAGTCGAACCATACGTCGAGGGTGTCGCTGATCTTGTCGTACTGCGGCGCTTCATCGCCCAGCAGCTCGGCAGCGTCCATTTTGAACCAGGCTTCGATGCCTTCCAGTTCAACGCGCTGGGCCACTTCTTCCATCAGCTCAACGGTACGTGGATGCAACTCGCCGCTTTCCTTGTTCAGGAAGAACGGGATCGGCACGCCCCAGTTACGCTGGCGGGAGATGCACCAGTCCGGACGGTTGGCGATCATCGAGTGCAGGCGCGCCTGGCCCCAGGCCGGGACAAACTGGGTGTCTTCGATGGCCTTGAGCGAGCGTACACGCAGGGTGTCGCCACTGGTCGGTTCTTTGTCCATGCCGATAAACCACTGCGCGGTGGCGCGATAGATCAGCGGGGTCTTGTGACGCCAGCAGTGCATGTAGCTGTGCTTGATGGTTTCGGTGTGCAACAGCGAACCGACTTCCGACAACTTGTCGATGATCGAATCATTGGCCTTGAAGATGAATTGGCCACCGAAGAACTCCAGCGACGGTGCGTACACACCATTGCTCTGCACCGGGTTCAGGATGTCATCGTTGACCATGCCGTAGGCTTTGCAGGTCACGAAGTCGTCCACGCCATAAGCTGGCGCGGAGTGAACGATACCGGTGCCGGCGCCCAGTTCAACGTAGTCCGCCAGGTACACCGGCGACAGACGGTCATAGAACGGGTGACGGAAGTTGATCAGTTCCAGCGCGGAGCCGGTGGTGGTCGCAATCACCGAACCTTGCAATTCATAGCGAGCCAGGCAGGCCTCGACCATTTCCTCGGCCAGCACCAGCAGGCGATCACCGACGTCCACCAGGGCGTAGGTGAATTCCGGGTGCACGTTCAGCGCTTGGTTGGCCGGGATGGTCCACGGGGTGGTGGTCCAGATCACGATGGCCGCCGGCTTGCTCAGGCTTGCCAGGCCAAAGGCCTCGGCCAGCTTGGCGTCGTCGGCAACCGGGAAGGCCACGTCAATGGTCGAGGACTTCTTGTCTTCGTACTCGACTTCCGCTTCGGCCAGGGCCGAACCGCAGTCAAAGCACCAGTTCACGGGCTTTAGGCCCTTGAACACAAAACCGCCTTTGACGATTTCGGCCAAGGCACGGATTTCACCGGCCTCGTTCTTGAAGTTCATGGTCTTGTAGGGGTTATCCCACTCGCCCAGCACGCCGAGGCGGATGAATTCAGACTTCTGCCCTTCGATCTGCTCGGTGGCGTAGGCGCGGCACAGCTCGCGGGTTTTATCCGCGCCCAGGTTCTTGCCGTAGGTCACTTCGACTT
The DNA here is from genome assembly GCF_058145955.1 of Pseudomonas sp. A39. NCBI lineage: Bacteria > Pseudomonadati > Pseudomonadota > Gammaproteobacteria > Pseudomonadales > Pseudomonadaceae > Pseudomonas > Pseudomonas sp. A39. Next base: position 15,041 of record NZ_JBYVMD010000018.1, read on the forward strand.
TGTGTTCGATCGGCAGGCCGTGGCAGTCCCAACCCGGAACATACGGCGCGTCGAAGCCCGACAGGGTCTTCGAGCGCAGGATCATGTCCTTGAGAATCTTGTTCAGCGCATGACCGATGTGAATCGTGCCGTTGGCATAAGGAGGGCCGTCGTGCAGGACGAATTTCGGACGATCCTTGCCAATCTCGCGCAACTTTCCGTACAGGCCAATACTGTCCCAGCGCTGCAGGATCTGCGGTTCGCGCTGTGGCAGGCCGGCCTTCATTGGGAAGGCGGTGTCCGGAAGGTTTAGCGTGGCTTTATAGTCGGTCATTTAAGGCTCTTCGGTTAGCGATGGGCGCTAGGTGCGGCTAGTGCACGGGCGGCGGCGACATCCGCATTGATCGCCGTTTTCAACGCCTCAAGGGAGGCGAAACGCTGCTCTTCACGCAGCTTCTGGTGGAAAACCACCGTCAAACGCCGGTCATACAGATCACCGGCAAAATCCAACAGATGCACTTCCAGGTGGGCCTTGCCATCACCTGCAACCGTGGGCCTGACGCCTATATTGGCGACTCCCGGCCACGATTGGCCGTCGATGTCGACGCTCACCAGGTAAACCCCGGTCAGCGGCACACGGCGGCGCTTGAGTTGCACGTTGGCGGTTGGCGTGCCCAATTGGCGCGCCAGCTTCTGGCCGTGCAGGACCCGTCCGGCAATGCGGAACGGGCGGCCGAGCAACCGCTCGGCCAAGGCGAAGTCGGCAGCGGCCAGGGCGTTACGCACCTGGGTACTGCTCACGCGCAGGCCGTCCAGTTCGACGGTTTGCGCGGCTTCGACGGTAAACCCCTGGTTGACGCCGGCATGCTGCAGGAAATCGAAATCCCCGACGCGGTCGCAACCAAAGCGGAAGTCGTCACCGACCTCCAAATGCTGTACACCCAGGCCATCGACGAGGATGCGGTCGACGAACTCGGCAGCGCTCAGGCTTTGCAAACGCTGGTTAAAAGCCAGGCAGAGAACGCGGTCTACACCCTCTTCAGCCAGCAGTTGCAGCTTGTCTCTGAGACGTGCGAGCCGGGCCGGCGCTGTCTCGGGCGTGAAGTATTCCCGCGGCTGCGGTTCGAAAATCACCACGCAGCTGGGCACGCCCAACTCGACCGCACGCTCGCGCAGCCTGGCCAGGATAGCCTGGTGGCCACGGTGAACACCGTCAAAGTTGCCAATAGTGGCGACGCAGCCCCGATGCTCGGGGCGCAGGTTGTGGAGACCTCGAACCAGCTGCATAACGCGCTTCTTGCTCATAAAGTGGTCGATTATAACCACACCCGGCCTCGGACGACAGGCAACAGCACAGGCCAAATGGATCGAATCGATAAAACAACGGTTTTATCGCGGCAAACTCTCTAGCTCAGTGACTTGCGATTAAAATCGCGCAGGCGGAAGCCTTGCAGCAGCAACATCCCGAAGTACACCACCACACCGGCGACTACCAGCACGCCAAGGCGCAGGAAGCGCTCCAGCATATGGCCTTCGTCCCAGGCGGGCATGAAATGCATCAGGCCAAGCAACACTGCCGACATCGCGCCCACCGCCACCAACAGCTTGAGGGTGAACATCCCCCAGCCTGGCTGAGGCTGGAACATGTGCTGTTTGCGCAGTTGGTAGAACAACAGCCCGGCGTTGATGCACGCACCGGCACTGATGGCCAGGGCCAGGCCGGCGTGGGCCAAAGGACCGATAAACACCAGGTTGAGCAGTTGCGTGACGATCAGCGTGAAAATCGCGATTTTGACCGGCGTACGGATGTTTTGCTGGGCATAGAAGCCGGGGGCCAGCACTTTGATCACGATAATGCCGAGCAGACCGACGGAATAAGCGACCAGCGCGTGCTGCGTCATCAAGGCGTCATGGGCATCGAATTGGCCGTATTGGAACAGCGACACGGTCAACGGCTCGGCCAGGATCCCAAGCGCCAGCGCACACGGCAGCACCAGTACAAAACATAGGCGCAGGCCCCAATCGAGGATGCGTGAGTATTCCTGACGGTCTTTGCTGGCATAGGTGCGCGCCAGGGTCGGCAGCAGGATCGTGCCCAGTGCCACGCCAAGCACGCCGGACGGCAACTCCATCAGGCGGTCGGCGTAGTACATCCATGACACCGAGCCTGACACCAGCAGCGAAGCGAACGCCGTGTTAATGATCAGCGAAATCTGGCTGACCGACACGCCGAGGATCGCCGGCAGCATATTGCGCATGACACGCCACACGCCGGTGTCCTTGAGATTCAGGCGCGGCAGTACAAGCATGCCGATCTTTTTTAGATGTGGCAGTTGGTAGAGCAATTGCGCCAGGCCGCCAGCCAGTACGGCCCAGCCCAGCGCCATTACCGGCGGATCGAAATACGGCGTAAGGAACAGCGCGAAGATGATCATGCTGACGTTCAGCAGCGTCGGCACAAACGCCGGCACCGAGAAACGGTTCCAGGTATTGAGGATCGCCCCGGCCAGGGATGACAAGGAGATCAGCAATATATAAGGAAAGGTCACGCGCAACAGATCAGTGGTCAGTGCGAATTTTTCCGGCGTATTGGCAAAACCGGGGGCCGTGGCCCAGATCACCCAGGGCGCGGCGAGCATGCCGAGGACGGTCACCAGCATCAGCACCAGGGTCAGCAGGCCCGAGACGTAGGCAATAAACGTGCGGGTCGCCTCCTCGCCCTGCTGGGTCTTGTATTCGGCCAGGATCGGCACGAATGCCTGGGAAAACGCGCCTTCGGCGAAGATCCGCCGCAGCAGGTTGGGCAATTTAAATGCAATAAAGAAGGCATCCGTGGCCATGCTGGCGCCAAAAATGCGCGCCAGCAGGGTGTCACGCACAAACCCCAAAACCCGGGAGATCATCGTGATAGAGCTGACGGCAGCCAACGATTTGAGCAGATTCATTGAAAGAGTTTGCGCCTATAGATAAAGAGCAGGCGAACTAAGCGCCTACTTATGCGATACTGCGCGCCTGCAACAGCACAGAGCCAAAGCTCGCGAGTTTACAGGTCAAGCGCCGGAAATAAATCACCCGCCTCTTCAGATCGACCACTCAGCAGTTCGCATCAGCCGCTCTTGACAACCCATCAAGTCATCGGCATGATTCGCGGCCTATTTTGTTTGCTATTTCCTAAAAAGTCTTTCGAGGAGCTCGACGGTGGCCAACACACCTTCCGCCAAAAAACGTGCAAAACAGGCTGAGAAGCGTCGCAGCCACAACGCCAGCCTGCGTTCCATGGTTCGTACCTACATCAAGAATGTAGTTAAAGCCATCGACGCCAAAGACGCTGAAAAAGCCCAAGCTGCTTACGTTCTGGCAGTGCCGGTTATCGACCGTATGGCCGATAAAGGCATCATCCACAAGAACAAGGCCGCTCGCCATAAGAGCCGCCTGAATGGCCACATCAAGGCTCTGAGCGTTCCTGCTGCAGCCTAAGTGGTAACAACTGCCGCGCAGCCCAGGTTGTGCAACAGTTAAGAAATGCCCCGTACCGAAAGGTCCGGGGCATTTTTGTTGTGGGAGGGGGCTTGCCCCCGATGACGGTGGGTCAGTAAAGGATGTACTGACTGACACACTGCAATCGGGGGCAAGCCCCCTCCCACATTTTTTCAAGCGCAAAAAAAACGCCCCGAACCAGTCGGGGCGTTTTTGTTACCTATTGATCAAACCGCGATCAATGGTGATGACCGCCTTCGCCGTGCACGTGGCCGTGAGCCACTTCTTCCTGGGAAGCGTCGCGGATGGCAACGATCTTCACTTGGAAGTTCAGGCGCTGGCCAGCCAGCGGGTGGTTGCCGTCAACGGTCACGTCATCGCCGTCCAGGTCGCGGATGGTGACGATCTGCATTTGGCCGTCCGGCGCGGAGGCGTGGAACTGCATGCCGACTTCCAGCTCGTCAACGCCTTCAAACATGCTGCGGCTCAGGGTGCTGACCAGTTCGGCCGAGTACTCGCCATAGGCATCTTCAGGTTCTACGGCCACAGTCAGCTCATCACCCACTTGTTTGCCTTCCAGCGCCTTCTCCAGGCCTGGGATGATGTTACCTGCGCCTTGCAGGTAGACCAGCGGCGCGCCGCCGGCGGAGCTGTCGATGACCTCACCAGCGTCGTTGGTCAGGGTATAGTCGATGGAGACAGCCTTGTTAGCGGCGATCGTCATGGGGCGAGACCTTTTGCATAAGAATGAAGAACGGACAAGTCTAAACAAGGATTTGCCCGAAAGCGAACAGAACCCGGACGGACGGGACCGATCAACGGCCTCCTTCATCCTCGGATTCCGCCAGGACGCCGACCAGCACTGGGTCGCCGAGCTGTCCTGCGGCCACACCCAGCATCTACGCCACCAGCCACCCTGGCAGGCACGCGCCTGGGTGCTCGACCCCGTGCAACGCCTTGAAAAAATAGGCCAGCCCTTTGCCTGCGGCTGGTGTGCGCAAGCGCGCGAATAACGATAACCTTGGCGCCTGATTCCCGGTAGATGTTCAAACATAGAACCTCACCGAAGCCATGCACCTTCAGAGAATTCGCATGCAAACTTTTTTTATCGCGCCCACCGATTTTGGTGTGGGTCTGACCTCCATCAGCCTTGGGCTGGTGCGCACCCTTGAACGGGCCGGGCTGAAAGTCGGTTTCTTCAAGCCGATTGCCCAGCCGCATCCCGGCGATACCGGCCCTGAGCGTTCCACCGAACTGGTGGCGCGCACCCACGGCCTCAAGCCGCCTCAGCCCCTGGGCCTGGCTCACGTAGAGCGCATGCTCGGCGACGGCCAACTCGACGAACTGCTCGAAGAAATCATCACGCTGTACCAGCAAGCCGCGGTGGGCAAGGACGTGCTAATCGTCGAAGGCATGGTGCCCACGCGCAACGCCAGCTATGCGGCGCGGGTCAACCTGCACCTGGCCAAGAGCCTGGATGCGGAAGTGATCCTGGTGTCCGCCCCGGAAAACGAAGTGCTCACCGAACTGTCCGGCCGCGTGGAATTGCAGGCACAACTGTTCGGCGGCCCAAAGGACCCGAAAGTACTCGGTGTGATTCTTAACAAGGTGCGCACCGAAGAAAGCATGAAAGCCTTCTCGGCACGCCTCAAAGAGCATTCGCCGCTGTTGCGCAGCGGCGACTTCCGCTTGCTCGGCTGCATTCCCTACCAGCCGGAACTCAATGCACCGCGCACCCGCGATGTGGCTGACCTGATGGGCGCCCAGATTCTCAACGCCGGCGACTACGAAACCCGGCGCATGACCAAAATCATCATCTGCGCCCGCACCATGCGTAATACCGTGGAGTTGCTCAAGCCTGGCGTGCTGGTGGTGACGCCCGGCGACCGCGACGACATCATCCTCGCCGTCAGCCTGGCCGCGATCAACGGCGTGCCCCTGGCCGGCTTGCTACTGACCAGCGACACCCTGCCCGACCCGCGCATCATGGATCTGTGTCGCGGCGCGTTCCAGGCCGGGCTGCCGGTGCTGTCGGTGAGCACCGGCTCCTACGACACCGCTAACCAGCTCAACAGCCTCAACAAAGAAATCCCGATTGATGACCGCGAGCGCGCGGAGATCATCACTGACTTCGTCGCCAGCCACCTCGATGCCCGCTGGCTGCACCAACGCTGCGGCACGCCACGGGAAATGCGCCTGTCACCCGCGGTGTTCCGCTACCAGCTGATCCAACGCGCCCAGGCGGCCAACAAACGTATCGTATTGCCCGAAGGCAGCGAGCCGCTGACCGTGCAAGCCGCCGCCATCTGCCAGGCGCGAGGAATTGCCCGTTGCGTGCTGCTGGCCAAGCCTGCGGACGTGGAAGCGGTCGCCCGCGCCCAGGGTATCGAACTGCCCGAAGGCCTGGAGATCCTCGACCCGGACCTGATTCGCCAGCGTTACGTCGAGCCGATGGTCGCCTTGCGCAAGAGCAAGAGCCTCAACGCGCCGATGGCCGAGCAGCAATTGGAAGACACCGTGGTGATCGCCACCATGATGCTCGCACTGGACGAAGTGGATGGCCTGGTCTCCGGCGTCATTCACTCCACCGCCAACACCATCCGCCCTGCCCTGCAGTTGATCAAGACCGCTCCCGGCTGCACGCTGGTATCGTCGGTGTTCTTCATGCTGTTCCCCGAGCAGGTGCTGGTGTACGGCGATTGCGTGATGAACCCACACCCGAGCGCCGCCGAACTGGCGGAAATCGCCCTGCAAAGCGCCGACTCGGCGGCCGCGTTCGGCATCACTCCGCGCGTGGCAATGATCAGCTACTCCAGCGGCGATTCGGCCAGCGGTGAGGAAGTGGAAAAAGTCCGTGAAGCCACCCTGCTCGCCCACGAACAACAAAGCTCGCTGCTGATCGACGGCCCGCTGCAATACGACGCCGCCGCCAACGAGACGGTCGCCCGGCAACTGGCGCCCAACAGCCTGGTGGCGGGCAAGGCCACGGTGTTTGTGTTCCCCGACCTGAACACTGGCAACACCACCCACAAGGCCGTGCAGCGCAGCGCCGATTGCGTGAGCCTGGGGCCAATGCTCCAGGGCCTACGCAAACCGGTCAACGACCTGCCGCGTGGCGCCCAGGTGGATGACATCGTGTACACCATCGCACTGACTGCGATCCAAGCCGCCAACCGACCTATGGATATCTAAATGCTGGATTTTCTACCTGCCGCCGTGCGCGGGGTGATTGCTTCGCTGTTGCTGGCGCTGAATACGATCCTGCTCTGTTCGTTCCTGTTTATCGTGGCGCTGTTCAAGGCGCTGCCGTTCGCCAAGCGCTTCAGCGAATGGCTGATGAACCACACCCATGAGGCGTGGGTGACCAACAACAAGGGCTGGATGAACCTGGTACGCCGCACCCGCTGGCACCTGACCGGGCTTGAAGGACTGGACTATCAGCACTCGTACCTGGTGACCAGCAACCACCAGAGCTGGGTCGACATCATGGTGCTGCAATACGTGCTGAACCGCCGGATTCGCCCGTTGAAGTTTTTCCTCAAGCAGGAGCTGATCTGGGTGCCGGTGATTGGCCTGGCGTGGTGGGCGCTGGGCTTCCCTTTTATGAAGCGCTACACCAAGGCTTACCTGGAAAAGCACCCGGAGAAGAAAGGCAAAGACCTGGAAACTACCCGCAAGACCTGTGCGAAGTTTCGCGACAACCCTGTGGGTATCTTCAACTTTGCTGAAGGCACCCGGTTTACACCGGGCAAACACGCCCAGCAGAATTCGCCGTTTCGCTACCTGCTCAAGCCTAAGGCTGGCGGTATCGCGTTTGTGCTGGATGCCATGGGTGAGCAATTGAAGTCACTGGTGAACGTGACCATCCACTACCCGGCCGGGCGCCCAGGGTATTGGGATTTGCTGTGTGGCAATGTGAAGGACGTGGTGGTGCAGTTCGAAGAGGTGCAGATTCCGGCCGAGTTTATCGGCAAGAATTATGAGCAGGATGGGGAGTATCGGTTGGCGTTCCAGGGGTGGATCAACAAGCTATGGGAAGACAAGGATCACTTGCTGGAGAAACTGCACACAGAATTCCCAGGCAAACGATGATCACCCTGTGGGAGGGGGCTTGCTCCCGATGGCGGCGTGTCAGCCAGTACAGCTGTTACTGATACACCGCTATCGGGAGCAAGCCCCCTCCCACACTTGACCGAGCCCGATCTCCAGCATGTAAAAAGCCCGCCACCGATCACTCGGTGGCGGGCTTTTTTGTGGCCGCGAGGTTTAGATCGCGCCGCGCTGACGCAACAGCTCCAGCACTTGCTTGACACTCTCTTCCAACGACAGGGCCTGGGTGTCGATCACCAGGTCGGCATTCAACGGCACGTCGTACGGGAAGGATTCGCCAGGGATGTTATCCCCACCAGCGGCGTACAAGCCTTGCGGGTCACGCTCGGCGCACACCAGCGGCGATGCTTGCACGTAGACCGTCAGCAGACGGTCGCCGCCGATCAGCGCCTTGGCCTGTTCACGACCTTCGGCATCCGGTGCCACAAACGCAGCCAGGGTCAGCAGGCCCGCTTCGTTGAACTGGCGCGCCACGTGAGCGGCACGACGCCAGTTCTCGGTACGCCCGGCACGGTCCTGCGGCAAGCCCTTGTTCAGGTCATGACGCAGGTTCTGGCCATCCAGCACGAACACCGCGCGGCCCATGTCGAACAGCTTACGCTCGACCGCGTAGGCCAAGGTGCTCTTGCCCGCGCCGGACAGGCCGCTGAACAACACGGTGGCCGGTTGCTGACCGAAGCGCAGGGCGCGCTCTTCGGTGGCCACGTGGGCCAACTTGCCGTGCTGCGCCGAGCTGCCGTGAGTGACCGGCGGCGCGATGATCATGCCCGCAGCCACAGTGCCATTAGTCAGACGGTCGATGACAATGAACGCGCCCGTGGTGCGGTTACTGTCATAGCCGTCCAGGGCGATGGCCGCGTCGAGGCTGACCTTGACCCGGCCGATCTCGTTCAACTGCAGCGAACTCGCCGGACCTTCGGCCAGGGTGTTCACATCCACACGGTGCACGATGCTGGTGATGGAACCCGGCACGTAGCTGGTGGCGCGTTTGATGTCGTATTTCTTGCCCGGCAGCATCGGTTCTTCGGCCATCCACACCAGCATGGCGTCGAAGGCGTCGGTCACTTGCGGCACATTGTCGGCATGCACCAGCAGGTCGCCACGGGAGATGTCGATCTCGTCTTCCATGGTCAGGGTCACGGCCTGGCCGGGGCCTGCGTGCTCCAACTCACCTTCAAAGGTGACGATGGATTTGACGCGGCTGCTCTTGCCCGACGGCAGCACCACGACTTCGTCGCCCTTATGCACGATGCCGCTGGCCAGGGTGCCGGCAAAACCACGGAAGTTCAGGTTCGGACGGTTGACGTACTGCACAGGGAAACGCAGATCGGTGTAGTTGCGGTCGTTGGCGATCTCGACGGTTTCCAGGATCTCCATCAGCGACTGCCCGGTGTACCAGGGCGAACGCTCGCTCTTGTTCACCACGTTGTCGCCCTTGAGCGCCGACATCGGCACGAACGCCAGGGTGCTCGGCTTGAAGGCGATACCGTCGGCGAACTTCAGGTAATCGGCCTTGATCTGCTCGAATACGCTTTGGTCGAAGCCATTGATGTCCATCTTGTTGACGGCCACCACGATGTGTTTGATGCCCAGCAACGAGGCGATAAAGCTGTGGCGACGGGTCTGGGTCTGCACGCCGTAGCGGGCGTCGATCAGGATGATCGCCAGGTCACAGGTGGAAGCACCGGTGGCCATGTTGCGGGTGTACTGCTCATGGCCGGGGGTGTCGGCGATGATGAATTTGCGCTTCGCGGTGGAGAAGTAGCGGTAGGCGACATCAATGGTGATGCCTTGCTCACGCTCGGCCTGAAGCCCGTCGACCAGCAAGGCCAGGTCGATATCATCACCGGTGGTACCGGATTTTTTCGAATCGCGGGTGATGGCTTCCAGGTGATCTTCGTAGATCATCTTGGAGTCGTGCAGCAGGCGCCCGATCAGGGTGCTCTTGCCGTCGTCGACGTTGCCACAGGTCAGGAAGCGCAACATTTCCTTGCGCTCGTGCTGGCCCAGATAGGCGAGGATGTCCTCGCTGATCAAATCAGATTGATGCGACATGACAGCCCCTTAGAAATAGCCTTGACGTTTTTTATCTTCCATTGAGCCGGCGCCATCGTGGTCGATGACACGGCCCTGGCGCTCGGAAGTTCGCGTCAGGAGCATTTCCTGAATGATGTCCGTCAGCGTCTCGGCTTCGGACTCCACCGCGCCCGTCAACGGGTAGCAGCCAAGGGTACGGAAACGGACTTTCTTTTTGACGATACGGGCTTTGTCTTCGTCGGACAGGTGCTCGAGGATGCGGTCGTCGTCGATCATGATCAACGTACCGTTCTTCTCGATCACGTCGCGTTCGGCGGCGAAGTACAGCGGTACGATCGGGATGCCTTCCAGGTAGATGTACTGCCAGATGTCCAGCTCGGTCCAGTTGGACAGCGGGAACACGCGGATGGACTCACCCTTGTTGACGTTGCCGTTGTAGACGTTCCACAGCTCGGGGCGCTGGTTTTTCGGGTCCCAGCGGTGCTTGCTGTCGCGGAACGAGTACACGCGCTCTTTGGCGCGGGATTTCTCTTCATCGCGACGGGCACCGCCAAAGGCTGCGTCGAAACCATGTTTGTCCAGGGCCTGCTTAAGGCCTTCGGTCTTCATGATGTCGGTGTGCTTGGCGCTGCCGTGGGTGAACGGGTTAATGCCCTGCGCCACGCCGTCCGGGTTGACGTGGGTAATCAGGTCCAGGCCCAGCTCTTCGACCATTTTGTCGCGGAACGTGTACATCTCCTGGAATTTCCAGCGGGTGTCGACGTGCATCACTGGGAACGGCAATTTGCCCGGGAAAAAGGCTTTGCGCGCCAGGTGCAGCATCACGGCGGAGTCTTTACCGATCGAGTAGAGCATCACCGGGTTATCGAACTCGGCGGCGACCTCGCGGATGATGTGGATGCTTTCCGCCTCCAGCTGTTTCAGATGCGTCAGTTTGTCGACCATGGTTACTCACGGAAAAACGATCTTATGGACGGCCAGCGGGCCGTGTTCGAGCGGGGCATGCTAGCACAGCACCTGCTTCTATTCAGGGCGCCAGCTAGATCGAAACGGTATATGAATATGCCCCCAGGTTTGGCCCTCAAATCGGGTTGGGGCAATCGATGAACAGGTGCTCAAGGGCAAAGCGCCGCGCCAGGTAATCGCCCAGCGCCTGCACGCCGTAACGCTCGGTGGCGTGGTGGCCGGCGGCGATGAAGCTGATGTCGTTTTCGCGGGCGCTGTGGAAGGTTTGCTCGGAAGCCTCGCCGCTGAGGAACAGGTCGACACCGGCCGCAATCGCATCGTCGATGTAGCCCTGGCCACCGCCGGTGCACCAACCGACGCGACGGATCATCTCGCTGCCTTCAATCAGCAGCGGCTCGCGCCCCATGACGTCCTGCACGCGGCGGGCGAAGTCGCGGGGCGACAGCGGCTCGGCAAGGGAGCCGACCAGGCCGACGATTTTAGGATTGCTCGGGTCCAGCGGGCCTTCGACGGTGATGTCCAGCTGGCGAGCGAGTTGCACGTTGTTGCCGACGTCGGGGTGCAGGTCCAGCGGCAGGTGGTAGGCCAACAGGCTGATGTCGTGCTTGAGCAGCGTCTTCAGGCGGCGCTGCTTCATGCCGGTAATGCAGGGGTTTTCGCCCTTCCAGAAATAACCGTGGTGCACCAGGATCAGGTCGGCCTGGGCCTCGACGGCCGCGTCCAGCAGGGCTTGGCTGGCGGTCACGCCGCTGACGATGCGCATCACTTGCGGGCGCCCTTCGACTTGCAAGCCATTGGGGCAATAATCGGCAATTTTTGCACTGCCGAGGTAGCGGTCTGCTTCCTCGACGAGGGTGGTAAGGGGGACGGCCATAAAAGACTCCTAAATATCCCGTTCGCAGGCGTCGCAGCCTCGTATAATGCGCGACATTATGGGCGCTCTCCCGCCCCCTGCAACCTGTCAGGACTTACTTGATGCTCAAGGCGCTGCGTTTTTTTGGATGGCCATTGTTGGCTGGCGTGCTGATCGCGATGCTGATTATTCAGCGTTTCCCGGAGCTGGTGGGTCTACCCAGCCTTGATGTGAACCTGCAACAGGCACCGCAGACCAGCGCGGTGGTGCAAGGCCCGGTGACGTACGCGGACGCGGTAGTGATCGCCGCACCCGCCGTGGTGAACCTGTATACCACCAAGGTCATCAACAAACCGGCCCATCCCCTGTTTGAAGACCCGCAGTTCCGCCGGTACTTCGGTGATAACGGGCCCAAGCAGCGGCGCATGGAGTCCAGCCTGGGTTCCGGGGTGATCATGAGCCCCGAAGGCTACATCCTCACCAATAACCATGTGACCACCGGCGCCGACCAGATTGTGGTGGCGCTGCGTGACGGTCGCGAAACCCTGGCCCGTGTGGTGGGCAGCGACCCGGAAACCGACCTCGCCGTCTTGAAGATCGATTTGAAAAACCTGCCGTCCATCACCCTCGGCCGTTCCGATGGCTTGCGGGTGGGCGATGTGGCACTGGCTATCGGCAACCCGTTCGGGGTGGGCCAGACCGTGACCATGGGGATCATCAGCGCCACCGGGCGTAACCAGTTGGGCCTCAACAGCTACGAAGACTTCATCCAGACCGACGCGGCGATCAACCCGGGCAACTCCGGCGGCGCGCTGGTGGATGCCAATGGCAACCTGACCGGTATCAACACGGCGATTTTCTCCAAGTCCGGCGGCTCCCAAGGCATCGGGTTTGCGATCCCGGTGAAGCTCGCGATGGAAGTGATGAAGTCGATCATCGAGCACGGCCAGGTGATTCGTGGCTGGCTGGGGATTGAAGTGCAGCCGTTGACCAAGGAACTTGCCGAGTCCTTCGGCTTGACCGGACGCCCCGGCATCGTGGTCGCCGGGATCTTCCGCGACGGCCCGGCGCAGAAAGCCGGCCTGCAGCTGGGGGATGTGATCCTCAGCATCAATGGCGAACCGGCCGGCGATGGCCGCAAGTCGATGAACCAGGTGGCGCGGATCAAGCCAACCGACAAGGTGGCGATCCAGGTGATGCGCAACGGTAAAGAGATCAAGCTGCTGGCGGAAATCGGCCTTCGCCCACCGCCGGCTCCGGTCAAGGAAGAGGAATAAGCGGCCTGATACAGGTACCCGTTCGCGGGTACCTGTAAGTTTATATTTCAAAGCAATTCATTCTCATTGGTCATGTTATATTGTTTCAATATCGCTATTGGAACGCTCTATCATGCCGTCTCGAAGAATCGCCCCCTTGGCTGGCCTGGCCTTGGGCTTGCTGCTCGATCCCGCCTTCGCCGAAGAAAACACCGTGGAACTCGACACCATCAGCGTCACCACCGACGCCTATGAGTCCGCCACGGGTCCGGTCAAAGGCTACCGCGCGACCCGTTCCGCCAGCGCGACAAAAACCGACACCGCCCTGCGCGATATCCCACAGTCCATCAGTGTGATTCCTGCCACGGTGCTCAAGGACCTGGGCAGCACCAATGTGGAACGCGCCCTGGAATTTGCCGGTGGCGTGTCCAAACAAAACAACTTCGGCGGCCTCACCCTCTACGAATACAGCGTGCGCGGCTTTACGACCTCAGAGTTCTACCAGGATGGGTTCAGCGCCAACCGTGGCTACCCGAGTACACCTGACGCGGCGAATATCGAACGCATCGAAGTGCTCAAGGGCCCCGCCGCCAGCCTGTATGGCCGGGGAGATCCTGGCGGCACCGTGAATATCGTCACCAAGAAGCCCCAACCGGAAGCCTTCACCACCGTGCAAACCAGCGCCGGCAGTTGGGACCGCTATCGCACTGCCGTTGACGTCAACACCCCGCTGGACGGCGAAGGCAACGTGCTGTCGCGGGTCAACCTGGCGGTGGAAGACAACCACAGCTTCCGCGACCACGTGCAGAGCAAGCGGGTATTCGTCGCCCCCTCGTTCAGTTGGCAGTTGGACCCGGACACCCGCCTGCTGGTGGAGAGCGAATTCGTTCGCCACAGCTCCACCTTCGATCGCGGCGTTGTCGACGCCCCGGGCGTCTCGCGCTCAACTTTCCTTGGCGAGCCGAACGACGGTGACATCGACAACCACAACAACCGTATCCAGGCCACCCTCGAACATCACCTCAACGACGCCTGGAAACTGCGCCTCGCCAGCCACTACAAACAAGGCAGCCTGTGGGGCGACGCCTCGGAAAACCGTGCGCTGAATGCCGACGGTCACACCCTCGACCGGCGCTACCGTGAACGCTCCATGGGCTGGCACGACAGCATTACCCAGTTGGAACTGCGCGGCCTGTTCGACATCGGCAGTTGGCAGCATGAGCTGCTGATCGGCACCGAATACGAGGACTACCGCAAGAAAGAACGTGTCACGGCTATCGGCGGCAGCCGCTACCCCATCGACCTCTACAACCCCGTCTACGGCCAGCCCAAACCCAACGGCACACGCTCCGGCACCGACTTCTTCGAGCAGACCAAAAGCCAGGCGCTGAACCTGCAAGACCAGATCATTTTCACCGACCGCCTGCGCGGCATGGTCGGCGCGCGCTTTGAGCATTTCGAGCAAAGCACCGATGACTTCGCGCGCAACCACGCCAAGAGCCGGCAAACCCACGACGCGCTGACCCAACGTGCCGGTCTGCTTTACCAGCTCACCCCACAAGTCGGGGTGTTCGCCAACGCCTCCACCTCGTTCAAACCCAACAGCGGTCTGGACGCCAACGGCAAAACCTTCAAACCGGAAGAAGGCGTGGGTTATGAAGTGGGGATCAAAAGCGAGCTGTTCGACGACCGCCTCAGCGCCACCCTCGCCGCGTTCCATATCGAAAAGGAAAACGTGCTCGCGCTGGACCCGGCCACCAACACCAGCCGCGCCATGGGCAAGGCACGCAGCCAAGGCTTCGACCTGCAACTGACAGGGCAAGTGACGGAGGCCGTGCGCGTGATCGGCGCGTTTGCGTACATCGACGCCGAAGTGACCAAGGGCGATAAAGCCATTCCCGCCGGCAGCCGGATTCTCGGCGTGGCCAAGCGCAGTGGCAGTCTGCTGGGCGTGTATGAATTCCAGGATGGTGTGTTGCGCGGCTCAGACCTGGGCGCGGCGTTCACTTACGTGGGGGATCGCTCCGGCGAGGCCGGCACGCGTTTCGAGCTGCCGGCTTACCACACGGTCGATCTGCTGGCCCATTACAAGGCCACGCAGAATGTCACCGTGGGCCTGAACCTCAACAACCTGTTTGATGAAAAGTACTACGAGCGGTCCTACAGCAATTACTGGATCAACCCTGGTGAACCGCGCAACCTCACGGTCAGCCTGACCCTAAGCCTGTAACGCAACCAACAGGTGGGAGGGGCAAGCCCCTCCCACACTTCGATCTTCACGTGGTTCGGTTACAGCGCCGTCGGTGCACGTTCGCACAGCGTATTGAGCGCCTTCGCCCACTGCGGGTCATCATTCAGGCACGGCACCAACACCAGCTCCTCGCCTCCCGCTTCGCGGAACTGCTCCAGCCCGCGATCGCCAATCTCCTCCAGCGTCTCGATGCAATCGGCGACAAACGCCGGGCACATCACCAGCAGCTTTTTCACGCCTTGCTGGGCCAAGGCCTCCAGGCGCGCTTCGGTGTAGGGTTCGATCCACTTGGCGCGGCCCAGCCGCGATTGGAAGGCCACTGACCATTTACCTTCCGGCAGCCCCATGCGCTCGGCGAAGTCGCGAGCGACGCTGAAACACTGCGCGCGATAGCACGTCTTGAGCACCTCGGCGGACGCGTTCTTGCAACAGTCGGCATCCTTGAAGCAATGCTGGCCGGTAGGGTCGAGCTTGGTCAGGTGGCGCTCAGGCAAGCCGTGGAAACTCAGCAGCAGGTGGTCGTAATCCTGCTCAACATAAGGCCGCGCGCTCGCGACCAGTGCGTCGAGATACTCCGGTTGATCGTAGAACGGCTGCAGGATCGAGAACTGCACATCGAGCTTTTTGTCGCGCACCACGCGCTTGGCTTCTTCGATCACCGTGGTCACAGTGCTGTCGGCAAATTGCGGGTACAGCGGCGCCAAGGTGACGTTACGGATGCCCTGGGTGGCGAGGCGGGTCAGCACGCTTTCAATCGACGGCTCGCCGTAGCGCATCGCCAATTCCACCGGGCCTTGGGTCCACTGCGCGGTCATCTGCTGCTGCAGGCGCCGACTGAGCACCACCAACGGCGAGCCCTCGTCCCACCAGATGGAGGCGTAGGCGTGCGCCGACTGCTCGGGGCGCTTGATCAAGATCAGCGACACCAGCAAGCGCCGCACCGGCCACGGCAGGTCGATCACATAAGGGTCCATCAGGAACTGATTGAGGTAGCTGCGCACATCGGCCACCGAAGTGGACGCCGGTGAGCCCAGGTTGACCAGTAACAACGCGTGATCCGTCATGCAACATCCTATCTCTAGAGGCGGCTGGACAATTCGTCCAGGGCCGCACGCAACTCAGTGAACTGGAAAGTGAAACCGGCGGCCAGCAACCGTTCGGGCACCGCCTTCTGCCCACCCAGCAACAGGCCGGACAACTCGCCCAGGCCTACCCTCAACGCAAAGGCCGGCATCGGCATGAACGCCGGACGGTGCAGCACCTGGCCCAGGGTTTTCGCAAACTCGCGATTGCGCACCGGGTGTGGCGCGCAGGCATTATAAGGACCGCTGGCGTCAGGCTTGTGCAGAAGAAAATCAATCAGGCCGATTTGATCCTTGATATGCACCCACGGCATCCACTGCCGACCCTTGCCGATCGGCCCACCCAGCCCCAGTTTGAACGGCAGCAACAGCCGCGACAAAAAGCCGCCCTCGGCCGCCAGCACCAAGCCGGTACGCACCAGCACTACGCGGATCCCCAGGGCTTCGGCGCGCTGGGCGGTTTCTTCCCAGGCGATGCACAGCTGGCTGGGGAAATCGTCCTGTACCGGGCCGCTGGCTTCGGTCAACTCGCGCTCGCCGCCGTCGCCGTACCAGCCCACCGCCGAACCGGAGATCAACACCGCGGGTTTTTGCGCGAGGGTTTCAAGCCAAGCCAGCAAGGTTTCCGTGAGGCTGATACGGCTGCTCCACAACAGCGCCTTGCGTTTATGGGTCCAAGGGCGGTCGGCGATCGGCGCGCCCGCAAGATTAATGACCGCGTCGACCGGGCCGATAACCTCTTGCAGGCTGGCAACACCCGACACCTGCTCGCCGCACAGTTTGGCGACCTGGTCCGGATGACGACTCCACACCGTCAAGCGATGGCCGTGGGCAAGCCAGTGCTTGCAGAGTTGACGGCCGATCAGGCCAGTACCGCCGGTCAGCAAAATGTGCATGGGATCTTCCTCATGTAACGTTCGCCGCCCACCACTGGTCTATTTTATAAGCAGGGATCATTTGAACGGGCATGACGTTGGATTAAGCCTCTGCTTTAACCATAGGTCACGCCGTAAGAACAGGTAAGCCAAAACTTATACCAAAAAACAATATTGTACAGCTATTGGTGTCGGCGTAGTCTGTACCCAACGGTAAAACGAGGCCTCCCATGACTGTTCCCATCGCGATCATCGGCACCGGCATCGCCGGTCTCTCCGCCGCCCGAGCGTTACGAGACGCGGGGCACGTTGTACAACTCTTCGATAAAAGCCGCGGCAGCGGTGGCCGCATGTCCAGCAAGCGCAGCGATGCCGGCTCCCTGGACATGGGCGCGCAATACTTCACCGCCCGCGACCGGCGCTTCGTCAACGAAGTGCAGCGTTGGCAAAGCAATGGCTGGGCCGAGCAATGGAAGCCCCAGCTGTATAACTTCAAATCCGGCCAGCTCACACCCTCCCCCGATGAACAAATCCGCTGGGTCGGCACGCCGCGCATGAGCGCGATCACCCGGGCCCTGCTCGATGACCTGCCGGTGGAGTTCGGGTGCCGCATCACCGAAGTGTTCCAGGGCAAACAACACTGGAACCTGCTGGATGCAGACAGCGAAAACCATGGTCCCTTCAGCCACGTCATCATCGCCACCCCGGCGCCCCAGGCCACTGCCCTGCTGGCTGCCGCGCCCAAGCTGGCGAGTGCCGCCGCCGGCGTGAAGATGGACCCGACCTGGGCCATCGCCTTGGCGTTCGATAAACCACTGGATACGCCCATGGAGGGCTGCTTTGTACAAGACAGCCCCCTCGACTGGCTCGCGCGCAATCGCAGCAAACCGGGGCGCGACACCGCCCTCGATACCTGGGTGCTGCATGCCACCAGCGCATGGAGCAAGGCCCATCTGGACCTGTCCAAGGAGGCGGTGATCGAGCACCTGCACGGCGCCTTCGCCGAACTGCTGCACAGCGCCATGCCCGCGCCGTCGTTCAGCCTGGCGCACCGCTGGCTCTATGCGCGACCGTCAAGCAGCCACGAGTTCGGCGTGCTGGCCGATGCCGACCTGGGCCTGTATGTGTGTGGCGACTGGTGCCTGTCGGGCCGCGTGGAAGGTGCATGGCTCAGCGGCCAGGAAGCCGCGCGACGCTTGATCGAACACCTGCAATGAACCGTATCAATCCCGCAAAATTGCTGCTGTCGAAGTGGACAGCAGCGCGCCCCCGAAACAAAGAAAAACACTTTCTGGTCACAGAGCTGTTTCGCGACGATGAAGGCACCGTGCTGGAAATCGAACTGCAAGCCGTCATGACCCTCCGCAGCGAACGCCTGCCCTGGCAAACCCTGCAAGATGTCGACGCGTGGAAAATCGGCTGGAAATAGCCCGCGCATAAACTTGTACAAATAATTTGACTTGTACAGCATCGAACCTATGATGAGATTTAGTTGTACAAGATTTAAATCTTGTACAGGAATCTTGCAGAGGATGGGTTTATGTCCAGCACCACCAAACCGAAGATCGGCGTCAGCGCCTGCCTGCTGGGCGAGAACGTGCGTTTCAACGGTGGCCATAAACAATCCCTGCTGTGCAGCCAGACCCTCGCCGACTATTTCGACTTCGTGCCGTTGTGCCCCGAAGTCGCCATTGGCCTGGGCATCCCGCGTGAACCTATCCGCTTGGTGGGCGACCCCGCCCACCCGCAAGCCGTCGGCACCGTGAACCGCGAGCTGAACGTCACCCAGCCTTTGGATGATTACGGCCAGCAGATGGCCGCGGAACACACTGACCTGTGCGGTTACATTTTTATGCAGAAGTCGCCGTCCTGTGGCCTGGAGCGGGTCAAGGTGTACCGCGAAAACGGCACCCCGGTCGACGGCGGCGGACGCGGTATCTACGCCCAGGCCTTTTGTGCACGCCACCCCAACCTGCCGGTGGAAGAAGATGGCCGGCTGAATGACCCCGTGCTGCGTGAAAACTTCCTGACCCGCGTGTTCGTGTACGCCAGTTGGCAGCAATTGCTCGCCGAAGGCCTGACCCGCCACCGCCTGCTGGCCTTTCATTCGCGCTACAAATACTTGTTGATGGCCCACAGCCCCGCGCATTACAAAAGCCTCGGCCACCTGCTGGGCAGCATGACCAAGGGCGCCAACCTCGATGAATTGGCCAGTTGTTATTTCAGCGACCTGATGACCGGCCTGACCAAGTGCGCCACCCGTGGCACCCACACCAACGTGCTTCAACACATCAGCGGCTATCTCAAGCAGGCCATCAGCGCCGACGACAAGCAGGAAATGCAAACCGTCATCGGCCAATACCGTCACGGCATCGTGCCATTGGTGGTGCCGTTGACCCTGCTCAAACACCACTTTCGCCAACACCCGGATCGCTACATCGCGCAGCAGGCGTACCTGCAACCGCATCCGGAAAACCTCAGCCTGCGAAATGCGATCTAGACCATGAAAGCTGCCCTGCTAGACGAACCCGGCGAAGACATCGCCCAAGCCCTCCAAGACGGCTGGCTGCCGATCCGCGAAGTGGCGCGCCAGACCGGCGTCAACGCCGTGACACTGCGCGCCTGGGAACGCCGCTACGGCCTGATCGTGCCGCAGCGCACGCCCAAGGGCCATCGGTTGTTCAGCGCCGAGCATGTCCAACGTATCCACACCATTCTCACCTGGCTCAATCGCGGCGTACCGGTCAGCCAGGTCAAAGGCCTGATCGACTCGGCCCTGACCGTCCCCGATACGGTGGAAAACGAATGGCACACCCTGCGCCAGACACTGGTGCACGCCATCAGCGAATTGGCCGAACGCCGCGTCGACGACGCGTTCAACCAGGCCATGGCGCTGTACCCGCCACGCACCTTGTGCGAGCAACTGCTGATGCCACTGCTGCAAGAGCTGGAACAGCGTTGGCAGGGTCAATTCGGCGCGCAGATGGAGCGGGTGTTCTTCCTGTCCTGGCTGCGCAGCAAGTTCGGTGCGCGTATCTACCACAACAACCGCCAGTTGCACGGCGCGCCATTGCTGCTGGTGAATCAATCTGACCTGCCGCTGGAGCCGCATCTGTGGCTGAGCGCCTGGCTGGCGAGCAGTGCCGACTGCCCGGTAGAAGTCTTCGACTGGCCGCTGCCCCCGGGTGAACTGGCTCTGTCGGTGGAACATCTGCAACCGCGCGCCGTGCTGCTGTATTCAAGCAAGGCGCTCCATTTGTCGGCATTCGCAAAACTTCTGAGCGGCATCAGTTGCCCAAAGTTGATCGTCGGACCAACGGTATGCATCCACCAGGCCGAGATGGCCGTATTAACCCATGACATCCCTGAGTTGCTCGTCGCCGAAGAGCCATTGGCGGCCCACCAGCTACTGATCCAGCGTGGACTTGTTTAAATGCATCTGATCTGGCTGCGCACCGACCTGCGCCTACACGACAACACCGCCCTGGCCGCCGCGAGCCAGCGGGGCCCGATCGCGGCTGTTTACCTGATCACGCCCGAGCAGTGGCTGGCCCACGACGATGCGCCGTGCAAAGTAGATTTCTGGCTGCGCAACCTGCACGCGCTGAGCGCCACCCTGGGCGAGCTGAACATTCCCCTGCTGATCCGCACCGCAGCCACCTGGGACCAGGCGCCCCGCGTACTGAGCCAACTGTGCCAGGAACTGTCGGTTGAGTCGGTGCACGTCAACGAGGAATACGGCATCCACGAAAGCCGTCGCGATGCGGCCGTGTCCAAGGCATTGGAAGCGCAAGGTGTCAGCTTCCACAGCTACCTGGACCAACTGTTCTTCCAGCCCGGCAGCGTGCTGACCAAGACCGGTACTTATTTCCAGGTGTTCAGCCAGTTTCGCAAGGTCTGCTACACCCGCTTGCACAGCGCCCTGCCACGCATCGTCGCAGCGCCAAAGGCTCAGGCCGCGCTCACGCTGAAAAGCGATCCGGTACCGACAACCGTCGAAGGTTTCGAGCCCCCCAGCCAAGCGCTGCGAGCCTTGTGGCCGGCGGGAGAGGACGAAGCACGTCGGCGTCTCGATGCCTTTGCCGACCAGCAAATCAGCTACTACAAGGACGAGCGCGACTTCCCCGCCAAGCCCGGCACCAGCCAGCTCTCGGCGTACCTCGCGGCGGGTGTGGTTTCGCCGCGCCAGTGCCTGCACGCCGCGCTGCAAACCAACGGCGGCGAGTTCGAAAGCGGCGACATGGGCGCCATTACCTGGATCAACGAATTGCTCTGGCGAGAGTTCTACAAGCACATTCTGGTGGGCTACCCACGGGTCTCGCGCCACCGCGCGTTCCGCCCCGAAACCGAAGCCGTGGCCTGGCGCGATGCGCCCAAAGACCTCGCGGCCTGGCAGGAGGCGCGCACCGGCCTGCCGATTATCGACGCCGCCATGCGCCAACTGCTGGAAACCGGCTGGATGCACAACCGCCTGCGCATGGTGGTGGCGATGTTCCTGACCAAGAACCTGCTGATCGACTGGCGCGAGGGCGAGCGCTTCTTTATGCGCCACCTGATCGACGGCGACCTGGCGGCCAATAACGGTGGCTGGCAGTGGAGTTCGTCCACCGGCACCGACTCGGCGCCGTACTTCCGGATTTTCAGCCCGTTGAGCCAATCGGAAAAGTTCGACAGTGACGGCGTGTTCATCAAGCACTGGCTGCCGGAACTGGCCGCGCTGAACAAAAAGGACGTACACAACCCCGAAGCCGCCGGTGGTTTGTTCGGCGTGGCGGACTACCCGCGCTCGATTGTCGACCTGAAAAAATCCCGCGAACGTGCCTTGGCCGCCTTCCGCAGCCTGCCCTCGCGCCAGGCCGCAGGGGGCGAATATGAGTGACTTCCTGCGCCGCTTCGCCCAGGCCTTTGCCACGCTGGATAAACACAACCTGCACCTGCTGGACAGCCTGTACAGCCAAGACATCGCCTTCACCGACCCCTTGCACGAAGTGCATGGCCTGCCTGCCCTGCACCGCTACTTCGCGGAGCTGTACGGGAATGTCAGCCAGTTGCGTTTCGACTTCCACGGTTTCGACCAAGTGGCCGAAGGTGAAGGTTACCTGCGCTGGAAGATGAGTTTTTGCCACCCGCGCCTGGCCAACGGCAAGGTCATCCGGGTGGAAGGCTGCTCGCACCTGATGTGGCGAGACAAGGTGTACCGCCACCGTGATTATTTCGATGCTGGCGCTCTGCTGTACGAGCACTTACCCGTGCTGGGCAGAGTCGTCGGTTGGCTGAAAAGGAGAGTGGGATGAGCGCAGTACCCCCCCGTCGTTACTGGCTGACAGGTGCCAGCAGTGGCATCGGTGCCTCGCTGGCCGTGGAACTGCTCAACAGCGGCGCCCATGTGGCGCTGAGCTCGCGCACGAAAGGGCCTTTGGAGGCGCTCGCGCAACGCTATCCCGGCCAAGTACTGGTGGTGGCGGGCGACCTGACCGACAGCCAGACCGTGCGCGAGATCGGTGAACAGATCGGCAGGGCCTGGGGCGCGCTGGACACCGTGATCCTGAATGCCGGCACCTGTGAATATGTGGACGCACGGCAGTTTGACTCATCAATCATCGAGCACGTGGTGCGCACCAACCTGTTGGCCAGCAGCTATTGCATCGAAGCCGCCCTGCCGCTGTTGCGCGCAGGATCAACGCCGCACCTGGTGGGCGTCGCCAGCGCCGTGACCTACCTGCCAATGCCGCGCGCCGAAGCCTATGGCGCCTCGAAGGCCGGCTTGCGTTACCTGTTCGAATCCTTGCGCATCAGCCTGTCGCCAGAAAATATCGACGTGACCGTGATCAGCCCAGGCTTCGTCGACACGCCACTGACCGAACGCAATGATTTCCCGATGCCGCTCAGTTGGTCGGCGGACAAAGCCGCACGGCATATCTTCGCCAAGCTGGATAAACGTCCGCTGGAAATTGCCTTTCCCGCCCTGTTTATCGCCACCCTCTGGCCGCTGTCGAAACTGCCGAACCGCGCACAACTGATCATCGGCAAACGCATGTTGCGCAGCCCACCGCCGAAAAAGGACGACCTGTGAAGATCGCCATCATCGGTAGCGGCATCGCCGGCCTCACCAGTGCCTACCTGCTCAGTCGCCGTCATGACATCACGGTGTTCGAAGCGGGCGACCGCATCGGCGGGCATACCCACACGGTCAACGTGACCGTCGAGGGTAAAAGCTATGCGGTAGACACCGGTTTCATCGTGTTCAACGACTGGACCTACCCCAACTTCATGCGCCTGCTGGGGCAAATCGGGGTAACGTTCAAACCCACCGAAATGAGCTTTTCGGTGTGCGACGAGAACACCCGGTTCGAGTACAACGGCAATAACCTCAACAGCTTGTTTGCCCAGCGTCGCAATATCTTGTCGCCGGGGTTCTGGGGCATGTTGCGCGATATCCTGCGTTTCAACCGCCAGGCACCGCTGGACCTGCAGGAACAACGCATCAGCGCCGAGATGACCCTGGGCGATTACCTCACGGCCGGGCATTACGGCGAGCGGTTTATCCGCCACTACATCGTGCCGATGGGCGCGGCGATCTGGTCGATGTCATTGGCCGACATGCTCGGGTTCCCCTTGCAGTTCTTTGTGCGCTTCTTCAAGAACCACGGCTTGCTCTCGGTGAGTAATCGCCCACAGTGGTGCGTGATCGAAGGTGGCTCAAGCCGCTACATCGAACCGCTGACCCGCCGCTTTCGCGAACACATCCGCCTCAATTGCCCCGTGCATCAAGTTGAGCGTACGGACGACGGCGTGATTATCCACAGCCCTGCCGGCAGCGAAACCTTTGACCGTGTGGTCTTCGCCTGCCACAGCGACCAAGCATTGGCCTTGCTCGCGGACCCCAGCCAGGCCGAACGTGAGATCCTCGGCGCAATGCCCTACGCCGACAACGACGTGGTGCTGCACACCGATACCCGCCTGCTGCCCGACCGCAAGCTGGCCTGGGCCAGCTGGAACTATCGCCTGACCGGCAACACGCACACGCAGGCGGCGGTGACTTACGACATGAACATCCTGCAAGGCATCGACAGCGCCACCACCTTTTGCGTGAGCCTGAACCAGACGTCGATGATCAACCCGCTTAAGGTCCTGGCCCGCTACACCTACGCCCACCCGCAATACAGCCTGGCAGCGGTGGCGGCCCAAGGTCGTTGGGAGGACGTGTCTGGCGTGCGTAACACCTTCTACTGTGGCGCCTACTGGGCCAACGGTTTCCACGAAGACGGCTTGGTCAGCGCCTTGCGCGTGGCCGAAGCCTTTGGGGAAACCCTGTGAACAGCGCCCTGTACAGTGGCTGGATAGCCCATCGCCGGTTTACGCCCAAGGCCCATGCCTTTCGCTACCGCATCGGCCTGCTGTACCTGGACCTGAGCGAAGAGCAGCAAGTGCTCGAGCTTTCACCTCTGGCGGGGCGCAGCCGTTTGGCGCCCTTCGGTTTTCGCCAGCAGGACTACCTGCGTGAATTCACGCGCACCGGCATGAGCTTGAGCGATGCCGTGCGCCAGGAAGTCGGCAAGGCACTGGGGCGTACACCCCAGGGCGTTATCTGCCTACTGACCCAGGCTCGCAGTTGGGGCCTGGCTTTTAACCCCGTGAGTTTCTTCTACTGCTTCGAGGCCGACGGACGTCTGGCCGCGATCCTGTGTGAAGTGACCAACACCCCGTGGCGCGAGCGCTATCACTATGTGCTGCCGGCCCAGGCCTTGAGTGCGGATGAGCATCAGCATTTCGCCGTGGCCAAGGCCTTCCATGTGTCGCCGTTCTTGCCGCGCGACCTGGAATACCGCATGAGCTTCAGCCCACCCGCCGCCAAACTCGGCGTGCACATGGCCGATTGGCAGGGCACGCAAAAGGTCTTCGACGCGACCTTGAGCCTGCAAAAAGAAACGCTCAACCGCGCCAGCCTGCACCGCTACCTGTGGCGCTTTCCGTGGATGACCGCCAAGACCTGCCTGGCCATCTATTGGCAAGCCACGCGCCTGTTACTCAAACGTACACCGATTTTTTCCCATCAGGCCGCCGATGGCGCCTCACGCACCGCAGTCGGGTATACCAAGGATCGCCGCCATGAAATCCCCTAGCTTATCGGTCAAGGGCAATCGCCTGAACGTCAATGGCATGACCACTGCGCTATTGCGCAAAGGCGTGCTGCGCCAACTCAGCCAATTGCGCCATGGCCAGTTGGTGGTGATCGAGGATGGCGAGCGGCAAGTATTCGGCGCACGGGAAGCGCACTTGCTGGGAGAGATCCAAGTGCTCGATTCAGCCGTGTGGGGCCTGGTGGCGGCCAACGGCTCCATCGGTGCCGGTGAAGCATTTATCCACGGTTATTGGACCAGTCCGGACCTGACCGCCGTGGTGCGCGTGATGGTCAGCAACCTGGACGTGCTCGACGCGATGGAAGGTGGCCTCGCGCGCCTGGCTCGGCCGTTCACCCAGGGCTTGCACTGGCTCAACCGCAACACGCGCAAGGGCTCGCAGAAAAACATCGCCGCCCACTACGACCTGGGTAATGACCTGTTCGAAGAGTTTCTCGACCCCACCATGATGTACTCGGCGGCGCAGTTTCTAACTGCTGAGGACACCCTGGAGCAGGCGCAACTGAACAAACTGGAACGCATCTGCCAAAAGCTCGCGCTCAAGCCCACCGATCATTTACTCGAAATCGGCACCGGCTGGGGCAGCATGGCGCTGTACGCGGCGCAACATTACGGCTGCAAGGTCACCACCACGACCCTGTCCAAGGAACAGTTCGCCTACACCGAGCAACGCATCGCGGCCCTGGGGCTGCAAAGCCAGGTCACGCTGCTGCTGAAGGATTACCGCGACCTGACCGGCCAGTACGACAAGCTGGTGTCCATCGAGATGATCGAGGCAGTGGGGCATCGCTTCCTGCCAACCTACTTCAAGCAATGCGCGCACTTGCTCAAGAATGACGGGCTGATGTTGCTGCAAGCCATCACCATTCGTGAGCAGCGCTTTGAACAGGCCAAGCGCAGTGTGGATTTTATCCAGCGCTATATCTTTCCCGGCGGCGCCCTGCCCTGCGTGCAGAACATGCTGCACATCGTCAGCCGCGATACCGATATGAACCTGTTGCACATGGAGGATTTCGGCCTGCATTACGCGCGCACCTTGCGCTTGTGGCATGAGAATTTTCGCCGCGCCCACGGCCGCCTCACAGAATTAGGCTACGACGAATACTTCCTGCGTCTGTGGGAGTTTTACCTGTGCTACTGCGAAGGCGGCTTTATGGAGCGCACGATCGGCACGGCGCAATTGCTGCTGGCCAAGCCATCGGCGATCAACCCGCCGCTGCTCGGGCGTTTCAGTGCTTAAGACGCTGGCCAATGCCGCACTCTTCCAGTGCGGCTGGTTTGCCTGCGTGCTCGGCGGTGACAGCCGGTGGTTACTGGTAGGACTGGCCGTGCTGGCGGTTCATCTGCTGTGGATAAGTTCGTGGGCTGAAGACGGCAGGCTGATCCTCAGCGTTACGGTCTTGGGCACGCTACTGGATACCGCATTGCGCACGCTGGGGGTGTTTCAATTCACCGAGCCGGGCCCGCTGATTCCTTTCTGGTTGATCCTGCTGTGGGCGTTGCTGGCGACCACGCTGCGCCATTGCCTGGCCTGGAGCGCCCGCCCCTGGTGGCGTGCGGCGGTATTGGGCGCCTTGGGCGGCCCGCTCTCTTACTATGCCGGCAGCCAGTTGGCGGGGGTGCAGTTTGGTTTCGGCCTCGCGCCCACGATGGCCGTGCTGGCGCTGCTGTGGGCCGCGGTATTCGTGGGGCTGCACCGGTTGGCGCGCTGACGTCCGTCAGTCGCTTCACACGTGGGCCACCCGCTTGCCTTACACTGCGCGCCTATGACTAACATCCCGCATACCCAAATCACCGAACCCGTCGTCACTTGCTCGACGTGTGCGGCCTGCTGCTGTCAGCTGGAAGTCATGCTGATCACCGATACGGGCGTACCGGAGCGCTATATCGACACCGATGATTGGGGCGGCGAAGTGATGCTGCGCCTGGACGACGGCTGGTGCGCGGCGCTGGATCGGGACACGATGATGTGTACGATCTACGAGCGACGTCCGCTGATTTGCCGGGAGTTCGAGATGGGCGCGCCCGAGTGCCTGGAAGAGCGACAGGGTATCGCTACCGCCTACCGCTGATGCTGAAGATTGTGGCAATCAACTGTGGGAGGGGGCTTGCCCCCTCCCACATGGTTTTTTCAGTGTCCTGAAGGGTTACAACGGCAAGGTGTAGTGCAACGAGTAGCTCTCTACCCCGTCGTTATTGCTGCTGATCCCTGCATTGGAGTAATGCGTGGCACGGATGCCCACTTCATGCCCGCCGGCAAAGCGCAGGCCGAAGCCCAGGCGATCTTCGAACTGGAAAGCCTGGCCGATGTTGTTGTCTTCCAGCTTGGTGCGCGAGAACACCGCCACCCCGATCCCGGCTTCGATATAAGGCTTCACCGATTCGCCGGCAAATTCGTACACAAATACCGGCGAGAACGACAGGCTGCTGGCGCTGGCACGCTTGTCACCGTCCCAATAGGTGTAGGCGCCGCTCCAGTAGCCGGTCAATCGACCGGTATCGCTCTGCCACCAGCTTTTATCCCAGTCCGATGTCAGCCCCAGCCGATAGGTCATGGTCGAATCGCTGGTGCTCCCCACCCCCAATTCCAGGCCAGCGGCCTGTGCCGAAACAGAGTGCCCCACTACAACGGCCGCAATCGCAGCCAAACAGAACAAGCGCTTCATAAGAAACATCCTTTCCGAACGAAGTTATATGGTTTTTTACAGGCTATCTCGCTATAGAAGCTGGCGTGTAGTCAGAAGTT
This sequence comes from Pseudomonas sp. A39, assembly GCF_058145955.1. Taxonomy (NCBI): domain Bacteria; kingdom Pseudomonadati; phylum Pseudomonadota; class Gammaproteobacteria; order Pseudomonadales; family Pseudomonadaceae; genus Pseudomonas; species Pseudomonas sp. A39. Next base: position 42,814 of record NZ_JBYVMD010000018.1, read on the forward strand.
CCAGTGATTAACGCCGGAATTTCACGAAATTTTCACGCACCAAAGCTTCGCACAACGCCCGGATATTTCCATAGTGTCGGTAGGATATTTCTTAGGTGATACACATCGCCGCTGGTCCAGAACTGTGCAGGTTCAGGGCTGCCAACGGCCAGCAGGTCGCGCTCGCCGAGCAGACGCTTGAGCTGACGGGCCACGGCGGCGCCGGTGTCGATGAGGATGATGCTAGGGGGCAGCATCTGCGCGAGGAGCGGCTTGAGGAAGGGATAGTGGGTGCAGCCGAGGATGATGGTGTCGCAACCGGCGCTGAGCAGCGGCTCGATGTACCGCTGTAGCAACTGACGCAGGGCCGGGCTGTTCAAGTCACCGCTTTCAATCAGCTCGACCAGGCCAGGGCACGGCTGGGTGACGACCTTCACGTCGGTAGCGAAACGGTCGAGCAAGGCGGCGAACTTGGCGCTTTGCAGCGTACCGGTGGTGGCAAGCACCCCGACCACACCACTGCGAGTAGCCGCGGCGGCAGGTTTGACGGCAGGCTCCATGCCCACCAGCGGCCAATCGGGAAAATCCAGCCGCAGGTCGGCGACAGCGGCGACGGTGGCGGTATTACAGGCAATCACAAAGGCCTTGGCGCCTTGCTCACGGAAAAACGCCGCCACCCGCCGCGAACGCTCGAGAATAAACGCCGGGCTTTTCTCGCCGTAGGGGATGTGCCCGCAATCGGCCACGTACAGCAGCGATTCATGGGGCAAAAGCTGCTGGATTTCGTCCAGCACGGTCAACCCGCCGACACCGGAATCGAACACACCGATTGGCGCGTCCTTAACCATGTTGCGTCCCGCACACACTGCAACCGGGGTCACGCTTGACGCGCAACTCGCGAAACCGCGTGGTCAAGGCATCGATGAGCAACAAGCGGCCGACCAAGGGTTCGCCGAAACCGACCAGCAGTTTCAGGGCCTCCAACGCTTGCAGGCTACCGACCAGCCCTACCAGCGGGCCCACCACGCCGGCTTCGCTGCAGGTCAGTTCGGTATCGCTGCCATGCCCATATAAACAGTGGTAGCACGGGCTTTCGGCGCGGCGCGGGTCGAACACCGACAACTGCCCTTCAAGGCGAATCGCCGCGCCGCTGATCAACGGCTTGCCAGCGGCGACGCAGGCGGCATTCACCGCTTCACGGGTGGAAAAGTTGTCGCTGCAATCGAGCACCACGTCCACCGCTTCTACTGCGGCGGTCAGGGAATCGGCATCCAGCGCGGTGCGATGGGCGACCAGTGTGATTGCCGGGTTGATGGCGGTCAGGCGACGCAGGGCCGAGTCGACCTTGGCCTGCCCGACGCTGTCGGTGTCATGGATGATCTGGCGCTGCAGGTTGGTCAGGTCGACCGTGTCGAAGTCCGCCAGATGCAACTCGCCCACACCGGCCGCCGCCAGGTACAACGCAACCGGTGCACCCAGGCCACCGAGGCCGACGATCAACGCACGGGCGTTTTTCAGGCGCAATTGGCCGTCGATGTCGACATGCTGCAACAGAATCTGTCGGCTATAGCGCAACAGCTCCTGGTCGGTCAGCACGGGCGACGCCCCAGGGTAATGCGCTCGTGACCGCCGAGGTCGATGCGGCTGTGTACCTCTTCAAAGCCTTCACTCAATAGCAGGTCGCGCACGGCCGGGGCTTGGTCGTAACCATGCTCCAGCAGCAGTCGTCCGCCGGCATTCAGGTGAGCGGGGGCTTCTTTGATGATCAGGCGCAAGTCGTCCAAACCATCATGACCGGCCACCAATGCGCTGGCCGGCTCAAAACGCACGTCGCCCGCCACCAGGTGCGGGTCGTTGGCGGCGATGTACGGCGGGTTGCTGATGATCAGGTCATAGGTATGACCTGGCAGCGCGCTGAACCAATGGCTGTTCAGCACCGTCGCGTTATTAAGGTGCAGGCGCTGGCGATTGCGTTCGGCCAGGGCCACGGCCTCCAGCACACGGTCGACGGCGGTGACCTGCCAGGCTGGCCGTTCACTGGCCAGGGCCAAGGCGATGGCGCCGCTGCCGGTGCCCAGGTCGAGGACCTTGGCGGGCGTGGCCGGCAACAATTCCAAGGCCGCTTCCACCAGCAGTTCGGTGTCCGGACGCGGGATCAGCGTATGCGGCGCGACCTCCAGGTCCAGCTTCCAGAAGCCCTGCTGGCCGAGGATATAGGCGACCGGTTCGCCGCCGCGACGGCGCTGCAGGTAGCCGGCGAACGTCAGCGCGTCTTCGCTGCTGACGATTTTCTCGGGCCAGGTGTGCAGGTAGCTGCGGGATTTACCCAACGCCGCCGCCAACAACAACTCGGCATCCAGGCGCGCGGTAGGCGAGTCGGGCAGGTCGGCGGCGCGCAGCAGGCTGGCAATAATGGTCATTTATTCACCTATCGCCGCCAACTGATCCGCTTGATATTCGGCAAGCAACGGTTCGATCACCGCGTCCACGCCACCGGCGAGGATCTCGTCCAGGGAATAAAGCGTGAGGTTGACCCGGTGGTCGGTGACCCGGCCCTGGGCAAAGTTATAGGTACGGATGCGCTCGGAGCGGTCGCCCGAGCCCACCAGCAACTTGCGCTCGCTGGCAATTGCATTGGCGGCGGCGCTGGTCTGTTGGTCGTTGAGCTTGGCCGACAGCCAGGACATGGCCCGCGCACGGTTCTTGTGCTGGGAACGTTCTTCCTGACACTCCACCACAATGCCCGACGGCAAGTGGGTGATACGGATCGCCGAGTCGGTCTTGTTAACGTGCTGACCGCCAGCGCCCGACGAGCGGTAAGTGTCGACACGCAAGTCGGCCGGGTTGATCTCGATCGCTTCCTGTTCGTCCGGCTCGGGCAACACCGCGACGGTGCACGCCGAGGTGTGGATTCGGCCTTGGGACTCGGTCGCCGGAACCCGCTGCACGCGGTGCGCGCCGGACTCGAACTTGAGCTTGCCGTAGACGTTGTCGCCTTCGACCCGCGCGATAACCTCTTTATAGCCACCGTGCTCGCCTTCATTCTCGGACAGGATCTCGACACGCCAGCCGCGACGCTCGGCATACCGCGAATACATGCGGAACAGGTCGCCGGAGAAAATCGCTGCCTCGTCGCCGCCGGTGCCGGCACGGATTTCGAGGAACACGTTGCGCCCGTCATTCGGGTCCTTGGGCAGCAGCATGCGCTGCAGGTCGCCTTCCAGCTCGGCCAGTTTTTCCTTGGCTTCGCGGACTTCTTCCACGGCCATTTCGCGCATGTCCGGGTCGCTGTCCTTGAGCAGTGCCTGGGCACCTTCAAGGTCGGCCTGCACTTTGGTCAGGTGTTTGTAGGTCGCCACAATCGGCTCAACTTCGGCGTATTCCTTCGAATAGGCACGGAACTTGGCCTGATCGGAGATGACCTCACCATCGCCGAGCAGCGCGGTCAGTTCTTCGAAACGGTCCTGGAGCACGTCCAGTTTATTGAGCAGTGACGCTTTCATTGCAGTTTTTTATCCGAAGAGCTATCTGACGCGCCCTCACCGAGGGCAAAGAGTTCCTGGGCCATGGCCAGCGCATCGAGGCGGCCTTCGGCGGTAAGCTTTTTTAATTGTACGCTGGGCGCGTGGAGCAACTTGTTGGTAAGGCCTCGGGCCAGTTGCATCAGCACGTCTTCAGCGCTGCTGCCGTTGGCCAGCAAGCGCTGGGCCTTGAGCAACTCCTCGTCGCGCAGGCGCTCGCCTTGCTGACGATACGCCTTGAGCACGTCCACTGCGGCCAACTCACGCAGGCGCACCATGAAGTCGTCTGCGCCGGCGCTGACCATTTCTTCAGCGGCCTGAGCTGCACCCTGGCGGCTCTTGAGGTTTTCGGCGACCACTTCGTGCAAATCGTCGACGCTATAGAGGTAAACGTCGTCCAACTCGCCGACTTCGGGCTCGATATCGCGGGGAACGGCAATATCCACCATAAAGATGGGTTTGTGCTTGCGCAGCTTCAACGCGCTTTCGACCGCGCCTTTGCCAAGAATCGGCAACTGGCTGGCGGTGGAACTGATCACAATATCGCTGCGCACCAATTCGGCCGGGATATCTGCCAGCAGCACGGCATGTGCGCCGAACTGCTCGGCGAGGATGCTGGCACGCTCCAGGGTACGGTTGGCCACCACGATGCGCTTCACCCCCAGGTCATGCAGGTGGCGGGCGACCAGGGTGATGGTCTCGCCGGCGCCGATGAGCAGGGCCTGGCTACGTTGCAAGTCACTGAAAATCTGTTTGGCCAGACTGACCGCAGCGAACGCTACGGACACCGGGTTTTCGCCGATGGCGGTGTCGGTACGCACCTGCTTGGCGGAGTTGAACGTGGCCTGGAACAGGCGACCCAGCAGCGGGCCGACGGTGCCGGCCTCACGCGCCACGGCGTAGGCGGACTTCATCTGGCCAAGGATCTGCGGCTCGCCCAACACCAGCGAATCGAGACCGGACGCCACGCGCATCATGTGACGAACTGCCGCATCGTCTTCGTGCACATAAGCGCTCGCGCGCAGGTCATCGAGGTCCAAATGGTGATAATCGGCCAGCCAGCGCAACACCACATCCGCTGAAAGATGTTCCTGTTCTATATAAAGCTCACTGCGATTGCAGGTCGAAAGGATCGCTGCTTCGCGACTGTCGGTGAGCCGGCAGAGCTGCTGCAGGGCCTCAACCAACTGCTCTGGCGTAAACGCCACGCGCTCGCGCACGTCTACGGAGGCAGTCTTGTGGTTAATACCGAGTGCGAGGAAGGCCATTCAATATCGCTGATGATGTCGGGAAGCCGACAATTGTCCTACTTCGAAAGATTCAGAACAACCACCGTCGTCTATTGTCCTAATGCCTTGTGTCTATAAAGGCACCCATTGAGACTCGGTTATGTTTGGCCGAAGGCTTGTGTCATGATGATCCGACCGCAGGTTAGTCGTCCTCTTCCTATATGAATAGATCCTCCGCGTTGCTCCTTGCTTTTGTCTTCCTCAGCGGCTGCCAGGCCATGGCACCCGTGTCGCCGGACGGTACCCCGCCGGTGGAAGACAGCACCCCCGCCCCTGAAAAGCCCAAGGTTTATTCCTCGTTCAGTGAAGAAACGGTGTACAGCCTGCTGACCGCGGAGCTGGCCGGCCAACGCAATCGCTTCGACATTGCGCTGGATAACTACGTGACCCAGGCCATCAACACCCAGGATCCGGGCATTTCCGAGCGGGCTTTCCGCATCGCCGAATACTTGGGCGCCGACCAGGCTGCGCTGGACACGTCGCTGATCTGGGCGAAAAACGCCCCGGACGATCTGGAAGCACAACGGGCGGCAGCGATTCAGCTGGCGCGCGCCGGGCGCTATGACGACTCCATGGTCTATATGGAGAAAGTCCTGCAGGGCAAGGGCGACACCCATTTCGACTTCCTCGCGCTGTCGGCTGCCGACACCGACCAGGACACGCGCAATGGCCTGATGAAGAGTTTCGACCGCTTGCTGCAAAAACATCCGAAGAACAGCCAACTGGTGTTCGGCAAGGCACTGCTGCTGCAACAGGACGACGAAGCCGACGCAGCCCTGAAGCTGCTCGAGCAGAACCCGCCGGAAGAAGGCGAAATCGCTCCGATCCTGCTGCGCGCACGCTTGCTGCAGAACCTCAATCGCGGCAAGGAAGCGATTCCTCTGCTGGAAAAAAATATCAAGAAGTATCCGGACGACAAGCGCCTGCGCCTGACTTACGCCCGCATGCTGGTGGAACAGGACCGCATGGAGGACGCCAAAGTGCAGTTCGCCAACCTGGTCCAGCAATACCCGGACGACGACGAATTGCGTTATTCCCTGGCACTGGTATGCCTGGAAGCCAAGGCCTGGGACGAGGCCAAGGGGTATCTGGAAGAGCTGATCCAGCGCGAAAGCCATGTGGACTCGGCCCACCTGAACCTCGGCCGTATCGCTGAAGAACGCAACGACCCACAAGCTGCCCTGCTCGAATACGCACAAGTCGGCCCCGGCAACGACTACCTGCCAGCCCAATTGCGCCAGGCCGATATCCTGATGAGCAACGGCCGTACCGACGAGGCGGAAAAACGCCTGGCCGCTGCGCGGGATGCCGAACCTGACTACGCGATCCAGCTGTACCTGATCCAAGCCGAGACCTTGTCGGCCAACAAACAGGGCGAGCGTGCCTGGAAACTGCTGCAACAAGCCTTGCTGCAGTTCCCTGACGATTTGAACCTGCTGTACACCCGCGCCATGCAGGCCGAAAAACGCAATGACCTGGCGCAGATGGAAAAAGACCTGCGCCTGATCATCAAGCGCGACCCGGACAATGCCATGGCTCTCAACGCCCTGGGCTACACCTTGTCTGACCGCACGACGCGCTACGCCGAAGCCAAGGTGCTGATCGAACAAGCCCACAAGCTCAACCCGGAAGACCCTGCCGTACTCGATAGCCTGGGCTGGGTGAATTACCGCCTGGGCAACCTGGACGAAGCTGAACGCCTGCTGCGCCTGGCACTGGAGCGCTTTCCCGACCAGGAAGTCGCCGCCCACTTGGGTGAAGTACTGTGGGCCAATGGCAAGCAGCGCGAAGCACGCCAAATCTGGGAAAAATTCCTCAAGGAACAACCCGAAAGCCCTATCCTGCGCGGCACCATCAAGCGCCTGACCGGATCCGAGACCCTTTAAGCTTATGTTCTTGCGCCACGTTATCGTTTTCAGCTTCATTGCCCTGCTCGCCGGTTGCGCAGGCTTCGGTTCCCGTGAATCCGTCGAAGGCCAGGGCAACCCGGCGCAATGGCAGCAACACAAGGACCAGCTCAGCAGCATTGATGGCTGGCAGATTGAAGGCAAAGTCGGCGTCCGCGCCCCCAAGGACTCCGGCAGCGGTACCTTGTTCTGGCTGCAACGCCAGGACTACTACGATATTCGCCTGTCGGGTCCCCTGGGCCGTGGCGCGGCGCGCCTGACCGGTCGACCGGGACACGTCAGCCTTGAAGTGGCCAACCAGGGTCGCTATGAAGCCACCTCGCCGGAAGAACTGCTTGAACAACAGATTGGCTGGAAGCTGCCGGTGTCTCATCTGGTCTGGTGGGTACGCGGCTTGCCCGCACCGGACAGCAAGAGTCGCCTGAGCCTGAACGGCGATAGCCGCCTGGCGGCGCTGGAGCAGGATGGCTGGCAGGTCGAGTATTTGAGCTATGTGGAACAAAGCGGTTATTGGCTGCCCGAGCGCATCAAGCTGCACGGCCCCGACCTTGATGTCACGCTGGTGATCAAGGACTGGCAACCGCGCAAACTGGGGCAATAACGTGTCCGTACAAACATTGACCCTGCCCTCCCCGGCCAAACTCAACCTGATGCTGCACATTCTGGGTCGCCGTGAAGACGGCTATCACGAACTGCAGACGCTGTTTCAATTTCTCGACTACGGCGATGAGCTGACCTTCGCCGTGCGCGACGATGGCGTGATCCAGTTGCATACCGAATTCGAAGGCGTCCCTCACGACAGCAACCTGATTGTGAAGGCGGCGAAAAAACTTCAGGCGCAATCCGGTTGCCCGCTCGGCATCGATATCTGGATCGATAAAATCCTGCCCATGGGCGGCGGTATCGGTGGCGGCAGCTCGAATGCCGCGACGACTTTGCTGGGCCTGAACCACTTGTGGCGCCTGGGCTGGGACGATGATCGCCTGGCTGCGCTGGGCCTGACGCTAGGCGCCGACGTCCCGGTTTTCGTGCGCGGGCACGCCGCTTTCGCCGAGGGCGTGGGCGAAAAACTCACCCCGGAATACCCCGAAGAGCCGTGGTATGTCGTGCTTGTTCCGCAAGTATCTGTAAGTACAGCAGAAATTTTTTCAGATCCGCTGTTGACACGTAACTCTCCTCCCATTAAAGTGCGCCCCGTTCCCAAGGGAAACAGTCGAAATGACTGCTTACCGGTTGTAGCAAGGCGTTATCCAGAGGTACGTAACGCTTTGAATTTGTTAGGTAAATTTACCGAAGCAAAATTAACCGGAACTGGAAGTTGTGTGTTTGGGGGCTTCCCAAGCAAAGCTGAAGCTGATAAAGTCTCGGCCCTTCTTACAGAGACCCTTACAGGGTTTGTAGCAAAGGGAAGCAACGTTTCGATGTTGCATCGCAAGCTGCAAAGTCTGCTCTAAAGGAACCGAGTGTTAGGCACTCGTTGCAACAGATACAGGGGCGTCGCCAAGCGGTAAGGCAGCAGGTTTTGATCCTGCCATGCGTTGGTTCGAATCCAGCCGCCCCTGCCATTTTCCTATACTCATCCAGGTTACCCTCAGCCTCTAGGTACTGCGCGTGTCCAAGATGATGGTCTTTACGGGGAACGCCAACCCCGATCTGGCTCGACGTGTCGTACGTCAGCTGCATATCCCTCTCGGTGACATCTCTGTCGGTAAATTTTCCGACGGCGAAATTACAGCCGAGATCAATGAAAACGTTCGCGGTAAAGACGTTTTCATTATTCAGCCGACTTGCGCTCCGACCAACGATAACCTGATGGAACTCGTCGTGATGGCTGATGCCTTCCGCCGCTCCTCAGCGACTCGAATCACAGCTGTAATCCCTTACTTTGGTTATGCCCGTCAGGATCGCCGTCCGCGCTCCGCACGTGTGGCTATCAGCGCGAAAGTCGTTGCTGACATGCTGACCGTGGTAGGCATCGACCGTGTTCTCACGGTTGACCTGCACGCTGACCAAATCCAGGGGTTCTTCGATATTCCGGTAGATAACATCTACGGCTCCCCCGTATTGGTGGATGACATCGAAGACCAGCGCTTTGAAAACCTGATGATCGTGTCCCCGGACATTGGTGGCGTCGTGCGTGCACGGGCCGTTGCCAAATCCTTGGGCGTGGACCTCGGGATCATCGACAAACGCCGCGAGAAAGCCAATCACTCTGAAGTGATGCATATCATCGGTGATGTCGAAGGGCGTACCTGTATTCTGGTTGATGACATGGTCGACACCGCCGGCACCCTGTGCCACGCGGCGAAAGCCTTGAAAGAGCACGGTGCCGCTAAAGTCTTCGCCTACTGCACACACCCTGTGTTGTCTGGCCGAGCGATCGAGAACATCGAAAATTCCATGCTGGACGAACTGGTGGTGACCAACACCATCCCGTTGTCCGCTGCTGCTCAAGCCTGTTCGCGTATCCGTCAATTGGATATCGCACCGGTTGTTGCCGAGGCGGTTCGCCGCATCAGCAATGAAGAATCGATCAGCGCGATGTTCCGTTAAGGGTCAAACCTTCGGTCCATCTCACTGACGAAAAGCGCCCCGCCCCGACATGTTGTTGGGGCGGGGCTTTTTTGCCCATGTCGAGTCTGGCGCTGGTCGCAAACGCCGCTCGATGATGGCTATTTTGGAGATACAACATGAATGACTTTACTCTGAACGCCCAAGCGCGTACTGACCTGGGGAAAGGTGCGAGCCGCCGCCTGCGTCACGCCGCCAACATCCCAGCCGTTGTATACGGTGGTAACAAGCCTGCTGAATCCGTGACTATCCTGTCCAAGGAAATCGCCAAGCTGTTCGAAAACGAAGCTGCCTACAGCCACGTTATCGAACTCAACGTCGACGGCACCAAGCAGAACGTCATCGTTAAAGCGATGCAGCGTCACCCGTCCAAGCAGTTCATCATGCACGCTGACTTCGTTCGCGTTGTTGCTGGCCAGAAACTGACCGCTATCGTGCCTGTGCACTTTGTTGGTGAAGACGCTCCGGTCAAGAAAGGCGGCGTTGTTTCCCACACCGCTACCGAGCTGGAAGTAACCTGCCTGCCGAAAGATCTGCCTGAGTTCATCGAAGTCGACCTGTCGGCCGCTGAAATCGGCACCATCATTCACTTGTCCGACCTCAAGGCCCCTAAAGGCGTTGAGTTCGTTGCACTGGCTCACAACGACGACAAGGCTGTTGCCAACGTCCACGCGCCACGTGTTGTAGCTGAAGATGAAGAAGGCGAAACCGCTGCAGAGTAATACTCTCTGTGACGTCGGAGCTTGAGGAAACATCGCGGACCGGAACGTAGCGAGAAAGCGGGCGATAACGCGGCGTTTACTCTTGAGTAAATGATGTAATGTCGTCCACTTTCGCCGCACGCAGGTTGCGGCGATGTTATCCACAACTCCAAAGGAAGGGCCCCTGTCGTGACTGCCATTAAACTGATCGTTGGCCTGGGAAATCCAGGCGCCGAATACGAACAGACCCGGCATAACGCGGGGGCCCTTTTTGTTGAGCGCATCGCCCACGCCCAGGGTATAAACCTGGTGGCCGATCGCAAGTATTTTGGCCTGACCGGACGCTTCTCGCATCAGGGTCAGGACGTTCGTCTGCTGATTCCCACCACCTATATGAACCGCAGCGGCCAGGCTGTCGCAGCGCTTGCGGGCTTCTTCCGGATCAAACCCGAGGAAATCCTGGTGGCCCATGACGAACTGGACCTGCCACCCGGTGTAGCCAAGCTCAAGCTGGGCGGCGGGCATGGCGGGCACAATGGCCTGCGCGACATCATCGCGCAGCTGGGTAATCAGAATAATTTCTACCGTCTGCGGCTCGGCATTGGCCACCCAGGCGTTGCCAGTATGGTTTCAAATTTCGTCCTGGGTCGTGCGCCACGCGCCGAACAGGAAAAACTCGATGCCAGCATCGATTTTGCCCTCGGCGTGCTGCCGGATATCTTCGCCGGTGAATGGAACCGCGCGATGAAAAACCTGCACAGCCAGAAGGCCTGACTCTTACCGAGGGGAAACACCATGGGATTCAATTGCGGCATCGTCGGCCTGCCCAACGTCGGCAAATCCACCCTGTTCAACGCCCTGACCAAGTCCGGTATTGCAGCGGAGAACTTCCCCTTCTGCACCATCGAGCCCAACAGCGGCATCGTGGCCATGCCGGACCCGCGCCTGCAGGAACTGGCGGCGATCGTCAATCCCAAGCGCATCCTGCCGACCACCATGGAATTCGTCGACATCGCGGGCCTGGTAGCCGGCGCGTCGAAAGGTGAAGGCCTGGGCAATAAGTTCCTGGCCAACATCCGTGAAACCGATGCGATCGCCCACGTGGTCCGCTGCTTTGAAGACGAAAACGTGATTCACGTCTCCAACAGCGTCGACCCGAAACGCGACATCGAGATCATCGACCTCGAACTGATCTTCGCCGACCTCGACAGCTGCGAAAAGCAACTGCAAAAAGTCGCGCGTAACGCTAAGGGCGGCGACAAGGACGCAGTGGTCCAGAAAGGCCTGCTGGAGCAGTTGATCGCTCACTTCACCTTGGGCAAACCAGCACGCAGCCTGATGAAGAGCATGAATACCGATGAAAAAGCGGTGATCAAAGGCTTCCATCTGCTGACCACCAAACCAGTCATGTACATCGCCAACGTCGCTGAAGACGGCTTCGAAAACAACCCATTGCTCGACGTGGTCAAGGCCATCGCCGACGAGGAAGGCGCGATCGTGGTGCCGGTGTGCAACAAGATCGAGGCGGAAATTGCCGAGCTGGATGATGGCGAAGAAAAGGACATGTTCCTTGAGGCCCTGGGTCTGACAGAGCCTGGCCTGAACCGTGTAATCCGCGCCGGTTACGAGATGCTGCACCTGCAAACCTACTTCACCGCCGGTGTCGAAGAAGTCCGCGCCTGGACCGTCAAGGTCGGCGCTACTGCGCCACAGGCCGCCGGTGTGATCCACACCGACTTCGAAAAGGGCTTTATCCGCGCCGAAGTAATCGCCTACAACGACTTTATCCAGTTCAAGGGTGAAGCCGGTGCCAAGGAAGCGGGTAAATGGCGTTTGGAAGGTAAGGAATACATTGTTAAAGATGGCGATGTGATGCACTTCCGTTTTAACGTGTAAACGTTAACTGCGGTTTATACCGCGAATAAAAAAGCCGATGCAGTGCATCGGCTTTTTTGTGGGCGCTTGATCCTCGTCAAGCGTTTAGACGTGAACGGTCCTCATTAAAAACAGCTCGCATAGCCCTCCCCAGTTCAATACGAAAGAATTCATGAGTGAGATATTTACTCATACATTTTAACCAGTATCAGCTAAAGCCCCTCCTCATAAAATATCAATAAAAAGCCACCTTATTAAAACTATCCCCTACAAAATTAAGACTCCTCTTACATAAAATACCGCCAACTGCACTGCCCAACACTTAAAACTTACTTAATCACCCCTCCTTGCGTTTTTTATTGCACCTGAAGACCTAAGGGGATCATGACAATATAAAAAAATCCTGTTTAACTGAGCACATATGGAGATATGCCCTCATACAGTGGCCACCGCATCGGAGCACACCACTATGTCGACGCTCAGCCAGAACAGGCTTATAACGGGTATAACTTTTTCTGATTGTCCGAGCATCGAATCGACTGTAAACAACACGGCCGCTCTCGATATAGATATTCTTTTACTGGGAGAAACCGGCACCGGTAAAGATACCTTGGCGCAACGTATACACCACCTGTCCCGTCGCAAAGGAAACTTCATTGCCGTTAATTGCGCCGCCATCCCTGAAAGCCTTGCCGAAAGTCAATTGTTCGGCGTAAACAGTGGCGCCTATACGGGCGCCCTGCAGTCCCGGGCCGGATTCGTTGAAGCGGCCCATCTGGGCACCTTATACCTCGATGAAATCGACAGCATGCCGCTGACGCTGCAAGCCAAGCTATTACGCGTATTGGAATGCCGTGGGGTGGAGCGTTTGGGTTCGACACGATTTATCCCGGTGGACATGCGCGTGATCGCATCTGCCCAGCACGCCCTGGATGAGATGGTCGAGCAAGGCACTTTCCGACGCGACCTGTACTTTCGCTTGAATGTCGTCAGCATTCAGCTGCCAGCGTTGCGAGATCGGCGAGAGCGCATCATACCGATGTTCCTGGACATGATTGAGCAGGAGGCTGATCACTTCAAACTCCCCATCCCCCTGCCTCCCAGCAAGCAGTTGTTACAACAGTTGCTGTGCCACACCTGGAAGGGCAATGTCCGCGAATTACGCTCCACGGCGAAGCGCTTCGTATTGGGGCTGCCGCCGCTCTGCGCGACCGTGATAACCCACCAAGAAATAGTAATGAACCTGAAGGCCCGTTTGCATCAGGTGGAGAAGTCGCTGATTGAAGCGTCTCTTCGTCAAAACAGCCACTGTGTTGACACGGCGGCAATAGAACTGGGTGTTGCCAAGAGAACGCTCTATCACCGGATTAAGCACCTGGGGGTATCACTGAACTGAGAGTGCCCCCATCAACCAGCGCCCAGCATAAGTGGTTACATTTCTCCAAACAGAGCATCCAGAAATACATGGAACGTATAAATTTCTTGAACCACATAAATCACGGGACGGCTCTACTTTTTGTACAAGACTTGAAGTTTTGCTAAGCCCAGCAAAATTAACGTTATACACGGAGAAACACTATGACTATTCCTAGCGGATCATCCTATTCACCTTATTCGGGCGGTTACGGCAGTGGCGGTATGTCCGCTCAAGACGCTGATGCTGGCTTTGAGGCCGCAGAGGCGAAAAAGCGTGCGGACGGCGTAAAAAACGCATTTAAGAGTGCGGAGAACCAAAACACCGCTGGCATAAAGGCAGCATCCGATAAGCTTCAAGTATGACCGGTTAAACCCCTAGTAACCTTCCCGACATCCTGTGCGAGAAGGTTACTTTAACAAAAGGAGCAAACCTTACCACCAGCAACAATGAACAATGCGATGTTTAACTGTGCGTAACAGGGCCATATAATGATAGCCATTATAAAATCTTCTGAAGTCAACTACTTTACTGAAACTTCCACTCTACCTGAGAGCCTCTCCTCAAGTACGGATGTGAACTTTTTCAACTCAGCCATGGCCCCACCGTCACGCCCGAACCTGAGAGTAAGTCTCCCAAGCACACCGAGCTTACTTTCCGAGGCCGTAGGTAAACTAAGCACCGTGACAGACCGGATGACCAAAAGCCTGCGTGCATTGAGCAGTCCGAATAAGCTTGAGGAAGCTCGGAAATATCCGGGCCAGCTTTCTGACGCACTGTTGCTCCAGCAAATGCTGTCAAAAAGTGTCGGTAAAACGGCTCAATGCATTGATAAAATCAGCAGCCTTCAGTAGGTTAAAATGAATCGCCTGCGACTTATCTTATTAATTATAGGCTTCTCGTTCACGCTGCAGGCCTGCAGTGAACGGGTCGAACTACATCGCCAGCTAACCGAACAGGAAGCCAACGAAGTTGTAGCGGAGCTGGCTGACAAACATATCCGCGCCACTAAAGTTCCCGCAAAAGATGGCGTTATCGTGGTCGTCAATGCAACCGATATTGCGCGCGCCGTACGAACGCTGGAGGCTGTAGGGCTCCCTAGAGCGGCACGCGCGACGTTGGGCGGCACCTTTCGTAAAGAAGGCGTTATTTCCACGCCGCTTGAAGAAAGAGCGCGCTATATCTATGCATTGTCCCAGGAACTGGAAACAACGTTATCGAACATTGACGGCGTTATCGTGGCCCGCGTGCATGTGGTACTGCCCGAGCGTGTTGCTCCGGGTGAGCCGGTACAACCCGCTTCTGCGTCGGTGTTTATCAAACATGATCCGCGGCTTGATCCCGACAACATCAGGGCACGTGTTCGCCGGATGGTTGCAAGTAGTATTCCGGGGATGGCCACGGCGGTCGATAACCCACAAAAACTGACTGTCGTATTCGTGCCGGCGACAGCTTATCTGGAACAACAACGTCTGGCTTACTTCGGGCCGTTTCTGGTTCCGGGAGATGACCTCGGCTTTTGGCGAACCGGTCTGACTGTCTCGCTGCTTGCCTTAGTGCTGATGATTACGGCAGGCATGTTCTGGCAAAAGCGAAAGCAACGGGGTATGCAGGAGTCTGTCTTACCGGCTCAAACACAGGGGCCCTCCCTGGACGTGCCTGCTCATTCAAGCAATGAGTAATCTTTCATGGGCCCAATGGTGGGCGGCCCCCTGGTTATATGCGCATGAAGACTGGAAAAGTACAAATAACTATGCAGCGCTTGTAGAACTTCATCGCAGCGGGCAAGTAGTAACGGCGACACATTACGGCGTCACTCCCTGCCTGCCTTCAATGCCCGACCCCGCATTGCTTCAACTGGCAACTGCTTCAGCAGACCAGCTTGACCTGGGACTTGCGCTGATCGACGGCATCTGCCGACCTGCCTATGCAACCCCTTTAGAGGAACATCATCACCTGTGGTGTAACAGACTGTCCAAGGCGCTACCCCTTGATATCGTGCAGCCTGATAACGATCCGTTGCAATTGCTACGCGCCTGGATCCCCCCTGCGACCTGGCAGAGGATCAGGCTGCGCTTTCCTCGACGACGCGTACTTGATTTGGAAGAAAAGCCACTGACGCTCAATGGCTCGCAGAGCCGTCTCGATACGCTCTGGCATGCCGTGGTGTGGCGTATAGGCGCAATAAACGACAACAGTAGCGTTCCTGATTCATGGGCGCCGGGAGATTAACAATGTTATGTCGACGCACAATCACCTCACCCGGTGGAACGCCGACCGTGCCGGGAAGCCTTATCTCCTGCGAAACCCTGGCAAGTTACACCCAAGCCGGTGACGTAGTAGAGCGGGCGAAGGCGGAGGCCAGGCAATTACTGAGGGCGGCGAAAGAACAACAGGAAGGCATGCTTGAAAAAGCGGGGCTTGAAATATGGCAACGTGCCAATGCCCAACTCAAACGCTGGGAAGTCGACCGCCAGTCCTTGTGTGACAACCTCGAGGAATATGCCACTTCAATTGCCAACCAGACTATTTACCTCTTGCTTGAAGAAACACCTGCCCCGCAACGTATTAACGCACTGATCAAGCAACTACTCGCATGCCACGTTCCTGCAATCAAGGCAACGCTGGTTTGTAACCCACATGAACTTGAGACGGTGAGGCGATGCCTTGACAGTGTCGATAGTCATCATTGGACGCTGCGCACGGAAAACACCCTCGCCCCTCAAACGCTCCTATTGAACACAGAAGAGAGCGATTTTCGTATTGACTGGATCTCCATGGTTAATGCGCTGATGAAAACCGATGGCAGCCCTTCGGATGAACGGAGCTGAAGCACATTTAATGAAATATAAATGGCTCTCAATGGAACCATTTGGAAATACAAACCAAGAAGGAATATACCGTCAGAGGAAATTTCCATGAAATATTTAGAAGGTTTCAAAGATAGAGTTCTAAGCGATGCAAGGCTCGTTAAAAGAGACTACAACTACGCGGCAGAAAACAACTCTGGATCAGAGGAAGATGTCGAATTATTTTTTACCCTGCTAAAGCAACACCGCACCTCAGAATATATCGTGCAAGAGCAAAATCGAGTGAAGCACATGCTACTCAAATCCGGCCTGGATAGCGTGCCGTAAATTGAAAGAATGGTTTGCGGCGTACTTGATGAGTGGCGCCGGGGAATTCAGATTATTCGAGAACAATGACGAAATTGTCCTACGTCACTGCTCGGACACCCTGGTGCTAAGTGTTCAACTGACTCAACACCCCCCGGACAAATCAATGCTGATGACTTGGATGCGCCTGGGGGCAATCAGCCTCGCTCACTTTCAAGGTGCTCTCGCTCAAGCCCCAGCCAGTGGTGAACTCTGGCTGACTCATTGCGTGCATAACCCACAGGACGAGCAGCATCTGCAGCGCTGTATGGAGTCCCTGCTCAACCAACGCGATACCTGGCGCGCCACCGTTGCGCGCCTGAATAAGCCGGCCCATCAACTCAAACCGACCTCGCTACGTTCGTTGTTGCACTAATCAGGGAAGCCCCTATGCATAACAAGATCAACAAGCGCAGCAGCTTGCGCATGAAACGGCCTGAAACGTCATCCCGCCGTGCCGATTGGCGATGCCTGATTGCATTTGCCTGTTTGCTGACCCCGGTGCATCCGTCCGTCGCCGCCATCCCCGCCGAATGGAAAAACACCGCCTACGCGTATGAGGCCGAGCACAAACCGCTACGCGAAGTGCTCGAAGACTTTGCCCGGACCTTCGGCACGCAACTGCAAATCGAGGGGCTGCTGGAGGGCGACGTCAACGGCAAGATCCGCGCGAACACCCCGCAATCCATGCTGGATAGACTCGGCGTTGAGCACCGTTTTCAGTGGTATCTCTACAACAACACCCTGTTCATCAGCACGCTGGACCAGCAAGAGTCCGCGCGCCTGGAGGTTTCTTCGGAGACCATCAGCGACCTCAAGCAGGCGCTGACCGATATCGGCCTGCTTGATAGCCGTTTCGGCTGGGGCGAATTGCCTGAAGACGGTGTCGTACTGGTCTCCGGCCCCAAAACCTACATCGAACAGATCAAACAGTTCAGCAGCAAACGCCGCTCGGCGGATGAAAAACAGAGCGTGCTCAGCTTCCCACTCAAGTTCGCCAATGCCGCAGACCGCAAAGTGGACTACCGCGGTGAAAAGCTCATTGTCCCCGGCGTCGCGAACATTTTGCGGGGACTCTTGGAGCCCCGCTCAGCCTCGACGCTAACGGGGATGAGCCAACCCGATTCATCCCAGCCGTCCCCTCTAACCCCCAATGTACCTCGGCTGGGCAATCCGTTACTGGGCCAAATGCTCGGTGCAAATGGCAACGCAGGACAATTGGACACGGGTCCGACAGTCACGCCACGCGCCCCGGTCTCCAAGAGCCGGATCCGCGTCGAAGCCGATGTGCGCAATAACGCTGTGCTGATCTATGACCTGCCGGAACGCCAGGCCATGTACCGCGACCTGATCACTCAACTCGACGTCGCGCGCAAGTTGATCGAAATCGACGCAATCATTCTCGATATCGAACGTACGCAATTGCGTGAATTCGGGGTGAACTGGGGTTTCCAGAACAGTCGCTTCCGCGGAGGCGTCAACATGGCACCTGGCACCTCGTCGCAAGTTTCGATTGAAAACCGTGATCGTTTTTACGCCGACATCCGCGCACTGGAGGCCAAGGGCCTGGCAACCATGGTCTCCAACCCTTCGGTGCTCACCCTGGAAAACCAGCCGGCGGTGATCGACTTCAACCGCACCCAATACATCACCCCCGGTAGAGATTACGCAACCATTTTGCCTGTCACGGTGGGCACCAGCCTCCAAGTGGTTCCCCGGGTAACGACGGGCCGCGGCGTTCACCAGATCCATTTGGTCGTCGATATCGAAGACGGTAATTTCGACGAAACCAATCCCGAGCGAGACCCCAATCACCCCGACGTTCGCCGGGGCAAGGTCAGCACCCAGGCCGTGATGCAGGAGAAGCGTTCGCTGGTAGTGGGTGGCTTCCATGTCACAGACAGTTCCGACCAGCAAAAGAAGATTCCGCTGCTGGGGGATATTCCGTTGCTGGGCAAGGCGCTGTTCTCTTCGACAGAACGCCACAACAATCGCCGTGAACGCTTGTTTATCCTGACACCCCGCGTCATCGGCGACCAGGACGACCCATCGCGCTACTTGCCACAGGACGACCAGGCTGAGTTACAAGCGGCCCTCACACCACTGGCCAGGCGCTATTCGCCGCATCAGCCGGTGATCAAACGCAGTGACATCATCACTACGCTGGCCCGCCTGGTCAGTGGGGAAGTGCCCAAAGCGTTCAACGCCGCGCCGATGCCGCTGGGGCTGAACACCTTGTGCAACACCCGTGACTTGCTGGCGCTGAATACCGAACGCAGCCAGTGGTACGCCGGCCCTGAATACAACGTGGCGGTCGTGGTACTGCGCAACCAGTTCAAACGCAATGTGCGTATCGATGAAAAGGAATGCAGCAACTCGCAGACCCTGGCGGTCACCGTGTGGCCGCGTGCCTGGTTAAAGCCGGGTGAAGAAGCCGAGGTGTTTATTGCCATGCGCCCCGTGGTGAAGGATGAACACCTAAGTGTGCCCCGCCCCTCCTTGATCACTCCCACTCAGAAGGCCACGCCATGAAACACCCTGTACTGTGCGTCATGCTGATCAGCGCGGCACTGCTCGTCGCCGGCTGCACCCCCACCTGCAAGGGAGACTCGTGCTCACGCCCACAATCGACCAAGGACAAGATGGTGATCTGGTGGCCGCCGCAAATGCGCGTTGAGCCGGGCCCCGCCGGCGAACGTGCGGATTACCAGACGGTATCGCTGGAACGGTGAGGTCCTCGTAAATGCCCGACGATCAACGCAAGGTATTTCTGGACAACCTAGTGAGCGGCACTGCTGCTCACCTGCCGCTCGCGCCCGGTATCAAGGTAAGCGCACTGCACGCTGGAGATCGCCCGGGACTCGCCCTGCAAGTTGCTCGCGAAGCGCTGCAGACCGGGCAATTGCAGCGGGTATTGGAGCTTCGCTGTGAGCACGCACTGGCGTTCGATGGGTGTTTTGTTTACCTCGACGCCCAGTACGCCCTGGTGATCTGGCATGCACTGCCTGCCTCCAACAGCGCGCTCGACAGGATCCTCAGCCGGATGCTGTCACTGGCCGGCCTGCAAGCCTTGGATACTGGTTCGATCCGCTGATCAGCGCCGTTCAAGCTCCGGCAACTCCAGGGTTTCGCGTTTGGCCTCATCATCAAGCTCGCGCAAGGTGCGGTAGATCAGCGCCACCGCCTGCAAGGTCTCGCGAGGGATGCTTGCGCCCAGCTTGTTCGTGTGGAGCGTGCGCGCCAGCCATACACATTGGATCACCGGCACATCGGCCGCCTTGGCGCGGCGGATCAATGTGCGCGCTTCATCGTCGGTACCTTTGCTCACCAGCATCGGCAGCGGCGTTTTACCGGGACGGTAATACAGGGCAACAGCAAAGTGCGTCGGGTTGACCACCAGCATGTCGGACTCCTCCAGCTTGGGCAGCTTGACCTTGGGTTCTTCCTGGGCCAATTGATACGCCAGCGAACGCCGCTGCCCTTTGACGTGGGGGTCACCCTCCATGTCTTTGTACTCCTTGACCACCTCCACCTGGGTCATGCGCATGCGCTTGGCGAAAAAGTGCCTCACCATGATCAGGTCGATAAGCGCCAGCACCAGCAGCATACCGAGGCAGACATGCAGCAAGTGACGAAACAGCGCAATCAACGCCAGGATGTAACTTTGCAGATCGCTGGTGGCCAGGTTGATCAGCGTACCCAATGAGGGCCAGATCACTACATACAGAATCGAAGCAATCAGGCAGGCCTTCGCAATGCTCATCAGCAGGTTCATCAACTGCTGGGCAGAGAACATCTGCTTGACTTGGCTGATAGGATTGAGGCGATTGAAATCCAGCTTCAGCGTCTCGGGAGCGAACAGCAACCCGAACTGCATCCAACTGCTGATCAGCTTCGTGGTAATCGCCACCCCGACCATCAACAGGGCGAACGAAAAAAACACTGTCATCCCCTCAAACAGCACTTCTTCCAGCGCTCGCGCAAAGGGCTGGGTCAGGCGTGACAACGGCAGTAGCATCAGTTGCTGGAAACGTTGCAGGCTGGTCTCGGCGGTGAACAAGGCGATCTCGCTGATGGCCGTCAATGCCAGCAGCTTTGCAACGTCCTGGCTTTGGGCGACCTGGCCTTTTTTGCGCTGGTCACGCAGTTTCTTGGCTGACGCGGGGTGCTTTTTTTCGCCCGAGTCACTCATGGGATTGCAACCTTGATCAATAGCCCGAGTGAGTGTCTCAGGTCGCCCAGCAGGCTCATGCGCCCGACGATCAGGTCCTGCAGCAGCGCAAAGTAGAGAAGAAGGATGCCGATACCCGCCAGGCTTTTGACCGGTGGCGCCAGCGTGCTGACCTGCAATTGCTGACTGTAGACGCCCAGCAGCGCGATACCGAATTCGAGCAACAGCAACACCGCGATAAAGGGCGCGGCGTAGAGCAACATGTGCGTGAAGGTGTCACCCAACAGGTCGATGAACACGCTCATGCCATTCGCCGTCGGCAGCGGGAACCATGCGGTGGGAGGCCAGATCAGGTAGCTGTCCCAGATCACCTGGGTCAACGTGCCCAACCCCAGGCTCACCATCAGCAGGAAAATCGCCAGTTGCTTGAACAAATGTCCAATCGGCGTCGCATCCGGCCCCAACGAGGGGTTGAGCTGGCCGCCAGCCAGAGCGCCGCGTTGGTTATCCAGCAGCGCCCCCACTGACTCGAACATCCAGAACGGCATCGACAGCAGTACCCCCAGCAGCAACCCCAGCGCCATCTCCTTAAGCACCAGCGCGGCCAGTATCAGCGCCGAGTAGTCCTGCCCCTCCAAGGCCGCATGAATACCCGGTGCAGGCAGCAGCGCCATGACCATCACAATGGTGCCCCGGAGCCTGCCGCGTATATGTTGAAAACAGAACGCGGCCACCAGCAGGGCGCAGGGGTAGATACGCGCCATGCCGATGAGCAGGCTGGGTAGAAACTCGAGGTATAGCAGCACTGGCGATACCTCAATTCAGGGCCGAGCGGCCGATCATGTCGAAGGTCAGATTGATCAGCTGGATCAACTCCACGCCAATCCAGCGCCCGGTCATGACCAACGTGATACCCACCGCCACCAACTTGATACCAAAGGGCAGCGTCTGGTCCTGTATCTGCATCAGCGCCTGCACCAGCGACGTCATCACCCCCACCACCACTGCCACAATCAACGGTGGCGCCGACAGCACCACCACCAGCAACATGCCCTGCTTGAACAGCACAATCGGTTCCATAAGCCCCTCAAAGATAGGAAAGGAACAGGCTGTCGAGCAGACGCGACCAGCCGGACACCATCACGAACAACAGCAGTTTGAGCGGGAGGGAAATGGTCATCGGCGAGACCATTTGCATGCCCAACGCCAGCAGCAGGTTGGAGACAATAAGATCGATGACGATGAAGGGGATGTAGATCAAGAAGCCGATCTCGAAGCCCGCCTGCAGTTGCGACAGAACAAACGCTGGGATCAGCAGGATCAGGTCTTCGCGCTGTACCTCCTGGGCCATTTTCGCGGGCCACAGGCGCGCGGTATTTTCCAACAGATGCGTCAGCACATCCGGGTCCACGTTGCGCAGCATGAAGGCACACAATGGTTGGATCGCCTCACGCCCCGTCTGCAGGAACATCTTCACGCTGCTCGTGTCCAGGGGCGCAACCTTGACGCTCTCGGCAATCTCGTAACCGACCGGCGCCATGATAAACAGCGTGGCAGCCAACGCGATGCCATTGATGGCCATGCTCGGCGGCACCTGCTGCACACCGATAGCGTTGCGGGTGATCATCAGCACAATGACAATCTTCAAGAAGGATGTGCAGATGATCAACAGCATAGGCATCAACGACAACGCGCCAATGAATAGCGCGAGGATGAGGGGGTCTACCCCCTGAAATGTCATCGACCGAACATCACGCGCGACAACTGCAAACCCAGGCGCCCGTCGACTTCCACCAACTGTCCCTGGCCAATAGGCCGATCACCGTAATAGAGGCCCGCCATGCCCGGTGCGTAACCGGCAATGCCCAGCACCGCACCCGGCGCGAGGTTGCGCAACTCGCCCAGGGTGAGGTTCAACGTGCCGCAGCGTACGTTCAGCGCCATGCTCAGTTCATCAAATGGCTCGTGACCGAATACGTCCGTCACGGGTTCATCGTCTTCTTCCCCGGCGTAGTGGGGGGCTATGAATTCTTCGTCCACAGACGTCTCCTCGATTGAAGTAAGGGTCAGGCACAACGGCCCACTGTCATCGTCAATGCACCCATGCAATCGGTGTGTGCCAACCTGTACGTAGCCATTGCCCTGGGCTAGAAAAAAGCTCTGCTCAAGCACCAGCACATCACCGACCCGCAGGCTGCGTGCTTGCGCGATCGGTAACTGCAAACGCCCAAGGGTCACCGCGATAGCCAGTCGAAACGACGCGGGCATCGGCCCGGCGCGGCCACGCCACGGGCCGGCATCGCACAACGCCAGGAAACTCTCCGGGCTCAGCCACACATACCCCTCGACCCGGGTTTGCCCCAGGGTCACACTGAGTCGGCAGCCAAACGCCTTGGGTCGGTCGGTCTCCAGCAATCGCACATAGCCCAACAAGGCTCGCACCTGAGGACTCAGGTGAAGCTGGAACAGCTCCCAGAACCAGGAATCCGGATCGTTGCCGGAGGGGGCCAACGTCACAGGGCACTCGCCCAGCAGGCTGAGCAACGGACCGGCTTCGGCGAGCGCCAGCACGCCACACACCGTTTCGAAGCACACCGCTTCGCCTCTTGCGGGGGCACGCCCAGGCTCGAGCCGCAACTGGCCACCCTGCCCGGCCACCTGAAACGCCAGGCTCAGGCCACGGCCCAGTCGACGTCGCGCGGCAACCGTGCTGCTCTTAACCAAAGGCACTGTCAGCAGCGGCACTATCATGCGCAGCCGACAGTGGGCAGATGCAGGCTGACCGGCTGACCCAGCGTGGCCGCAAACCGATCCTCACACTGTTGCCGCACGCCGCTTAACCAACGCGCCGTCGCAGCGTCCTCCGCTTCCAGGTCGATACTCCAGGCACCTTGTTCGCGGCGCACACTGGCGTTGATCCGCCCCAGGCGGGGCAAGTACAAGACGGCCTTGAGCGGCCACTGGGGCGCGGCCTGCAGACGCGGCGCCAGTTGCTCGGCAAGCGCCCCGATCATGACAACATCGCCCGACGCCCGGGTTCCGAACAGGGACGCCTGCGCCCCTGAGCCCTCATCGTCAGCGGCCCAACACTGGGCAAACAACCGCGTCAGCTCCGCAGGCACCCCACCTGCGCCCCCGGGTTCTCGCTCCTCTCGCGGGTCACGTCGGCGTGGACGTTCAGCGGGTTTATCTGAAACCTGGGTCATGTCGGCTCCTGCGCCAATAAAAGGGATAGCTCCTGAAGTTTTTCCACCTGCCGCAGGCATTCAGTGACCTGTTTCTGGGCTGTGCCGACGCGGGTTTGCTTCTCTTCGCGCTGCCCCTGCAAGGCCTCCAACTGCCCCATGTCCCGACGGGTATTGGCAGACAAGGAACGCTCCTGGCCGCCCCAGGACTTCAGGGCTTTCAAGGTCAGTACCTGCCCCTGGTGCTGGCTGAGCAACCGAGCACTTTGCAGGGCCTCCTCTTGCCGAGTGTGCTCAAGCGCATCCTGGGCCTGCTGGATATTCGCAAGCAGGGCCTGCTGGGCACGCTTAGCCTCACGCAGGGCGCGCTCGGCCCGATCCGCACGGTGCCGGCGCAGGCGCCTTAGCGTCTCCACTTCACTGAGCAGCACATCAGAATGGGACATAGGTGGTCAGCTCCTTGAGTTGCGCAAGCGTCGCCGCCATCGGTGCAGGCTCACGCAAGTCCTGGCGCAAGAAACCATCGACAGCCTGGCGACTGTCCACAGCCAGGTCGGTCAAGGCATCACTCCCTGGCTGGTATTCCCCCAGCTTGAGCATCAGCTCGATCTGCTGATAGGCCGACAACAAGCGTCGCAACGCCGTACCCGCCTGAATATCCTCGGGCTGGGCGACGTTGCTCAAAATCCGCGACAGGCTCGCCAGCACATCCACCGCGGGATAGTGCCCACGCTCGGCTAACTTACGGGACAGCACGATATGGCCGTCGAGCAGCGAGCGCACTTCATCGGCCACCGGGTCGTTCATCGAGTCCTGCTCGATCAGCACGGTGTAGATCGCCGTGATCACGCCGTCACGGGTCAACCCGGCGCGTTCAACCAACCGCGGCAACAGGCTGTACACCGACGGTGGCAGCCCCCCACGGCCCAGGGGCTCGCCGGCGGCCAGGCCGATTTCTCGCTGGGCCCTGGCGAAACGGGTCAGGGAGTCGATCAGCAGCAACACGCGCAGGCCCTTGCGCCGATAACCCTCAGCCAACGCCGTCGCCGTGAACGCGGCACGCGCTCGTTCCATGCTGGAACGATCGGAGGTGGCACACACCAGCACCGCTTTGGAACGCAGTTGCTCATCCAGCTCGTGGTCGAGAAACTCACGCAGCTCGCGCCCCCGCTCGCCGATCAGGCCGAACACGATGACGTCACACTCCACGTTACGGGCGATCTCGGCCAACAGGGTGGTCTTGCCGCAACCGGCCCCGGCGAACAGGCCCACGCGCTGGCCTTCTCCCAGCGTCAACAGGCCATCGATGGAACGCACCCCAGTGGCCAGCGCGCGGTGGATCCGTGGCCGCTCGGTGGGCAACGGTGCCTCACACAACACTGCGCTGGTGTCCGGCAAGTCGGCCTCGACAAACGCACCGGGACCTTCGCCCGAGATCGGCCGCCCGAAACCATCCAGCACCTGGCCCAGCAGTGCCTCGCTGACCTGCACCCGATGCGCGACCCCGAGGCGCTCGACGCCGGCGCCCACCTGGACCCCTTCCAGGTTGCCCAGCGCACTGAGCACAGCATCCTGCTGATCGAAACCAATGATCTCTGCGAGCATATAGTCGCCCGGCTTTTTCTCCACACGGCATAAATCACCGATACGCGCCTGGGGGAGTCGACACTGCAACAACATGCCATTTACGCGCTGGATGCGGCCCCGCATCGTCACGGGCGCGAAGGTCGCCAGCGACTCGGCCTGGCGCTGCTGCCAGGCATCGAGACGCGCTTGCAGTTGCGCGTTCACCAGCGCACCTCATAACGCTGTACGCCGTCAAAAACCACTTTGCTGTTGTCGATCAGCACCAGGCGCAGGCCATCCACTTCATCCCCGACAAACAGCCGACTGCCCTCCTCCAGGACCACATGGCCATTGGGCCCACCCACGATCTGCACAATCTTGAACGGCAACGCCCCATCCCGTACGCGCACACGGCTGATCACCGGCACCGCACTGTCAAATTGCTCGCCAAAACGGT
This sequence comes from Pseudomonas sp. A39, assembly GCF_058145955.1. Classification (NCBI taxonomy): domain Bacteria; kingdom Pseudomonadati; phylum Pseudomonadota; class Gammaproteobacteria; order Pseudomonadales; family Pseudomonadaceae; genus Pseudomonas; species Pseudomonas sp. A39. Next base: position 68,605 of record NZ_JBYVMD010000018.1, read on the forward strand.
TGAGCATGCGTGCGACCAGTTCGACATCATCCTGTGAGACATCCCCACTGAGCGCGACCTGCCCATTGATGACCTGCAAATTCACGCGCTGGCTCAATTCACGCTCGCCGAGCATCTTCAACAACTGTTGGCGCACTTCGAACGGCGAGGCCAGTTCCTGTTTCTGAACAACCGGCGGCATCAAGGAAGCCTGGGCCTCAGGCTCACCCGTGGAGGCCATGCCCACCACGATGAAGATGACCGTCACCACCAATACCAAGGTAATCAGGCGTTTTTGCTGCGAGTGCGTGATGGTCGATAACTTAAGTACCCGCGCCGGATCATTGACCTGGGGCGACGCTACCGGTGCAGGGGCCGGCGCCTGGGGCCAGGGTTGATCGGCCGAGGTGACACACAGCCGCACGCCTCCCACCGAAAACGTGACGTTCGGCGCCAAGCGTGCGATCTGTGCCAGTAACTGACCATCAGCCCCATGCAACAGTCCTGCCTCGGCCTGCACTGACCAGTTCGAGTCGATGAATCTCAGCCACGCATGGTGCTCGGCGATACCCGGATCGTTCAGCACCAAGTCAGCATCGACGTGGGCACCGATGCTCCACTGCTCCCCAAACAAGGGCAACGCAGCGCCCTGATGCAGCCCATCGAGCACTCGCAACTCAAACATCATCGCGCCCTCCCTGCGGGACATCGTCCAGCGCTCATGCCACCGCCCCGCGCATCAACTCGTCCTGGCCAAGGTCGAAGCGCCCCAGTACTTTGACCTTGGAGGTACTGCCCAGCTCGGCGAAAGACAGCACCGGTACGTGGTTGAATTCTTCCAGCAACAACGTACGCAAAGGGCTGCGCAAGTCCTGCGCGACGAGCATCACGCTCTTGAGTTTGGGGCGCACCGAAAAGGCTTGATTGAGCAAGTTGACCAGCGCCGCGCTGTGTTCGTCGTCGAGTGCAAAGAACACCCCGGTCTGGGTCTGGCGTAGAGCTTCACGCAGGATGTTTTCCGCCTGCGGCGACAGTAACCAGGCATGCAGGCCGTCAGCTTCGCTGTACTGATGGTAGATCTGCGCCTTGAGCGCAATGCGCGCATAGTCGGCCAACGCGTCCGGTTCACGCTCATGCTGACCGTACTCGATCAGCGACTCGACAATCAGCCGCACCGCGCGCAACGGCACACCCTCGCTGGCCAGGCGTTGCAACACCGCCGAAAAACGTGACAGCGGCATGATCCGCTGCAGCTCCTGGACCAATTCCGGCTGGTTGTGCTCCAGCCAACTGAGGATTGACTTGCTCTCCTGGATTCCCAGGAACTGCGGCCCGCTGAGCATCATGGCCTGCTTCATGCGCTCAACAATCAGGCTCGCGGCGGTGAAGCGCTCCAACTGCGGATCATCGAGCAGCGGATCGCCCAGCGGTAACCAGACCCAATGCTGTTCATCGCGCTCTGCCAGCCCCGGTATGCCGTGTTCAGGCTCAACCGTCAGCGCCTTACGCTCAACCGCCACGAGGTTGACCACCGACGCCTTGACCATCGGTACCTCATGCACACAGAAGCGCATTTCCTCGTCGGCCAGCGAGTCATCAAGTTCCACCTCGAACGGTGGCAGTGTCAGGCCAATGTTCGCGACCAGCGCATTTCGCGCCTGGCGAATCGAGTGCACAAGATCAGCCACTTCAGGCGTCCCCCGCAGCGCCGGGGAGAACTGCAACAGGTAGGGCCTCGATGGATCAAACCCACGCAAGTCCTCACGACCGTTCTCTTCGGGACGCACCACGTCGGCGACTTCAGCTTCCGGCTGCTCTTGCCGCTGGCGCTGACGCGCCAGGTAATACCCCAAGCTGCCGGTGATCAGCGCTATCAGGATAAACACCCCGGTAGGCATGCCGGGTACCGCGGCAAAGGCAAGCATCCCTACCGAAGCGATCATCCAGCTCTTGGGTTCGCTGGTCATCTGCCGGGCAATTTCGGCCCCTATATTGCTGACGCCCTTGCGCCCATCCGGCGCCACACGGGTGATGATCATGCCAGCAGTGAGGGAGATCAGCAGCGCCGGGATCTGCGCAATCAGGCCGTCACCAATGGTCAGCACCGAGTACAGCGCCATCGAGTCGGCGGCGCTCAAACCGTGCTGGAACATGCCCGTGGAGAAACCGCCCAACAGGTTGACCACGACGATGATCAAGCCGGCGATAGCGTCGCCCTTGACGAACTTCATCGCCCCGTCCATGGCACCGAACAACTGGCTCTCACGGGACAACTGCTCCCGCTTGTCCCTGGCTTGCATGCCGTCAATCAAACCGGCGCGCAAGTCACTGTCGATGGACATCTGCTTGCCGGGCATCGCATCCAGGCTGAAACGCGCCGCCACTTCGGCCACCCGCTCCGAGCCTTTGGTGATCACCAGGAAGTTGACCAGGGTCAGGATCAGAAAGATCACCATCCCCACAGCCAGGTTGCCGCCGACCACGAAATTGCCAAAGGCCTCGACGATGTCACCGGCATCCTGTTCCAACAGGATCAGGCGCGTTGTCGCAATCGACAGCGCCAGGCGAAACATGGTGGTCAACAGCAGAATCGAGGGGAACGACGAGAATGCCAGGGGGCCCGGCAGGTACAGCGCCAATACGATCAACAGACACGAGATGCAGATATTGAGCGCAATCAGAATGTCCACCAGCCAGGTAGGCAGCGGCACGATGAAGATGAATACGATGGCCATCACCACCACGGCGCCCAGCACTTCGGCGCGCTGCGCTACCTTGAGCAAAAACCGGTTGATGGCCGAAAGCGCAGTCACGCCAGGGGCCCCAGCTCATCGGGAAAACGTGCAGGACCACGCGCAATCCGCTCCATTTCTCCCATCACTGCCAGGAAGCCACGCAGGGTTTCTTCACGTACTCGGCTATCGAGCCACAACGCCAATGGCAATTGCTGGACCAAGGGGTAAAGCGCATTCAGAGACAACAATTTCTGGCGTTCCGACGCCCCACCAAAATCATCCCCAAACCTTAGGATTTCGGCAGTCGAAATGCCGCTGCCGGCGAAACCCAACAGGCGCTGCAGCAGACCCACAGCGTCATGATCGATGCCCAGGCGCTGAAGCAGCGCGTGACACCCCGCCAGCACCCCGCTCAACTGCCCACAGCTTTGCAGGCCCAGTAGCAAAGTACGCAACAGAGGTGTCGGCATTGACGACACCTTGGCCGCGATATCGTCCGCCAAGGCCTTTCGCATCACCTTCAGCCCGTCGGCAAACCGGTCGCCGCCGTACACGCCCAGCAGCGCATGCATCATCGTCGCCAACGATTGACGTGTGACCACACTGGCATAGTAGAGCGTGCGTAGCGCCTGGCGCTCCTGAGGGTCGACAGAGGCCGCCTGCAACGCCACGGCAATGTTCAGGCCCGCCTGGATTTCCCCTTTGTAACGGACCTCCAACTTGGCAATCGCATCACGCGCCAAGGCCGCTTCCGACGGGCGCACCTCGGTGTCCGCCTGGGCCGCCACATACTTGAGCACCACAAACGCGCGGGCCGGGTCCCCGCCCGCGAGTTCCAGCAATTTGTCGACATTCGGTTGCTGCAGCAATTGCCAGCGGATGCGACGTGAAAAACTTGCCAGGGTCGCCTGGGCTGGATGGCCCAACTGATCATAGATATGCGCAAGCTGCTCGGATGGGAGCACGCGCACGCCAATCTTCCTCTCACCCAACGTGCGACTGTTAGTGTCCACTTCCTGGTTGAACAGCAAAGCGAGTTCATCCATGCCCTTGACGGGCGCAGGAACGGAGGACTGGATGACAGCAGGCTGATCCAGCTGTTGGACCGGTTGCACATCGGGGGAAAATTCAACTTTCATGGACAGGCCCGAACAGGAAGAGTGTTTCCCTGTGTGGCAAGACCCGACCATGCGGTTCCATCAATAGACGATTGCACGGCCATTTTGAAAAGACTTGCACAAGCCTTCAATGGTCTATGCAAGGCGCTGCACAAAATCGCATCAATACAAGATATTTATTTATATAAATCAATACGTTAATAAAAAATTTTCTTTGGCACAGCCAGTGCAAAAGGGGTTCCCGTCGACACCCTTTCGACTGCGTCTACACCAAGGAAAAAACCATGAATATCCCTATTGAAGCCTTAGCGCACCTCGTTGGCAGCTCGCCTCAATTCATGCATCACCTGACAGACGACCAACAAAAAAAACTTCGGCGTTTCATTCACAAACGCGTACTCAACCCCGAAGATGCAGACGATCTTCTGCAATTGACCTACCTGGAAGCCTGGCGCAACCGCGAGCGCTTCAGCGGGAATGCCACGCTCAGCACGTGGATGTGCGGCATCGCGCAAAACCTCATACGCAACCACTTCAGGCGCCTGTACGCCAAGCCGGTGCATTGCGAATTTGACGAGTCGCTCTGGCATGGCCAAGAGGATAACCACAACCTGGATTGGGAGTTTGAAATCAACCGGCGCCTGGAAAAAACCCTGAGTGCCATCGACCACCTGCCAATCGAAATGCGCAAGACGCTCTACGCCTCACTGGAAACCGACGGCAGCTACCAGGACACCGCTGACGCACTGGACATTCCTATCGGCACCGTCCGCTCGCGCCTATCAAGGGCGCGCGAACAGCTCAAACGCGCCACTCAAAACCCGAAGTTTCCTTAACGTCAGGCCACGCGTTGGGCGGCAGGGATATCTGCCCAACGCGATCAGGCTTTTCTGGTACGCGACAGGGTGAATCGCGAACCACTCGTCGTCCGAACCCGTGATTTCGCTTAAACAGTTGAAAGCGCAGATAAAAACTCAAAATAAATACTTGACGCATTCCCGTTCTACGCGAATAATGCGCGCCACTTGGCTACATAGCTCAGTTGGTTAGAGCATAGCATTCATAATGCTGGGGTCCGGGGTTCAAGTCCCTGTGTAGCCACCAAGTACTAAAAACGGCTTACCGAAAGGTAAGCCGTTTTTTTATGCCTAGCGAAAAGTGCCGGTGCCGCCGTAGAGAGGAGGCGATTCAGATCACTGCTGGTTTTTGTGTCCTCACGCGCTGGTCTGCCAAGTCAATGGTCAGGTCATGCCTGGGCAAGCTGTCCAACGTATCGTTCAGGTTCATTCGCAACGGTTTATCGGGGTCCACTCCGTATTCAAGGTCAGCATTCACACGCTTCTGGGTGTAACTCAAGCCGGCACTGCTGGAAAAGCTGAGATTCGCCCCGGCGGGTATGGACATGCCATGGGACTGGGTGGCGGTGTAGCTCAGGCTCATGCTTTTAACCCGCAGGTTGCGACGATCACTCAGGGCCTGCCGGATCAGCGGCTCGGTATTGTCACCGGCAAGATGGCGACGCTCTATCGTGCGCAGGACCTGCGGCTTGAGCTCCATGCCGAGCTTCACCGAGGTGCCCTCACCGTGCTGCAACTGATTGATCACCCGGGCAAGTTGAGGGTCGTCCTTTAACCACTGTTCAATGGCCGCTTTATTGGCCGGCGCCACATCATCCAGCCAGGCATGACGCCCATCGTCGCGTAGCCCCACGCGTGTGACGGAGGACTCGACCGACGCCAGTTGGCGCAGCCCGTTTTTCACCAGGTCTTGCTGGGTCATCAACTTATCCAGCGACTGGCTGATGGCATGGTAAGCGTCCGGCTTGGTCGCCATGGGCGGATGGGCCGCGAGAAATCGCTGCACTGTAGCCAACTGTTGATCCGCTGTAGTGCCCGACTGATCAATGCCCGCCAAATCATGCTTGAAGGTCGACGAATAGGCCGAGACGCTGCGTTTGAGGTCATCAATCTGCGACTGAGTGACCGGCTCCGGATGCTTGAAAGTAAAGCTGAAGGCCTGCGATTCCCCCCGATCAAACTTCACCATGACCGAGAGCTCCGGCAACGCAAACCCAACCACGCTCGGCCCACCGCTTTCGAGATTGCCTAACGTCAATACATTGACCGGCGCGAAATTGGCCCCCATGCCGCCCTGCCTGAGCAGTTGCGCACTGGTTGACGTCGATTGGCTGGCGCCCGTTGCGGTGTGCGTGGTGGACTGACTCTTGTCCGCATGCGCGAGATTGAGGTTGCCCACCCAACCGATGCCGGCGCGAATCACTGAGTCCAGCTCGGCGATGTTTTCCTGCGGGCTGTATATCAAGCGCAATTGCGCGAGCGCGTCCAGGCTTACATCACCACTGAGCTTCGAACTCGTGCCGGCAGCGTGCTCGTCACCCAGCGCCAGCAAGTCGTAGACCGTGCCCTTCTCGCCGGTCAGGATCGACATCATCTTGCCAAAATCTGCCTCCTTGACGTCAAATTCGATGCTCGCCCCGGTGGTCTTGGCCACCGCCGCGGTCAGTTCCCCAGCGACCCTGAAACCAGGACCCACCGGCCCCGGCCGGGTGCCTAGTGTCTGCCCCCAGCCCACCGAACCGGCGAGTCGCCGCATATCGTCCGCACTGATCTCAACCCGAGCACCTTTGTCGGTACGGCTGATACTCACGCCGTGGGTGTGAGACTTGGAGGCTCCCAAAAAAAACTCCACGGATGCCATGGGCTTTATCCCCGTCACCATCAACCCCAGGCTTTTACCTTGGGTGCGGCTAGGCGCAAGTGCCTGGCCACTGCCCAGTTGCTGTACCTGCTGGGTCATTGCCTCCTTGATGGACGCATCGGAGGGCATCCCCAACAGGCCCGAGAGATGCCAGTGAAGAGCCGATCCTGGTGTTCCAAGGTCCTTGGCCAACAATTTGAAGTTACCGTACAGCGACTCCGCCTGACCGTAACTGGCGATACCCTGGCTGGCCATTGTGTGTACAGGGCTGTCTTTAAACGCCTGCATGATGTCGTTCAGCGACGTTTCAATACGCGCCAGGGCAGTTGGGCTATGACCTGACATACCGTCAAGCGCTTGAGCCAGGTCCGCCAATTGCTTGAGCGTGTTCGCATGATGAATCAGGTCGCCCTCGATAAGTGCCGAGGGATGGTCCAGGTCGCGCTTGCGTCCTGGCTGCCAAGCGGGAAGCGCAAGGTTCTGTCCCTCAAAGTTGGCCAACATCACAGCGGTCGACTTTTCCGCCGACGGAGAGACCCGCTTGAACGCCTCATACAGCTGATGCAGCGTTGAACCAGGGTTAATCGTCGCCCTGCTCAATGTGGGCCGAGGGTCAAACGCGACCCCGTGTGTATCCCCCAGGCGGCGAGCGCTGGACTGGCTGCTTTTTTCGACCGTGGTCAGTGCGTCGCGGATCTGCCCGGCCAGTGCCTGCCGCGGCCCCGGCCCGCTCAGGGCCGTGAGCCGCGCTTCCAGATCAGTTGCCACCGGCTTGCTCTGTGCCAGGGGCTGGAGCTGGTCGTGCAAGCGTTTACCGTCCGCATAGACCGGCTCCAGCCCCCGCCGGCCTTTGAAGTGTTGCTGTATATCCCTACCCATTTGGCTGAGCGATTGCAAAGGGTGGAAGTGCGCCTTGACCCCTTGGAAAAAATCGCGCTTGAGCGGCATGCCCTCCCGCGTTTGCCCCATGACGTTGCTGCTTACCGTCAGCGCACCGCCGGAAAACGGTGCACGCACCTGCATGCCCGCCAACTTGTCGGCCAGTGACGGTGCCGGGGTGGTCGATAACACCGGGCCCCACTCCATCGCACTGGCGGTGGCCGTATCCAGTCGGTGGAACTGCTTATTCCAACCGCCCACCAAGTGCTTATCGGCGCCCATCCGCAGCGACTCCAAAGGTTGTCGATCCGGGAGTTCAACCTTGCGCCAACTTTGCGCAACCGCGGTATTGCCTTGCCAGGCTTGATGATCCGCCTTGAACAACTCGCCACCCCGGGTGTGCGCATAAAGATTGCCCTCGTGATCCAACGCCAGTGTCTTTATGTCAATCGGCGGGGACAGGGGCAACGGCCTGGAGACCCCGTCTTGATGGACCTGAAGCTGGTTATCCTGGTCCACGGTGACAAAATTACGGCCATCCGCCACGGCGAATCCCGTCACGCGCCGGTGGCTATCCCCCGCGAGTACCTCGTCCAGGGAGACGTGCGGGCGCGGCGCAGGAAGAGCCGCCAGATCATGGCTGGCCCCTTCAATCAACGGGTCGCGCACTTTACTGATGGCCACCGCTTTCAACTGCCCGTCTTGCAGTACATAGGCGCGACCATCCAGCCCCCGCTCCAGATGCTCGAGATCCGGTTGGGCCGCGTTTTCCCAGCGCTGGGCCGCGTCATCCCACGTCAGCAGACTGCCGGCATCCAGCGCAACCTTGCCCCGTTGCCCGAGATCAACCGCCGCCGCCAGCGCCTGCAGGCCGGGCAGCGGCAGACCTTTCTCGATCCCCTTGACCAACACATCGCTGAGGTTCCATTGCGGGCTGAGTGCGTTGCCCTCACTCAAGGGGACGCTGTGCAATTGCTGGCGTGCGTCGCGAACCTGGGCATTGAGTTGCCCCGCGTCATCATGAAAGAAACCTTCCACACTGACGGCCCCCTTCAACGCCCGCTCCAGCGAGTCGACCGGTTGCGGGACCATCGGCAGCGCGTGACCCTGCGCCGTGCGCAGGTCTGCAAAGACGCACTCACCGTCCGAGGTAGCGCCGTACAACGTGCTTCCCGACACCCCAATACGCGTGAGCTGCACAGGCAATCCTGTCTCATCGACGGGGTGCAGGACCTGCGCGCCAACGCCCTGAAGATGCACGCACGAACCCTGCTGGGACTGACTCAGCAGCGCCGTCATGCGCCCTTGCGCGCTGCTGTCTGCAAACCCCTCGGGGGTCTTCAGCAACTGCCCTTCTTTCGTCAGGCCAATACGGCTGAATGCACGGGCATCCGTGTCGGGCGTCCAGGACAACGTGAGGGGTTCAAAGCGAAACAGTCGCCCGCCCTCCAGACGGAACTGCTGGCCCTCTACAGTCGTTTGAACAGCGCTGACACTCCCGATATGAGCACGGCCTGGGCTATCAACGGCACCGCCGGAAGCATCAGGAAGACTGCTTTTGAACACCGCAGCAACCGCCGGCGTGGACTGAATATGGAACAGATACTGGCGCTCATCCTTCATCCGCAAGGTCCGGCTGCCAGCGGCAGAAGGACCGTCGGTCACATACTGTTTATTCGGTTGGTTGAGGTGATGGGCGATATCACGCCCTGCCAGGGTCGTATCAGCCTGTACCTTCCCGTCTTTGAGACCGACATCGAACTGCATCGAGGTCGGTTGCAGCGTTCGATAGTGGTTCAGCGACATGTTCGGCAACAATGGCGGGGGGCTGCGCGGGTGGGACTCCTGGCTCCACCTCGGCAAAACCTTGCTAAGGTCGTGCTGTAATTTCTTAAGAGGGTCGAGTTCTATGTGCATGGTAGTGCTCCCGAACGAAATCAATCACAGCTGTCTAGTGGGCCCCGGCTTTATTTGGTTCCACGTGTGACTAATCACGACGGCAGCTTCATGCACTCGAACAGACCGTTCACCTGTACGCGGGTGATTTCCCGCCACACAGAGCCAACCCGCACGGCACGATTTACCGGTAAAACGCAGTCCCCAAGGACAACAGATCATTCTCAAAATGAACGGAGTTCAGCGCGTGTTTTCAATTTCCCGCCGTCAACTGTCAGTGATTGCCGCAGCCCTCGCGCTCACTGCCTGCCATTCCCCCGTCAACGAACAGCCGCCGGCACCCGAGCTGGGTTCCGGCTATCGCACCGACCTGACGGCCCAACACGCCGAGCGCCATATGGCAGCAGCGGCCAACCCCCTGGCCGCCGAGGCGGGGCGCGAGATGTTGCGCCAGGGCGGTTCGGCGATTGATGCGGCGATTGCGATGCAGGCGGTGCTGACGCTGGTAGAGCCGCAATCATCCGGCATCGGCGGCGGCGCGTTCATCATGCTGTGGGACGGCGAAAGCGTGCATGCGTATGACGGCCGTGAAACCGCACCGGCCGGGGCGACCGAGCGGTTGTTCCTGAAGGCCGACGGCAAGCCGATGGCGTTTCCCGACGCACAGGTGGGCGGGCGCTCAGTCGGTACGCCTGGGGTACTACGTGCACTCGAGATGGCACACAAGAAGACGGGCCAGTTGCAATGGGCCAAGCTGTTCGAACCGGCAATCCGGCTGTCGGAAAACGGCTTCGCCATCTCTGCACGCCTGCACAGTTTGATCGCGGCCGACCGCTACATCGCGCAATCGCCAGAAATGGCGGCGTACTTTTTGAATGCCGACGGCATGCCGAAAGCCACCGGTACGCTGTTGAAAAACCCGGCGTTGGCCGAGGTGTTCAAACGCATCGCCAAGGAAGGACCGGACGCGCTGTACCACGGTTCGATCGCTGAGGAGATCGCCAGCAAGGTGCAGCGTCATCGCAATGCGGGCAGCCTGTCCGTGGCGGATCTGAAGGGCTACACCGCCAAGGAACGCACGCCGCTGTGTACTGACTACCAGCAATGGAAAGTCTGTGGCATGCCACCACCGTCCTCGGGCGGGGTCGCCATCGCGCAAATCCTGGGTACCTTGCAAGCACTGCAAGCCCAGGATCCAAGCCTGGCCATCGCCGCGATGCAACCCGTGAAAAGCCCATCACCCGCAGGCCTGGAACCCACACCCGAAGCCGTGCACCTGCTCGCAGAAGCCGGTCGCCTGGCCTTCGCTGATCGCGCGCTTTATATGGCCGACTCGGACTTTATCCCCGTGCCCGTCGCTGGCCTGGTCGCCCCGGACTACCTGGCCAAACGGGCCGCCTTGATCAGCGAGCGCAGCATGGGCATCGCCAAGCCGGGCACGCCTGAAGGCATCCAGGTGGCGTACGCGCCGGACCGTTCGCCGCTGCGCATCTCCACGTCGCAAGTGGTGGCGGTGGACGACCAAGGCGGGGCCGTCTCGATGACCACGACGGTGGAAGCAGCGTTTGGCTCCCACGTCATGGTCCAGGGCTTTTTGCTCAACAACCAGATGACTGACTTTTCGTTCATCCCCGAAGAGGACGGCCAACGTGTTGCCAACCGTGTGGAGCCCGGTAAGCGCCCGCGTTCGGCCATGGCACCGACCCTGGTGTTCGACCGCAAAAGCGGCGAATTACTGGCCACGGTAGGCTCGCCCGGCGGCTCACAAATCATCGAGTACGTGAGTAAGTCCCTGGTGGCAATGCTCGACTGGAAACTCGACCCCCAGGCCGCGATCAGCCTGCCCAATTTCGGCAGTCGCAACGGTGCGACCGAGCTGGAAACCGGTATGTTCAGCCCAGCGTTGAAGCAGGCACTCAAGGACAAGGGCCATATGCTCAGCGAGATCGATATGACCAGTGGCATACAGGCCATCGTCCGCACGCGGGATGCCCAAGGCAAGGTGTCGCTGAGCGGCGGCGCCGACCCTCGACGTGAAGGCGAAGCAGTCGGCGACTGAGCATGTAGTGAGCGGGCTTGCCCCGCGCTGGGGTGCGAAGCAGCCCTAGGAGGACCGCTGAGGTGGGTCAGGAAAATTTGAGGTGCCTGGTTTTAGGGCTGCTTCGCAGCCCAGCGCGGGGCAAGCCCGCTCACTACATGGCCCCCGGGGTGGGTCAGCGACTGATCTTCAACCCCTTGCGCCCCGCGTGCCGTTCCAGCGCCAGCTCGATCAAGCGGCTCACCAGTTCGCTGTAGCTCATGCCCGCTGCCTGCCACAGTTTGGGGTACATGCTGATACGGGTGAAGCCGGGCAGTGAGTTGATTTCGTTGATCAGCACGTTGCCGTCGTCGGTGAGAAACACGTCGACCCGCGCCAAACCGGAACAGCCCAGCACCTCGAACGCCTCAATGGCCAGTCCACGAATGCGCTCGCTGGCGTCATGGCTGATAGCGGCCGGCACCACCACTTGGGCGGCCTGGTCGTCGATATATTTGCTGTCGTAGGAATAGAAACCGCTGCTCACCACGATCTCACCACACCCGCTGGCGATGGGGTGCTCATTGCCCAACACGGCGCATTCGATTTCACGGCCCTTTACGGCGGACTCAACCAACACCTTTTCATCAAAGCCCAGCGCCAGTTCAACGGCAGCGTGGTACTCGGCTTCGGTGCCGACTTTACTCACGCCTACAGACGAACCTTGGTTGGCCGGTTTAACGAACATCGGCAGGCCGAGCGTGTTCACCGCCGTATCGAAGGACGTGCGCGCGGCATTGCTGCGGGTCAGCGTGATAAACGGGGTAACGGCGATGCCGGCATCGCGCAGCAAGCGCTTGCTGATGTCCTTGTCCATGCACACCGCCGAGCCAAGTACGTCGGAGCCGACGAAAGGCAGGTCAGCCATGCGCAACAGTCCTTGCAGGCAGCCGTCTTCGCCGAGGGTGCCGTGGACGATGGGGAAGATCACATCGACATGTTCCAACAGGCCCGTGCCTGAGGTTTCCACCAGTTGCTGGCTGGCCTTGCCGGGCACGACAGCCAGTTCGCGATTGGACTGGTTGAGCGCAATCAGGGCCGGATTTTCCTGGTTGAGCAGGAAGTTCGAGGTGTCGTTGAGGTGCCAGTGGCCGGCCTTGTCGATACCGATCAGCACCGGCTCGAAGCGCGTACGGTCGAGCGCATCGACAATATTGCGCGCCGATTGCAACGAGACTTCATGCTCCGCCGAACGGCCACCAAAAATAATACCTACCCGCACCTTGCTCATGATCGGCCTCACTGTTGAAAGTAAGGCTTCTTACCACGGGCCGTCAGCGATTCGCTACCAAATGTGCACCGAACAGCACGTAGCAACCCCCAGCAAAGCGGTCGAGCCAATTGCGCGGTGTTGAGGAATTCCATGGGCGGCAGGTCCATCAGCACAAGGCAGGAACGGCGATCATGGGCCCCGCCCCCGCCCTGCACAATCGTACAAGACCCCGGCAGACAAGGGGTGCAGACTCAGTTAACGTGTTCCCACCTCTTTTTTGTGACAAGTCACCATGGGCAAACCCACCGCCACCCTCGACTGGCTGCACCGCGCCCCGCATGCCAGTGGCCTGGACCGTATCGAGGCGTACTTTGCCGGTTTCGCCTTCGACCCGCATCGCCATGACACCTACGCCATCGGGCGGACCTTGACTGGCGTGCAAAGCTTTCACTATCGCGGCGACATGATCCACAGCCTGCCCGGCATGACCATGGTGCTGCACCCCGATGAAACCCATGATGGTCACGCCGGCAGTGACGAGGGCTTCAAGTACCGGATGATTTACGTAGAGCCGTCGCTGATCCAGCAGATCCTCGGCGGCAAGCCGTTGCCGTTTATCCCCAGTGGCCTCTCCACGGACCCCAGGCTGTTTCGTGCCAGCGAAGTGCTGCTGCAGAACCTGGATAACCCTCTCGACCCGTTGCAGGAGCAGGACGCCCTGTTCGACCTGGCCCACGCGCTCAGCAACGTCTCGGGTGGGATCGTCAGCCGCAAGGCCTTCGATTACGTCGCCGCCGAACGCGCCAGGGAATTTATCCACAGCGCCTTGGGCCGCAGCATCACCCTGGATGAAATGGCCGACCACGCCGGCCGCGACCGCTGGGCCTTGTCACGGGATTTTCGCTTGCTGTTCGGCACCAGCCCCTACCGCTACCTGACCATGCGCCGCTTGGACCTGGTGCGCAGCCTGCTCGCCCAGGGCCAATCGCTGGTGGACGCGGCGTTGACCGCCGGCTTCACCGACCAAAGCCACATGACCCGGCAATTTCGCAGCACCTACGGCATGCCACCGTCGCGTTGGGTGAAGATGCTCGGGCGCTGAAATCCCGACGTGAAATGCGCTCAGTGCGGGCTGCGCAGGGCATCAGGAGCACAACAGCGCAGGCGGCTTTCGGCGCGGAAAAAACCTACGCAACCTCAAACAAGCGCCCCACGGGTCAGGTGGACAGTTGGTTGGCAAACTGCCCGACTGCGCTGACCACCTTTTGGGCGCCGTCCTGGATTTCCACGATCACCGTGCCCGCTTCGGCGGCCAGGGCCAGGCCTTGCTCGGCTTGCAGGCGGCCGTCGGTCATCAGGGCCACCGCCTCACGGGCCATGTCCTGGTTCTGACGTACCACGCCGACGATCTCTTCGGTCGCCTTGCTGGTCCGCGATGCCAGCTGCCGCACTTCATCGGCCACCACCGCAAAACCACGGCCCTGCTCACCGGCGCGCGCCGCTTCGATGGCAGCGTTGAGCGCCAGCAGGTTGGTCTGCTCGGCAATACCGCTGATGGTCTTGACGATGCTGCCGATCACTTGAGACTGAGCGTTCAGCGCCTCGATGCCGTCACCGGCCTGTTGCATGTGCCTGGCCAGGTCGCGCATCACATCCACGGCCTGGGTCACCACAGTGGTACCACGCTGGGCGCTATTGTCGGTTTGCAGCGAGGTGCTGTAGGCAATGCTCGCCGCTTCGGCGACCGCCTGTTCCTGGTTGACCTGGTCGGTGATCACCGTGGCGAACTTGACCACTTTGTACAGCCGGTCATTGGCGTCCAGCACCGGGTTGTAGGTCGCTTCCAGCCACACCACACGGCCATGGCTGTCGACCCGCTTGAAGCGCGCCGCGACGAACTCACCGGCGTTCAGGCGTTTCCAGAAGTCCTGGTACTCGGTGCTGTTGTATTCCTCCGGCTCGCAGAATATCCGGTGATGTTTGCCCTGGATCTGCGCCAGGCTGTAACCCATGCCGCCGAGAAAACGGTCATTGGCGGTCAGCACGTGGCCGTTCAGGTCGAACTCGATCACGGCCGTAGAGCGCACCAATGCGTTCATGAGGTTTTCATGCTCGCGGGAGGCCTCGATGGTGCGGGTGAGGTCGCTGGAATACATCGAAAAATGCTTGATGCGCCCATCGGAACTGCGCACCGGTTGCACAATCGAGCGCAGCCAGGCTTCCTGGCCATTGCCACGCATCAGGCGCACGGTGCCGGCGAAATGCTCACCGCGCAGCAGGGCGTTCTTGAAGCGCAGCTGGTATTCATCCTGGCGCACATGCGTCGGCACCAGGTCTTCAATCGCGCGCCCCAACAGTTGGCCACTCTGGTAGGCCAATTCCTGCAGGAAGTTGGCATTCGCCCACTCCACCCGGCCTTCGGCGTCCAGCGTCAGGCACAGCATTTCACTTTCCAGGCTCTCCTTGACCTGATCCAAGCTGGACAATTCTTCGCGAAGAGCCGACAGCTCCTGCTTCAAACGGGTGTTAAACATGGGGCACCGATGACCAAATGGGGGGAGATGAATCTGACCTGCATCGGCGCTTCCAGGATTTTCTTAAGAGGGCTTGAGCCCCGGCCCCAACTATATTTTTGGATCCATCAACTGCCGTTATTTCGGCACACACCCATCACTTGATACTCAAGGGTATTGAGCTTGCCGCTGGAGTCTTCATAGGTCATGCGCGACGGCACCGGGTTGCACGAGCGGATCGGCGGCGTGACATTGACCACCTTGGCGATGTCCAGCGCCATGCCATAGCGATAGGCCTGTACCTCAGGTGCCGGCTTGCCTTTCTTGGCCGCGTAGTCGGCCATGGCTTTTTGATTGCGCTCCATCATCAGCGCAAACGTACGGTCGCCCCCACCTTCGGCCAATGCGCCGAACGACAAGATTGCAGTTAACACACCCAGGCCAACGGTATAAAAGTTCATGGTTAGTTCCTCGACTGATCGTTAAGTGCCGAGACTAACCAGCGGACCCTGACGCCACCTTCACCAGAACATTACTTATTTGTTAGATACGCGTGAGCTTCCAGAATTGTAATGTTCTTGCCACTTCATCGTTATCCACGGTTTGCAACTATCAGCCCGGGCCAGATCAATAAGAACGCCCGCTCATAAGAAGCTGATAACTGCCATTACCGAGGAGCAAACCATGCGTATCTGTCACTTCAGCCTTCCCCTTTCACTGTGCGCCGCCTTGCCCCTGGCCGCCGTGGCCGTGGAAGACAAACCCGAAGGTTTTATCGAAGGCAGCAGCTTCAACGTGCTGGCGCGTAATTTTTACTTCAACCGCGATGACCGCAAGGGCCAGTCCAGTCCCACCGGCAATGGCTATTCCGAAGCCTGGGCCCAGGGATTGATCGGCAAGTTCGAATCCGGCTTTACCCAAGGCACCGTAGGATTCGGCCTGGATGCGTTCGCCATGGTCGGGGTAAAACTCGACTCGGGCACCGGTCGCAGCGGCGGCAAGGGTTCGTTCGGCGTTCTACCGGTGGACAGCGAAAACCACCCCGAGGACAACTACAGCAAATTCGGCGGCGCCGCGAAATTGCGTGTGCTGGATACCGTGATCAAGGCCGGCGACGTATTCCCGCTGACCCCGGTGGTGGCTTACGGCGATTCGCGCGTCTTGCCGGAAAGCTTTCGTGGCGTGACCGCACAAAACACCAGCCTTGAGGGCCTGACCCTGCAGGGTGGACGCTTGAGCGGCATGAGCCAACCGACCGAAAGCGGCATGAACAAAGGCTTTGCGACCTTTTACGCGGGGCAGGTCGACTCGCCCTGGGTCGGCTATTTCGGCGGTGATTACAGCGTCAACAAACACCTCAGTGTCAGCCTCTACAGCAGCCGCCTGAAGGATGCCTGGGACCAGTACTACTTCGGCAGCGCCGCCAGTTATCCGCTGAATGAAGACGTCTCGCTGTTCGGCGACTTCAACTACTACAAAGCCGTGGACGAAGGTAAGAAACGCCTGGGTGAATTCGACAACAACATCTGGAGCGCAAGGCTTGGGGTGAAGGTCGGCGCCCACAGCCTGGCCGTATCACACCAGCGCAACAACGGCGATGACGACTTCGATTACCTGCGCCAGTCGGACTCGATCTTCCTGAACAACTCGATCCAGTACAGCGACTTCAACTCGCCCAAGGAACGTTCGTGGATGGTGCGCTACGACCTGGACATGCAGGCGTTCGGCATCCCCGGCCTGTCGTTCATGACCCGCTATGGCAAAGGCACTGGCGCCGACTACAGCAACGCCAACGCGGTGTACATGCGTCGCGATGCGGCAGGTGATCCACTCACCGATCAGCGCCGCTGGGAGCGGGATATCGAGGCCAAATATGTCGTACAGGCTGGCAACTTAAAGGACTTATCGCTGCGACTTCGCCAGGCCACAGTGCGCTCCAGTGCATTTGAGTCGGACCTGGAAGAAGTTCGGTTGATTGTCGAGTATCCAATGGCGGTGCTCTAAGGCACAGCGCTTACATTCACTTGCCGATGGCCTACATCTGTTCACAGGTTGAAGTCTGTCAGAACTGTAATATCGGCCTCACCTTCTCGTTAAGTTGCACTTTTTACACTGCACACCGAACACATCTCATCTCTGCGGCTGTTGTGTAGCTCCTTTGGAACAGAGATGAATTTTTGCGCCCCGGACGGGGCGTTTTTTTTGTGCGCCGACTCAGTGACGAATCGTCGCACCCGCCTGACGTGGCTTGACCCTAAAGCTACTTCACGGTTCAGAATTTTCCTACAGCCTACCCAGCCTCGCTATGAGGCCATGCCCCCTTTCCGTTTTCTTTGAAGGTAACCCCCCATGCGTATCCTTGTGGTTGAGGACGAGCAGAAAACCGCCGACTACCTGCAGCAAGGCTTGACCGAAAGCGGTTATGTCGTCGATTGCGCGGCCAGCGGCATTGATGGCCTGCACCTGGCCCGGCAACACCGCTACGAATTGGTGATCCTGGATGTCAACTTGCCCAACACCGACGGCTGGGAAGTGCTGGAACAACTGCGCCGCGACGGCAACCAGCGGGTGATGATGCTGACCGCGCGCGGCCGGCTGGCCGACAAGATCAAGGGCCTGGACATGGGCGCCGATGATTACCTGGTCAAGCCCTTCGAGTTTCCCGAGCTGCTGGCCCGAGTGCGCACCCTGTTGCGACGCAGCGAACACATCCCAGTGCCGGACGTACTGCGCGTCTCGGACCTGGAACTGGACCCGCGCCGGCATCGCGCCTATCGCGGCGACCGCCGGATCGACCTGACCACCAAGGAATTCGCGCTGCTGCACGTGCTGATGCGCCAGGCCGGTGAAGTGATGACCCGCACGCAGATTATTTCGCTGGTGTGGGACATGAACTTCGACTGCGACACCAACGTCGTGGAAGTCTCGATCAGCCGCCTGCGGGGCAAGGTCGATGACCAGAGCGAGGTGAAGTTGATCCACACCATTCGCGGCGTGGGTTACGTGCTGGAGGCGCGCCCATGAGGACCAGCAGCCTGTCGATGCGCCTGGGGTTGACGGTCAGCCTGATGGGCGCCGGCCTCGTCGTGCTGTTGGCGACCCTGGCGTACCTGGCCCTGACCCACGAGCTGGACAAGCTCGCGCGCAAAGGCCTGGAAAACAAAATGGAGCAGTTGGAGCACAGCCTCGGCCAGGGCCTCGACGCCCACGACATCAGCGACCGCCCCCATTCGCTGCTGGACCTGGTGATGGGCCACGACAACATCTACCTGACCATCATCGGCGCACGACCGGATGCGCCGGTGCTGCTGAGCGTCGGTGCCAAACCGCAGCAGCCGCTGTTGTTGGACGTGCCCGCCAGCAACACCCTGGCGTACTTGAACTGGGTCGACGGCCAAGGCAATCGCATCCTCAGCGCCACCCGCCTGATGCCGCTGAGCAGTGGCGAAAACGTGCGTGTGTTGCTGTCGCTGGACCGCTCCGACGATGAAGCGTTACTCAGTGCCTACCTGCGCTCCACGGTGATCGTTCTGCCGATGCTGCTGATCCTGATCGGCATGGGCGCGTGGTGGCTGGTGCAACGCGGGCTCGCGCCGCTGCAGCAGTTCAGCCGCGTGGCGGCCAAGGTCAGCACCCAGGACCTGACCCATCGCCTGGAGCTGGACAACTTGCCCAAGGAGCTGGGCGAATTGGCCCAGGGTATCAACTTCATGCTGCACCGGCTCGATGCCGGCGTGCAGCAACTGTCGCAGTTCTCCGACGACCTCGCCCACGAGCTGCGCGCACCGTTGACCAACCTGATGGGCAAGGCGCAGGTGACCCTGTCCCGTGAACGGCCCTCGGAGGAATACAAGGCCAGCCTGGAATCCTGTACCGAGGAAATGGAGCGCCTGTCGAGGATGGTCTCCGACATGTTGTTCCTGGCTCAGGTCAGCCACCCGGCGGCGCGGGCCGAGTTTGCCCCGGTGTCGTTGGCACAGGAAGCGCAGCGGGTGATGGCGCTGTTCGCCCTCAGCGCCGAGGACAAGCACGTCACCCTGAGCCTGCGCGGCGATGCCTGGGTAACGGGGGACCGCCTGATGATCCAGCGCGCCATTTCCAACCTGCTGTCCAATGCCATTCGCCATACCCCGAGTGCCTCCAGCGTATTGCTGCTGGTGGAACGCTACGACCAGAGTGTGTCGCTGTCGGTGGGCAATCCGGGGCGCGGTATCGAAGCCCATCATCTGCCGCACCTGTTCGAGCGCTTTTATCGCGCCGACAGCAGCCGCACCCGGGCCGAAGGCGGCACCGGCCTGGGGCTGGCGATTGTGCAGTCGATCATGCACCTGCATCAGGGGCACGCCGACGTCAGCAGCCAGCCGGGCCGTTTTACGCGGTTCCGCCTGGTGTTTCCTCTTCCTTGCGATGGGCCCACTGATACAACGCCGGCAACACCAGCAAGGTCAGCAACGTAGACGAAATAATCCCGCCGATCACCACCGTCGCCAGCGGCCGCTGCACTTCGGCGCCGGTGCCGGTGGCGAGTGCCATGGGGATAAACCCGAGGGACGCCACCAACGCCGTCATCAGCACCGGACGCAGCCGGGTCAACGCGCCTTCGTTGATCGCCATCGACAACGAACGCCCCTCCTCGCGCAGGTTGCGGATGAAGGCGATCATCACCAGGCCGTTCAGCACCGCCACGCCGGACAAGGCAATAAAGCCGACCCCCGCCGAGATCGACAGCGGAATATCCCGCAGCCACAGCGCCATGATCCCACCGGTCAAGGCGAACGGAATCCCGGTAAACACCAACAAGCCGTCCTTGAGGTTGTTGAACATCATGAACAGCAGCCCGAACACCAGCAGCAACGCCACCGGCACCACGATGCGCAAGCGTTCGGACGCTTCTTTCAATTGTTCGAATTGGCCGCCCCAGGTGGTCCAGTAACCCGCCGGCACCTTCACCTGGGCAATCAACGCCGCCTCGGCTTCCTCCACAAATGAGCCGATATCCCGCCCACGCACGTTGGCACTGACGATCACCAGGCGCTTGCCGTTCTCGCGGCTGATCTGGTTCGGGCCGAGCACCAGGTCCAGGCTGGCGACCTGGGACAAGGCGATAAAACCCAGCTGGCCAGACGCGTTACCCGGCACCGGAACCAACAGCCGTGACAGCCCATCGATATCAGTGCGCAGCGCGTCGGACAAACGCACAACCATGTCAAAACGTCGATCACCTTCGTACAACGTACCGGCCTGGCGCCCGCCGACAGCGACGGCAATGGTGTCCTGCACATCGCCCACATTCAGGCCAAAACGCGCGGCCTTGTCGCGGTCGATATTGATGGTCAGCACCGGCAGGCCGGAGGTTTGTTCAACCTTGACCTCCGAGGCGCCGCTGAGCTTTTGCAGGGTCTCGGCGATTTCACCGGCGGTCTTGTTGAGCACGTCCATATCGTCGCCGAACACCTTCACCGCCACATCGCTGCGCACCCCGGAGATCAGCTCGTTGAAACGTAATTGGATCGGTTGCGACAACTCGTACGCACTGCCCGGCACAATCGCACTGGCGCGCTGGATGTCGGCGATGAGGGTCTCGCGGGACTTGTCCGGATCGGGCCATTGGTCCTTGGGCTTGAGCATCACGTAGCTGTCGGAAATGTTCGGCGGCATCGGGTCGGAGGCAATTTCCGCGGTGCCGGTACGCGCGAATACCCGCTCGATTTCCGGCACCTGGGCCATTAAGGTTTTTTCCAGTTGCTGCTGCATCTGCACCGACTGCGTCAGGCTGGTGCCTGGCACACGCAAGGCTTGCTGGGCAAAATCACCTTCGCTGAGGCTGGGAATAAATTCGCTGCCCATGCGGCTGGCGACAACGCCCGAGGCGACGATGGTCAACACGGCCAAGCCGAACACCAGCGGCCGGCGCGCCATCACCCAATCGAGCACCGGCGCATAGACCCGGCGTGCGCTGCGCATGACGAAGTTTTCGTCTTCTTTGACCTTGCCGGTCACAAACAGCGCAATCGCCGCCGGCACGAAGGTCACCGACAGAATCATTGCGCCCAACAAGGCAATCACCACGGTAAACGCCATCGGGTGGAACATCTTCCCGGCCACCCCGGTGAGGGCGAAGATCGGCAGGTACACCACCATGATGATCAGTTGCCCGAAGATCAGCGCTCGCCGCGCTTCCTTGGCGGCGGCGAAGACTTCATGCAGGCGCTCGCTGCGGGTCAGCAGGCGGCCATGACGCTGTTGCGCATGCGCCAGGCGACGAATCGCGTTCTCGACGATCACCACCGCGCCGTCGACGATAATGCCGAAGTCCAGCGCGCCGAGGCTCATCAGGTTGGCGCTGACCTTGTTGGTGAACATACCGGTAAAGGTGAACAACATCGCCAGCGGAATCACCATCGCGGTGATCAGCGCAGCGCGGATATTACCAAGGAACAGGAACAGCACCGCCACCACCAGCAGCGCACCTTCGAAGAGGTTTTTCTTCACGGTGGCGATGGCTTTTTCGACCAAGTTGGTGCGGTCGTAGACGGTGACCGCGACGACGCCTTCGGGCAGCGAGCGGTTGATCTCTTCAAGTTTTTTCGCCACGGCCTGGGACACGCTGCGGCTGTTTTCGCCGATCAACATGAACACCGTGCCCAGCACCACTTCGCGGCCATTTTCCGTGGCAGCGCCGGTACGCATCTCACGGCCGATGTCGACCTGCGCCACATTGCGCACGCGGATCGGCGTGCCGTCCGAGCTGGTGATGACGATGTTGGCGATGTCATCGATGGACGCCAACTGCCCGGGCGCACGGATCAGTAATTGCTCACCGCTGCGCTCGATGTAGCCCGCGCCCACGTTGGCGTTGTTACGCTCCAGCGCCGTGACCAAGTCATTCAAAGTCAGGTTGTAGGCGGCCAGGCGCTTGGGGTCGGGCGCAATCTGGTATTCCTTGGCAAAGCCGCCGATGGTGTTGATCTCGGCCACACCCGGCACGTTGCGCAGTTGCGGCTTGATGATCCAGTCCTGGATGACCCGCAGATCGGTCGGGGTGTAGGGCGTGCCATCGTCCTTGAGCGCGCCGTCCTTGGCTTCCACGGTCCATAGGAAAATTTCCCCGAGGCCGGTGGAAATAGGCCCCATGGCGGTTTCAATGCCGGCGGGCAATTGCTCGCGCGCCACCTGAAGACGCTCGTTGACCAATTGCCGGGCGAAAAAAAGGTCGGTGCCGTCCTTGAAAATTACCGTCACCTGGGACAACCCGGAGCGCGACAGCGAGCGGGTCTGCTGCATGCCGGGCAAACCGGCCATGGCGGTTTCGATGGGAAAGGTGATGCGCTGCTCGGTTTCCAACGGTGAAAACCCGGCCGCCGCCGAGTTGATCTGCACCTGCACGTTGGTGATGTCGGGCACCGCGTCGATGGGCAACTTCTGATAGCTGGCGATGCCGACACCGGCCATCAACAGCACCACCAGCAGCACGATGATGCGCTGCTCGATGGCAAATTGGATAAGGCGCTCAAACATGGGGAATCACTCGCAGGATCAATGGGCGTGCTCGGCCGAGCCTTTGCCCAGTTCGGACTTGAGGATGAAGCTGCCAACCGTGGCCACCTGCGCCCCGGCATCGAGGCCCTGGCGCACTTCGACGTAGCCGTTTTCGCTCGCGCCGAGTTCCAGGTGACGGGTGACAAAACCGTGCTCGGTGCGCACGAATACCGAGGGTTTGTCCTCGACGGTCTGGATCGCCTCCTGGGGCACGGTAACCTTGGCCTGGAACGTGTCGGTGGCCAGTTGCACGCTGACAAATAGGCCAGGCCGCCAGGCGTCATCGGGGTTGGGTACACTCACGCGCACAGTGGCGGTGCGTGTCTGCTCGCCGAGCAGGTTGCCGACATAGGCCACGGTGCCGAGCACCTCGGTGCCCATTTCGGTGGAGCTGACGTTGACCGGCTTGCCGACGCGTACCTTGTTCAAGTCCTTGGGAAATACACCAAAGGTCACCCACACCTGGGACAGGTCCGAGAGGGTGAAGGCATTACTGGTCTCGCTCACCACTTCGCCGACGCCCAGGTGTTTTTCCACCACGACGCCGGCGAAGGGCGCACGCAGTTCGTAGCGATTGCCGCCGACCAGTACGGCGCTGCCGCTTAATGCGGTCATCTTTTGGCGGGCGTTGTTCAGGGCGATTTCGGCTTCTTGCAGCGCTTGGCGCGCCAGCAGGTAATCTTGCTCGGCAGAAATCTTGTCCTGCCACAACTGCCGCTCTCGCTGGAAGGTGGTGCGGGCCAGTTCGACGCGCCGCTCACTGGCGGCCAACTCACTGCGTTGATCGGAAATCTGCTGGCTGGCGATCACCGCCAACAGCTCCCCTTTCTTCACCGACTGGCCGAGGTTGACCTTGACCGACTCCACCACGCCCGCCGCACGCGGCACGATGTGGGAGGTACGGTCTTCGTCGAAACGCACTTCTCCCGGCAGCACCAGCAACGTGCTGATAGACCGCGGTTGAGCCTGGGCGACCTGAATGCCGGCGGCCTGAATCTGCTGCTCGGTGAGTTCCAGTTCGCCTTCTTCTTCCTCGGCCTTAGCAAAGCTGCACAGCATCAGGCTCAAGGCGACGGCAAGCGCCACGCCGTGGGTGTTGTTCATAGGGGACTCCAGGAAAAATCAAAACCGGGCGAGGTCGCCGTAAATTCGTTCGATACGCACCCAGGCGTCGGTGGCCTGGGCGGTGGCCGTGAGGTACTGGGTGCGGGCCGCGATCAGGGTGCGCTGGGCGTCGAGCACGTCGAGGAAACTGAACTTGCCCATCTCAAAGCCACGGGTGGCGCTGTCCACCGCCTCTTGCGCGGCGGGCAGGATCTGCTGGTTGAAGGCGCGCACTTCGGTATTCGCGGTTTGCCACAGGTCGAGGGCCTGACGGGTTTCGGTGCGCAGGCGCAGTTCGGCGGCGTTGCGCAGGTCGCGGGCCTGATCGGCGCGGCGCGTGGCCGCCAGCACATTGCCCTGATTGCGGTTGAACAGCGGGATCGGCATCGACACCCCCACCAGGTTCACGCGCTCACGCACGCTGGCGTCGTATTGGCTGCCGATGGACACGTCGAGGTCGGGAATACGCTGGGCTTTTTCCAGGCCGACGCTGGCTTCGTTTTGCAGGATGTTCAGTTCGGCCAGGCGCAGTTCAGCGGTTTGTTCGAGGTGCGCCAACAATTGGGTAGCGGGCGGCAAGGCAGGCGTGGATTGGGTGTGTGTGGCAACGACTTGGAAGTCCGGCACGGCGTTGCCGGTACTCGCGGCAAGGCGGCGATAAGCATCGGTGAGGCCTATCTGAGCGCGGTTCAATTCCAGGCGCATTTCCGACAACTGCACCTGCGCGCGGGTCGCTTCCACCGGCGAGGTTTTGCCAGCGGTGACACGACCGTTGGCGACGGCCAGTCCGCGTTCGGCCACGGCCATGGACCGCTGCGCCAGGTCGAGGCGTTCCTGGGCGCGAAGCGCGCCGTAGTAGTTGTCGATGACTTCGGCGCGCAGGGTGTTGCGGCGCTGTTCCAACGTCAGCGCGGCGGCGTTCTGGGCTAGGGTGGCAACGTCGATGCGCGCACCGCGCTTGCCGCCCAGTTCCAGGGTCTGGCTGAGCTTAACGGTGGTGGTGCGGGAGTTACGACGGGTGTCTTCGGCATCCCAGGAGGCCACCGGATTCGGGATCAACCCCGCCTGCTGGCGGCCGCCCTGTGCAATGTCGATTTCCCATTGCGCGGCCGCCAGGTCAGGGTTGTTGGCAAAGGCGGTTTGCAGGGCCGCATCGAGGGTCAGGGTTTGTGCACCGACCCCTTGTGCCGTCGCCAGAAACACGACGATCGACCACAGAAATGTTCTTGCGCGAATTGGCATAACGAGAGTTCCAGGCCCATGAAATGGCGGATAAATCCAAGCCGGGGCACTGTAGCTTTCGGTACTTATCAGAGCGGTGTGCAGAACATTACAAATCCGTTAGCCAGGATCAGGCATGCACCTCGTCATGTTCGTCATGCGCAAAGCCGGCACCTTCGACCTGGATGGTCGCATGGGAAATATCGAATTTCTCATGCAGCAGTTCCGTCACTTGGACGAGGATTTGTTGTTCCGTGCCGAGCGCCGAATCCGCCACCAGATGGGTGCTCAGCACATTCTTGCCACTGGTGAGCGCCCAGATATGCAGGTCGTGTACATCCTTGACCCCACGCACACCGCGAATAGCCTGCTCCACCTGTTCGATGTCAATGCCGTCCGGCACGCCTTGCAGCAGCACGTTCATGCTTTCCTTGAGCAACGTCCACGTGCGTGGCAACACCCAGAAACCAATGGCCGCGGCGACCAGCGAGTCGACCCAGCCCCAGCCTGTGTACAGGATCACCAGCGCCGCGATGATCACGCCGATGGAACCGAGCATATCGCTCCAGACCTCCAGGTATGCGCCCTTCACATTCAGGCTTTCACCACTGGCGGCGCTCAGCAGGCGCATGGAAATCAGGTTGACGATCAGCCCCAGTACGGCAATCACCAGCATGCCGGTGGACTGTATCTCGGCGGGCGCCTGCAGCCGCTGATACGCCTCGTAGAGAATGTAGAACGCAACGACGAACAACAGCAGCGCATTGAACGCCGCGGCAAGGATTTCGAAACGCGCATAGCCGAAGGTGCGCTTGCGGTCTGCGGCACGCTTGGCCACCTGGATTGCCACCAGGGAAATGCCCAGGGCCAGGGCGTCGGTCATCATGTGCGCGGCATCGGACAACAGCGCCAGGCTGCCGGTGATAAATGCACCGATGACCTCGGCAACCATGAAACTGCCGGTCAGGCCCAGGGCGAGCCATAACAGACGCTCGTGACCGGCGCGTACCTTGGCGTGGTTGTGTCCTGCGCTCATGGAAAATCCTCGTGGTGGTAAATGTTCTCGTGGGCCTTGCCGGCGAGCGGGCTCTTACGCAGGGGCACGAGGATCATAGAGCGATAGGCCGGATCCATCGGCATGGGTTGCAAAATTGTCATCTGCACGCCAAGCCATTGTTACCTTTAAATGCACCAAAAGTGCGCTTGAACGCTCTGGCACAGTTGTATCAGGTATGCTTTTCGAACAGGAAACAAAAAGAAACAATTTTCCCAACCTGTTCGATAAGGAGTCCCGTTTTGGAGTTATCGACTGCCGCGTGGATGGTTCACGACACCCGCCTTATGCTCTGCGTACTGCTGGCCATCGCCAGCATCATTGTGCTGATCAGCGCGACCAAACTGCCGCCCTTCCTGTCGATCCTGATCGGCACCTTCATCGCCGGTGTCGGCGCCGGCTTGCCGCCGGAAGAAGTGGCCAAGGCGTTCAGCAAAGGCGCCGGGGCGATCCTCGGTGAAGCGGGGATCATCATTGCCCTGGGTTCCATGCTCGGCGCGTTGATGGCGGAATCCGGCGCGGCCGACCGCATAGCCACCACCCTGCTAGGACTGGGCAAGGGTAAGTCACTGCCGTGGGTGATGGCGCTGGTGGCCATGGTGATCGGCTTGCCGCTGTTTTTTGAAGTGGGCCTGGTGATGATGGTGCCAATCATCTTTGTGATGGCCAAACGTTCGAACCAGCCGCTGCTGAAAATCGCCATTCCGGCGCTGGCCGGCATGACCACCCTGCACGCCCTGATGCCACCGCATCCGGGGCCGCTGATTGCGGTTGGCGCGTTGCACGCCGACCTGGGCCTGACCATGTTGCTGGGCTTCTGCCTGGCGGTGCCGGCGGTGATCCTCGCTGGCCCGCTCTACGGCAACTGGCTGTCCAAGCGCCTGCATGTGGATGAGCCGGCCGACATCGGCGCGCTGTTCAGCGCACCGCCCAAAGCGCCGCGCCAGCCGAGCTTTGGTGTGTCGTTGCTGATCATTCTGTTGCCGGTGATTCTGATGCTGGGCAGCACCTTGGCCAAGGTCGCGCTGCCGGCCGAAAGCACGGTCGGCCTGACCTTGAAGTTCCTCGGCGAACCGCTGATCGCCCTCGGCCTGGCCGTGATCGCCGCCGTGATCTGCCTGGGCTGGGCCGCCGGCATGCCGCGTGCCGAGGTCGGCAACACCCTGCGCAAAGCCCTCGCCCCCATCGCCGTGTTGCTGTTGACCATCGGCGCCGGCGGCGGCCTCAAGCAAACCCTGCTGGACGCCGGCGTCAGCCAGACCATCAGCAAGGTCGCCGAAGGCGCGCACATGCCATATCTGCTGCTGGCCTGGTTGATCGCCGTAGCGCTGCGCCAGGCCACCGGCTCGGCCACCGTCGCCACCACCACGACCGCAGGCATCCTCGCGCCGATGATGGCGGGGTTAGCGGCGACGCAAAGCTCGTTGGTGGCCCTGGCGATTGGCGCCGGCTCGGTGTTCTTCTGCCACGTCAACGATGCCGGGTTCTGGATGGTGCGTGAGTACTTTGGCTTGCAGTTGAAGCAGACGATCTGGGTGTGGTCGGTATTGCAGACGATTGTGTCCGTCGTGGGCTTGATCGGTACGTTGCTGATGTGGCACTTCTTGACTTAAAACTAGGCTGCCAAGGTGTGGCGCTTACCAAACAGCCCCACACTCACCACGCCCACCGCCCCCATCACCACGCAGTAAATCACGCAAATCCAGGGGCTGGTCGGCATCAGTGCAATCAACATCAACGGCGTCGTACTTGCCCACAGCGCGTAGGCAATGTTGTAGGTAAAGGAAATTCCCGACACCCGCACCTGCGCCGGAAACAGGCCGACCATCACCGACGGCACCGCGCCCACCACGCCGCAACTCAAGCCTGCGACGGCATACGCCGCGCCCAGCCAGACGCCGCCGTTGATCAAGCTGGCGTACAGAATGCCAATCCCTAACGGCAATAGCAGGCTGTAGACCAGCACCGCGCGCCAGGCGCCGATGCGGTCTACCAGCAGGCCGGCCAGTACGCAGCCGATATTCAGGAACACGATGCCCAAGGCGCTCAAGGCGAAGGTGTGGCTGGGGCTCATGCCGAAGGTTTTTTGCATCATGGTGGGGGTGATGACCACGAGGACGACCACCGCCGAGGTGAGCACGCAGGTGAGGATCATCGCGGGTAGCAGGACGGCGCGGTGGTCGCGAAGCACGGTGCGCAAAGGCAGCTCTGCGGCCGCCTGGCGGCGGGCCTGCATTTCGAGGAACACCGGGGTCTCATTGAGCCAGCGGCGCAGCCACACGCCGATCACGCCGAATACCCCGCCGAGCAGGAAGGGGAAGCGCCAGGCGTAGTCGAGGATTTCGGCCGGGGTGAAGACTTGCGCCAGCAAGGTCGCGGTGAGCGCGCCGAGCAGGTAGCCGAAGGTCAGGCCGGCTTGCAGGAAGCCCAGGGCGTAGCCGCGATGAGGGGCGGGAGCGTGTTCGGCAACGAAGGTCCAGGCGCTGGGCACTTCACCCCCCACTGCTGCGCCTTGCAGCACGCGCAGCGCCAGCAGGATCAGCGGTGCGAAATAACCGATGTGTGCATAGGTGGGCATGATCCCGATCAGCAGGCAGGGCAAGGCCATCATCAGGATGCTCAGGCTGAACACGCGCTTGCGCCCCAGGTGATCGGCAAAGTGCGCCATCAGGATGCCGCCCAGCGGGCGGGCCAGGTAGCCGGTGACGAAGATGCCAAAACTTTGCAGCAGGCGCAGCCACTCGGGCATTTCCGGCGGGAAGAACAGTTGGCTCAAGGTCAGCGCGAAAAACACGAAGATGATGAAATCGTAGATTTCCAGGGCACCGCCCAGGGCGGCCAGGCCCAGGGTTTTGTAGTCGGAGCGGGAAAAACGCTGCGCCTGTAGGGGAAAGGTGGCAGTCATATGAAGGCTCGGCAGACAAACAAAATGGCGTGCAGGTTATGAGGTGAGCAGGATGATGGCAATCACGGCAGATATATTTGTTTTCCTCATGGATCGATGAAGATAACTGCATTCCCATATCAATGGCCGTAGCGGAACATGCCGTAAAACTGCCAACACCATAATAAAGACAAGAGGAAAGACTCGTGGCCGATGCTATCGAAGAAAGCCGCTATGCCCGATTTGCCCTGCGCTGTTCCAACTTCGCCGAACGCTGGTTTCCCGACTCCTGGGTATTTGCCGCGCTCGCCGTGATCATCGTCGCCGTGGCGACCCTGGGCATGGGCGCCGCACCGACCGAAGCCGCCAAGGCTTTTGGCGATGGGTTCTGGAGCCTTATCCCGTTTACCATGCAGATGGCCTTTGTGGTGATTGGTGGTTATGTCGTGGCCAGTTCGCCGCCGGCGGTAAAACTGATAGACCGCCTGGCGCGTATCCCGAAGAACGGCCGCTCCGCCGTGGCCTGGGTGGCGTTGATCTCGATGGTCGCGTCCTTGCTCAACTGGGGCCTGTCCCTGGTGTTTGGCGGTTTGTTGGTGCGGGCGCTGGCGCGTCGTACGGATTTGCGCATGGATTATCGCGCGGCCGGGGCTGCGGCTTACCTGGGGCTTGGCGCGGTGTGGGCGTTGGGGCTGTCGTCGTCGGCCGCACAGTTGCAGGCCAACCCGGCCAGCCTGCCGCCATCGATTCTGTCGATCACCGGGGTGATCCCGTTCACGGACACTATCTTCCTGTGGCAATCCGGCGTGCTGTTGCTGGCGTTGATCGTGGTGTCGCTGATCATCGCCTACGCCACCGCACCCGGCCCGAACAGCGCCCGCGATGCCAAGGCCTGCGGCGTCGACCCGGCGTTCAACCTGCCCAAGCTGCAAGCCCCCACACGTCCAGGTGAATGGCTGGAACACAGCCCGCTGCTGACCATCCTGCTGGCGGTGCTGGCGGCGGGCTGGCTGTTCCAGGAGTTCTCGACCAAGCCAGCGATCAGTGCGATCTCGGGGCTGAACACCTATAACTTCCTGTTCATCATGACCGGCGCCCTGCTGCACTGGCGTCCGCGCAGTTTCCTCGACGCGGTGGCACGCGCGGTGCCGACCACCACCGGCGTGCTGATCCAGTTTCCGCTGTACGGCTCCATCGCGGCGCTGATGACCGTGGTCAAGGGTGGCGACGGCCAGACCCTGGCGCACCATATCTCGACCTTTTTCACCTCCATCGCCTCCCACGACACTTATGCACTGCTGATGGGCGTGTACTCGGCGGTACTGGGCTTCTTTATCCCGTCGGGCGGCGGCAAGTGGATTATCGAAGCGCCTTACGTGATGCAAGTGGCCAATGACCTGCAATACCACCTGGGCTGGGCAGTGCAGATCTACAACGCCGCCGAGGCGCTGCCGAACCTGATCAACCCGTTCTATATGCTGCCGTTGCTGGGGGTGCTGGGGTTGAAGGCGCGGGATTTGATCGGGTTTTCCTTCGTGCAGTTGCTGGTGCACACGCCGCTGGTGTTGTTCCTGCTGTGGGCGTTGGGGACGACGTTGAAGTATTTGCCGCCTGTGATGCCCTAAAAGCTCCTTCTGATGTAATGCGTGGGGTTGTCCTACTCCAGACGACGACAACCCCTGACTCCCTCCACCCAAACCTTTGATTAACCTGACTCGGACACCTACTCACTTAACACCCAGGAGATCCGATGACGCCCCTTTCCAAATCACTGGAAACGTTGATCACTGATATTTATCAGGACGACAACGTTTCATTCACTGAATACAGGACCCTGCGAGACGACGCCGATCGCCGCATGGCCTCGGTTATCGAAGAGTTCGGCCTGCATAACAACGTGACCGCCTTCCAGAAATCCATCGACGTGGCCATGCAGCTGTTGCAGACCAGTGTGATCGATGCAAAAAAGGCCAGGCTGACCGATACGGGTGAGGCCATTGTCAAAGATGCGGTGACGGCCCAGGTGGAGTACTTGCGGGCGGGCAGCCAGCTGGCACTGCGCCTGCTGTGACCCTCTGGTTCAAATCACTGTCTTCGTTCCGTCACATTGCGTTGCTACCGTCCTGCGAAATATCTTGCAACATCTCGCCAGGACTCCCGCGCAATGAGTGACGATCACGAAGACCGCCTTTCCCCCGATTCCGTAACGCAACCGTCGGTGGACACCAGCCGTCGGCGTTTCCTCGGGAGCGCGGCGGTGTTGGGGGTCGGCGCGACCTTGAGTGCCTGCGGCAATACCAGCGAGGCACCGGGTAAACCGGTGGCGCGACCGCTCACGCCACAAGAGCTGGACAAGGCGTTGCACGACCAGGTGAAAACCGTGGTGGTGATCTATGCCGAGAACCGCAGTTTCAACAACCTGTTTGCAGATTTCCCTGGTGTGGAGAAACCACTGTCGGCGCTTTCCGCTGCCGATACACAGCAACGCGACCGCGACGGCAGTGTGCTGACCACCCTGCCTCCGGCCTGGGGCGGCGTGTTGCAGGTCGGCCCGCAAACGGTGGACGGGGTGACCTACCCCAGCGAAGTGCAATTCCAGGAAAACCTGCCCAACGCGCCATTTGCCCTCAAGGGCCCGAATGCCGAAGACCTGCCTTTGAGCCTGGTCACGCGTGACCTGTGGCACGTGTTCTATCAGAACCAGATGCAGATCAACGGCGGCAAGAACGACGGTTTTGTCGCCTGGGCAGACTCAGGCGGCCTGGTGATGGGCCATTACGCCCAGAGCCGTTATTCCCTGCGCCTGTGGGACGTGGCCAAGGAGTTTGTACTCTGCGATAACTTCTTCCAGGGCGCGTTTGGTGGCTCGTTCCTCAACCATCAATACCTGATCAGCGCCACCGCGCCGTTTTACCCGAATGCCGCGCAATCGGTAGCCAAGGCGCAGATCGCCACGCTGCAGAGCGATGACCCCACCGACCCGCGTCTCAAGCCGCTGGACAAATCCCCGGCCAGCGCTATGACCGGTCCGCCGCAGTTCGGTCCGAGCGCCCTGACCCCGGATGGTTACGGTGTGAATACCCTGGCCCCGCCCTATTGGCCGACCTGGATCCGCGACCCGGAAAACCCGGATTACGCAAAGGCCGATCTGCCTAACGTGCTGGTGCCGCAAACCCACGAACACATCGGTGACAAGCTGTCGAAAAAGAATGTCGATTGGGCCTGGTACGCCGGTGCGTGGCAAGCGACCCTGGACCAATTCAAGGATTCGGGCGGCATCCCGAAGATTCCGAACTTCCAGTACCACCATCAGCCGTTCAACTACTTCAAGCAGCAGGGCCCGGAAAACCGCGCCGAGCGTGACAAACGCCTGCGCGATGGCGGTTTGGGGGATGAATCGAACACCAACCGGTTCTTTGCCGATGCCGAGGCCGGCAAACTGCCCGCCGTGACCTTCTACAAACCCCAGGGCAACTTGAACATGCACGCGGGCTATGCCGACGTAGCCTCGGGCGACCGTCATATCGCGCGCGCCTTGAAAGTGCTGCAAGAGAGCCCGCAGTGGAAAAACATGGTGGTGGTGGTGACCGTCGATGAAAACGGTGGCTGGTGGGACCACGTCGCGCCGCCCAAGGGCGACCGCTGGGGGCCGGGTACGCGGGTGCCAGCGATCGTGGTGTCACCGTTCGCGCGCAAAGGCACGGTGGACCATACGGTGTACGACACGGCGTCGATTCTGCGGCTGATCACCCGGGTGTTTCAGCTGGAGACCCTGGACGGCCTTAAGCAACGTGATGACGCAATGATCGCCCGCGGCCAGAAACCGATGGGGGACTTAAGCAACGCCTTACAGTTCAACCTGTAGGTTTTCTTATCCAATAGCGACACAGCGGCTGATTTAGCACGCGGTTTCCCTGGTCAGCCGCTACTGTGTGGAGGTGGGCTTTCACCCCGCGCAGACGGGCTTTCGCTGACAAGGAAACAACAATGTTTAAACCGACCAGGTTGTCCTTCACCCTGGCCGCACTGATGGCGAGTGCGGTCGTACAGGCCGATATCGAGGTACCGCTGGGCAGCACTCAGCGCGTAACCCAACTGTTTGCCTTCCCCAACAACTGCAATGTGATCTGCTTTCGGCCATGGACGCTGGAGCAGACTGCCGAGCACTATCTGAACCAGAGCCTGCAACGGGATGGCTACAGCCGGGCGAAAGTCAGCGTCAAGACCCATGACGGGCAGGTATCGGCGACCTTCAGCGGTGTGCCTGACAGTTATGGCCAGCCCCTGACCACGTTGCTCAATACCGCAGACCTGGCCTATCAAGGTGCCAGCAACCTCAACAGCGACGGCAAGTGGGCCTACAACTGGTACTTGTTCCTGCCACTGGGCATGGCCTTGGAAAACCGTAAAAGCATCGAGCTGCTGCATTTCCCGCCGGACTACTCGCTGACTCAAGCCCAGGATTACCTCGAATCGGCCACCACCGACCGCTGGGCCACCCTGCTCACGGATAATGGCATCCCGGCGACCGAAACCCCGGCGTACCAGACCATCATCGATATCGCGCCCATCGCCGCGCCTTCCAATGCGGGCAAGGACTTGGAAAACGTCTACAGCTACTTCACCGATTACCAGACGCGCATGGTTCAAGAACTGAGCCTGCCCGCCAAAGGCGCTTTGCCGATGGTGGCGTTCGGCGCGCCGGTGCGCAGCTGGATCAAACAACAATACGGGCAGAGCGTGGCAGTGCTGGGCCTGGCGCAGATCAGCCCGGCCGCCGGCAAAACCGTCTCGGTGTTGGGCGCCAACCACCCGAGTTACATCTGGTATGCCGCCAGCCCCGACACCTACGACGGCAACGAGCAGAAGGCCGACGAAGCCGGTTTGAAGGTGATGGGCCAGGATCTGAGCGCCGCGTGCTGGCAGGCCGGGATGGGCCAAAAACCGGCGAGTGATGCGAACGTGCTGCTCAAGGCGTGCATAAATACCTGGCAAGTCACGCGCAAGGAGCAAACCTGTGAGTTGTTTTATACCTCGGTGCGCAACCTGTCCCCGGAAGAAGCCAACGCGAAATGTGCCACCCCGGCCATAAAAGCCCAGTTGAAGCAGCTGAAAAGCGCCGCCCCTGCTCCAGCCATCGCAGCCCCGGCACTGTAGCCGGTACACAAATAACCGATTTCTACTGTCAACATTGACAGTAGAAATCGGATCCATGTTGAGCGAGTCTTGAGCCGCACCCATCCGCTGCAAGACTGGTAGTCAGCCACCACCCGCAGGTCGATGCAGCCTGAACCAGGAGAGTTATGAAAACTCAAGCCATGGAAAAGGCTAAAACCACTGCAAGCGAGTGCCTTTACCCCTTCAACTCCACACTGGGAAAGGGCTACCCTTCGACGAAACACTTCGAAGTGGTGCACGCAGTCGATGGCATGGGCGCCGGTATCAAAGCGCAAGTCGCCTTCGATAGTCGCGTCTGCATCGCCAAGATCTCCGGCTATGCCCTCAGTGAACGACGCCTGCATACTTTGCAGTTGTCATCCCGCCTGCACCTCTATGACTGTTGGTTCACTGGCCTGCTCTCTCATTCCTGCGAACCGAACGTGTTTCTCGACCTGCATTACCTGGAGGTCTGGACCCTGCATGAGATCCTCGCCGGCGACCTCCTGACCATGGATTACGCCAGCACCGAAGACGTGCTGTTCCGGCAGTTCGCTTGCCAATGCCGCGAGCTGAACTGCCGAGGCTGGGTCACCGGTCGCGATGAGCCATTGAACGCCGAGGGACAAGCGTTCATGACCCGGTGGCGCGAGCGCAAACGCCCTTAGGCTTCGCCCAGCGGACGCAGGCGATACTGCGGCGGCAACTGCTCGAAACCACTGATGGTGGTGTTCAAGCTCTTCCAACGGCCATCCTTGATGCCGTAGATGCAGCCATGAATCGACAGGCTCTGCCCGCGATGCCAGGCGTTTTGCACAATGCTGGTGTGGCCGACGTTAGCCACTTGCTGGATCACATTCAGCTCGCACATGCGGTCTACGCGCTCTTCTTCGGTAGGCAATTGGGCCAACACGTCGCGGTTTTCGTAGTAAAGGTCACGAATGGTGCGCAGCCAGCCGTCGATCAGGCCAAACTGGCGGTCTTGCATCGAGGCGCGTACGCCGCCGCAGCCGTAGTGGCCGGTGACGAGGATGTGTTTGACCTTGAGCACGTCCACCGCGTACTGGATCACCGACAGGCAGTTGAGGTCGGTGTGCAGCACCACGTTCGCAACGTTACGGTGCACGAACAGATCACCCGGCAGCATGCCGACGATTTCGTTGGCTGGTACGCGGGCATCGGAACAGCCGATCCACAGGTATTCCGGGGTTTGCTGGCGGGCGAGCTTGGCGAAGAATTCGGGATCTTCCTGTTTGATCGCATCCGCCCAGCGTTCGTTGTTATCAAGCAGGTCTTGTAGTTCGTTCATCAGGGAAAGCCTCAGGAATGATGCGCAGTTTTGTGACTGACAACCCCTCGTCCAGGTCACGCCGCACGCAAATTAGCTTGAATCTTTGGGGAGCCGAGCCTGTCCACACACTATAAGCCCCACAGTATGAGGATTGGCCATGACTGAATCACGACGTCCCTACGGCGCTACCCAGCCCGAACCCATTGATGACAACGAAGATCGCATGGGTTCGATGCGCGAGCTGGATTTTGACGATAAGCAACCGACCGCAGAGATCGGCGATGAGATCCCGCGCCGCGAGCGCGAGCACTTGATGCCCGACGAACGGGTGCGAGAGGCCGGGATGACCGGCGCTTCGACGGATGATCATGAATCGACCGACGATGACATGAGCCCCGAAACGCTGATCCATGAAGACGGTGCGCGGGATGCCCAGGAAGCCGGCGAAAGTGAACCGGCCGACTGGGATTTGAGCATCGTGGATGAGGATGAGATTGGCGGCGGGAATGGGCTGGATGAGGCGGAGCTGGCGGATATCGACCCCGTCGACGGCAACCGCTGACATACCGTAGATCCAAATGTGGGAGGGGCTTGCTCCCGATAGCGGTGGATCAGTCGACACCTGCATTGACTGACAGCCTGCCATCGGGAGCAAGCCCGCTCCCACAGTGGTTTTGGTGACTTAGTCGACCAAGGTGCAGGCCATCACGACCGCATCTTCGCGGCCACCCACGGCGGGGTAGTAGTCGCGCCGACGGCCGATTTCATTGAAGCCATAGCGCTCATACAGGCGAAACGCGCCGGTATTGCTGTCGCGCACTTCCAGGAAGCATTCCCGCGCATTGGCGGCATACGCGCGGGACATCAGGTGCTCCAACAGCGCTAGGCCGAGGCCACGGCCTTGGTTTTCCGGCTTCACGGTGATGTTCAGCAAATGCGCTTCATCCAGGATGATCTGCACCACGCCGTGGCCCACCTGCTGCTCACCTTCGAACATCAGCCAGATCTGGTACTTGCCCAGCCCGTCGAGAAAGATCCCACGGGTCCAGGGGTGGCTGAACGCCGCGTATTCGATTTTCAGCACGGCGTCGAGGTCAGCCTCGGTCATCGGGCGGAAGGATAAAGCCTCACTCATCGGTTGTTTTCCAGCGCGCCATCAGCCGGCGCATGGCTTGCCAGACATCAGCCTTACGCTGTGGCTCTTCCATTAATAATTCCAGGCCCGGCAGGGCCCACACGGTGCCCAGGCTGTCGACCTGCAGCTCGCGGTACCAGGCTTCGGCATTGGCTTCACCGGCAAAGCGCACGGCGGGCAGGCCGATCAGCCACAGGCACACACAGGGTTCGTCTTCCAGGCGTGCCGAGACGAAGCCTTGCACAAAGTCCCGCGCGGCTTCCGGGCCCTGGTCCATGGTGCCACGCACCAGCAGCGGCCAACGTACGGGGTCGCCGACGATTTGCGGGCTGTCGGGCAGGCCGGCGGCGCGCAGCATGTCCTTAAGCAGCATGTAGGCGGGGTCGCGGGTCTGGAAGCGTTCGCCGGTCGGCAACTCCACCAGCAGCAGGCAGCGCCCGGCCCGCAGCAATTGCAGGGCGAAACGCGGCGGCGGCACCACCGGGGCCTTGACCACCGGGGCGGCCTCCTCGACCACCTTGGCCGCCTTGACCACCGGCGAAGGGCGCGGCACTTCGATCTTCGCCCGTTCGACGGCCGGGCGCGATTCCGGAGTGGGTTTGACCACCGCCACCGGTGCAGCCGCCTCCTCCCCCGACGACTCGAACGCCTCATAGGGCTCAGGCGCCTGCAACAGCTCGGGCCGCGACGGCGCGGCAAACGGCAGTTCGGTGCGGGGCAGCCAGTTGACCACCTGCATGGCGGTCAAGTAAGCGCGACGTCGGGACTCGATAAGCACAGCTCGGCCACTTGTGGATAACTAAAGAGCGGGGATTCTACCGCTGTTCGGCAACAATCGCCCACTGCACACTGACCGGCTGTGGATAAATCCCGCGCCCGATGCAGTACAATCGCGACTTTTAATCGCCAACCAGCCGGCCATTCCGATGATCGAACCCAAGCGCGTCTTGCGCGCCCTCGCCGAACACTGGGCCCTGCTTGAGCCACTGTGCGAACACTTCGACCAAGGCACCCTGAGCCTGAGCGAACTGCGCGCGCAATTGGCGGCCCAACAACTGGACAGCACGCCCCAGGACATCACCAGCCTGCTGGACGTGTGGATTCGCCTGGATATCCTGGTGCCTGTCGCCAAGAGCCCGAACCGTTTCGAGCTCAACGCGCAGATCCACGACTTCCTGGCGTATCTTCGCAAGGAGCACCGGCTTGGCCTGTGCCTGGAAATCGAAGCCTACCTGCGCCACCTCGAGCGCCTGGCCGGTTATATCCAGGACGCCTTCGACATCCGTGATGGCCACGACCTGGCCCGCCAGCTGCGCCTGCTCGACATGCGCGTGCGCGACGTGTTGAAAAAACTCGCCAACGACGAACAGGCCCTCGCCGCCGTGGCCGACCGCGCCAAGACCAGCGACCGGCAGATTCCGTTGCGCCAGCGTTACGCCGAAGTCCTGGCGACCTGGGACGAATACGTCGAACCGATGATCCAACTGGTGAACGCCGACGGCGCCTTCGAGCAAGGCGTGCGCAAGGTGGAGAACGTGCTGCTGCGCATGCTCACCGAGCAGCAGCGCCTCGGCCACCTGGTGGACGACGACATGCTGCTGCGCACCCACGCGCGCATCCTCGAGATGCAGACCAGCGCCCAGCTGACCCTGCGTCATGCCCGCGAGCTGCTACTGCCGCTGCGCGAAGAAGCGCGCCGGCATAATGCTGTGACCCGTGGCGCGGCGTTGGCCTTGTCGGCCATCCGACGTAAAGGCCTGGACGCGGTGCCGCAGGCGGCGATGCCGATGTTTACCCGGCCGCAAAGCACCTTCCTCGGCAGTGCCAGCCAGGTCGAGGCCTATGTGTATGCCCTCGCGAACTTCGAGCCGAAGCCGGCGCGTTTCCCCAAGGCGCACAAATCCCACAAGGGCGACGCCCAGCGTGCTCCGCGCACGGTCAAGGAAATGCTCGAGCGCTGCGAAGACGCACTGCCGATGCCGGACCTGATGACCTGGCTGCTGGAGCAGGAACCGGACGGCGCCACCGACGAATTGCTGTACTGGTTCTCGCGCCTCTCGCGTGAAAAACGCTTCAAGCGCGAACGCCTGGAACGCCGCGATTACCACACACACGAGCACCAGGTCAGCCTGCGCTCATTCGCCCTGCTCCCGGCCAGCACCGACTCCGCCGAGAATTCTGCGAGCACGCCTTATGCATCTTGATCTATCCGAACTGTCCCAGCTGGCACCGATCTTTCGCGAGCTGTTCAAGGGTTACCACGTCAGCCGCCGCGACCCGGAGCTGTACGCACAACTGTCGAACTTCCAGGACCAGTACCGCACGCTGTTCAAGGCCCTGGGCTTTGAGCTGGTGTGCGATACCCGTGGTTTCTACTACTTCGTGCCGGACTCGGCCATCGCCAGTGCGCAGGTGAACAAGACCGCCCAGCGCCTGGCGTTGTTCACCTTCATCATCGTCGAGCATCTGGCCGACCAGGGCCGCGACCCGATTGCCGTGCTGGATGGTGGCAGCCTGGGCCGTGATGAGTTGCCGTCGCTGCTGGAGAAGTACCGCGACCTGTTTATCCAGGCCGAGGTGCAGACCCAGGAAGAACTCGAAGAGAAAATCATGCGCCGTATGACCCAGCTGGGTTTTGCCAGCGAAGACAACGGCATTTATCGCTTCCTGCCGCCCATGCACCGCTTCCTCGATGTGTGCCTGTCGGTGCAACAAGACCGCGACCTCGCAGCCAGCGTGCACAGCGTGTTGCCGCTGCCGGCACCGGTGATCATCGACGAAGACAGCGATGAGAAATTGCTGAAAACCGATGACCCACTCGACTTGAGCGACTTCGCGGATGAAAGCGAAGAAGACGCCCTGGCACGTGCCATTGCCGAAGAACAGGAGACCGACGCATGAGCAAGGAACGCTACGGCATCCGCCGCTTCGCCCTATTGAACACCGCCGGCTACAGCCTGGGCTTGTTCCCGCTGGAAGAACCGCTGTCGGTGTATGGCGCGAACAACCTGGGTAAATCCGCGTCGATCAACGCCTTGCAGTTCCCGATCCTGGCGCGCATGTCGGACATGAGTTTCGGCAAGTACACCCTGGAGCAATCGCGGCGCTTCTACTTCGCGACCGACACCAGCTACATCCTCGTGGAAGTCTCCCTGCCCCACGGCCCGCACGTGATCGGCGTGGTCGGGCGCGGCCCTGGCGGCGGTTTCGGGCACCAGTTCTTTGCCTACGCCGGTAAGCTGGACCTGGCTCACTACCAGAAGAACGACACCTGCCTGCGTCAGAAAGAGCTGTTCACCAACCTGGAACGCGAAGGCCTGAAAGCCTACGAACTCAAGCCGGATGAACTGCGCCGGTTGTTGGTGGGTGGTCATACGTCGATCCCGCTGGACCTGACGCTGATCCCGCTGCGATCCACCAGCGAGCAGAGCCTGAAGACCTTCCGCGCGCTGTTTATCAACCTGCTGCACATGCGCGAAATCACGGCGGCCAAGCTCAAGCAACTGTTTCTGGATGCGTTTGAACACAGCCTGCGTTCTGGCAGCGTGGATTACATCGCGGCGTGCGAAGAAGCCTTCCGCGATGTGCGACGCATGGAGCAGGATTACAACTCGCTGGTAGCGGCCGGCCCGCTGGTTGAAGCGCTGTCCAATGGCGTTCGCCAGCGCGACGTGTTGCGCGGCAAATTGCATCGCCTGTCGCCACTGCTGGATTCGTTGCTGGGCACCTGGTCGGACTACGCCAGTGCGCGCAAAGAAGAGCTGACGATCCAGGCCGAGCACTACCGCAATGAGCAGGATGCGCTGCAGAACGACCAACGTGGCGGCACCCAGGAGCTGATGCGCCTGGAGCGGGAAATCAGCGGGATCCAGCGTTGGTTGGGCGAGCTGTCGGTGCTCAAGCATCGCTTTGCGCTCGTGGATGACGTGAAAGTGCTGGAGCAACAGCTGCTGGCGGCCAAAGATGCTCACGATGAATTGGCGGGCGCCCTCGCGCAGTCGCGGCAGTTCAGCGCCGAGGATTTAGACGAGCGTCTGCGCGACCTGGAAAAGCGCTTGAAGTCGGTCAAGCAGCAGCTCGACCACGCCGACAACAACAGCTACGCCAAACTGCGGGAAGAATTCTCACAGCAGGATGTCGAGCGTCTGATGCGCCTGTTCAACAGCTCGTTGTTCAGCCTGCCGTTGGGCGAGCATGGCATCACGCTGGATGAGGACGGCCAGTGGGTCAAATCCCTGGAGCAGATCCTGGATGGCTTCAAGGGCGAGCGTTTTGAAGTGCCGGGGCTGTCCATCGACATCTCGCACATCGAACCACCGGCCTTACAGGCTTTGGCGGATCGCGCTGCGTTGCGCGACCAGAAAGAGCGACTGGAGAAAGAACTCAAGCAGCTGAAAACCCAGCAGGCTGTCGCGTCTGACCGCGCCGCGAGCAAGACCCAGACCGAAGCGCTCTACCAGCAGGTACTTGACGCACAGAAGGCTCTCGAAGACTTCCGCCGCGCACAAACCCTAAGCGCGGAAGAAGGCGAGAAGCTGGAAAACCTGGCGCAGATGGAAGCGGCGCAAGATGAGTTGAAACGCTCCAGCGATGCGTTCACCGAGCGCGTCCAGCAACTGTCGGCCAAGCTGCAACTGGTAGGCCGCCAGATCGGCGATATGGAAGCCAAACAGCGTACGCTGGATGACGCGTTGCGCCGTCGCCAGCTGTTGCCGGCGGACTTGCCGTTCGGCACACCGTTCATGGACCCGGTCGACGACTCCATGGACAACCTGCTGCCGCTGCTCAACGACTATCAGGACAGCTGGCAAGGGTTGCTGCGCGCCGATGGCCAGATCGAGGCGTTGTATGCGCAGGTGCGCCTCAAGGGCGTGGCCAAGTTCGACAGTGAAGATGATGTCGAGCGTCGCCTGCAACTGCTGATCAATGCGTATGCGCATCGCACCGATGAAGCGTTGACGTTGGGCAAGGCACGTCGCGCGGCGGTCACTGACATTGCGCGTACCCTGCGCAATATCCGCAGCGACTACGACAGCCTTGAGCACCAGTTGGCGTTGTTCAACCGCGAGATCAACAAGCGTCAGGTCTCCAACCTGCAGAGCTTCCGGATCGTGTTGGCACCGAACAAGGAAGCGCTCAAGCATATCGACCAGATTATCCACAGTGCCGGTCAATACGAAGAGGGCGAGACCCTGTCGGTGTTCGACCTCAGCCAGAGCGCCGAGCAGGACAACAAGAACGAAGAAGCCAAGGAATACCTCGCGCGCCTGGTGGCTGCCAACCATAACCAGCTGGGCCTCAAGGACCTGTTCGAGCTGGCCTTCGAGATCACCAAGGTGCATGGCCAACCCGTGATCCATACCGACATTGATGGCGCGGCGTCCAACGGCACCACCATGACCATCAAGGCGCTGACCAACATGTACTTGTTGCTGCACTTGATGGACCGCGACCAGGCCGGGCGTGTGCGCTTGCCGTACTACCTCGACGAGGCGGCGGATATCGATGAGAAGAACCAGGCGGCGTTGCTGGAAACCAGCTTGCAGCTGGGCTTTGTGCCGATCCTCGCCAGTGTGAAGCCGCAGGTGTCCGCCCAGGTGGCGATCGACCTGGAAGGCGGTAGCGGGCCAAACGGGATTTATATCGATGAGGCGGATTGGAAGTATATCCGTCGTCATGATGCGGTGAAGGCGACGGTGAATGTGCAGGCGGATGAGCCGGAGTTGGATGAGGTCTGAGTTTTTGCGCTGAAATGCAAAAGGCCCCTGGATGAGAATCCAAGGGCCTTTTTTTGTGTTGTTTGTGCCGGCGCCTTCGCGGGCAAGCCGTTCCCACAGCTAACTGCGTTTATCCTGTAGGAACGCAGTCAAATGTGGGAGCCGGGCTTGCCCGCGATGGCCGCGACTCGGTCTATTTACCGAGTGGAATCTTAGGCGCCCAAGTGAGCCATTCATCTTCGAACTTGTCGAACAGCGGGAAGGTTTGCTGCGGCCGAGCGGCGTTGCCCATGCGCTCGCCGTCTGGGGTGGCGAAGGCGATGCCGCCGGCAACCAGGGTTTCCAGCGATTCGGTGCGTACGGTGGCGCCTTTGAACAGGCCGAAGTCGAGGCCAAAACCGCTGGTGTTCCAGAAGCGGCTGCCACTGCGTACCAAGGGTGCGTACTTGGGCTCGATCAGGACATGGATGAGTACACGGTCCGCCGTTTGGCCCAACTCGTAACCTGTTACTTTGCCGACGGTAACTTCGCGATAGGTGACCGGTACGCCTTCCTTGAGCGAACCGCGGCGTGCGGCGCTGAGTGTCAGGCTCAAGCCAGCTTCCTGGTGGGCGGCTTCAGGAGGCTGGTCCAGCGCGACAAAGCTCTTTTGCGGGCCAGCGTTTTTCGCAGCCGGCTGCACTTCGATGTATTGCCCGGTAACCAGGGTTTCGAGGTTGGAGGTTTTCATCAGGCCCAGCTCAGGCTTGACTACCCAGAACTGGCTGCCGACGCGCGCAATGCGGTCCGCTACCTGGGTGATACGTGCACTGAGCACTACCGACTGCATATCCGCACTGAGGTCGACACTTTCGATCTTGCCCACGTCCAGGCCCTTGAAGCGCACCGGGGTGCCAGGGCGCATGCCATCGGCGCGGTCGACTTTGATAGTGACCAGAGTGCCATGTTGGTTGGCGGCGTCTCGGTCGGCAAACAGACGGAAACGCGGAATGCGTTTTTTCAGCGGTACGTTCGGTTGCGGGGTTTCAAACGCGATACCGCCGGCCATCAAGCTGGCCAGGGATTCACTTTTCACCTGAATGCCACCGGTGAGCCCACCGGTCAGGGTGACACCGCTGGCGTTCCAGAAGCGCGTCGAGCCGTTGACCAGATTTTCGTATTCCTTCTCGATGTGAACGCCGATCACCAACTGTTTGTTCTTGCGCGAGAATTGGTAGCTCTGCACCGAGCCGACCTTGACCTGTTTGTAGAGAACCGGGCTGCCGACATCCAGGGAGCCGAGGTTATCGGTAAACAGCACCATGTGCAGGCCCGGTGAACGCAGGTCCAACGGTGGCGCTTTGGCGCGGGCGATGTACTCGCGTTGTGGTGGAGTGCCTTTGTCACCTGGGCGAATGGCGATGTAGTTGCCTTTGACCAAGGCTTCAAGGCCAGTGATGCCGGCCAGGGAGATAGAGGGTTTGACTACCCAGAACTGGGTGTCCTGAACCAGGTAATCCTCGGCCAAGGGGTCGAGTGTCAGTTCGGCATTGGCACTGGAAAGATCCGGGTTGATTTTCAGGGTCTTCAGGCTGCCAACTTGGATG
This sequence comes from Pseudomonas sp. A39, assembly GCF_058145955.1. Taxonomy (NCBI): domain Bacteria; kingdom Pseudomonadati; phylum Pseudomonadota; class Gammaproteobacteria; order Pseudomonadales; family Pseudomonadaceae; genus Pseudomonas; species Pseudomonas sp. A39. The sequence goes on from NZ_JBYVMD010000018.1 coordinate 112,421, forward strand.
CCCTTGTACATGACCGGAGTACGCCCGGCCTGCAGCCCCTCGAAATCTGCCAGCTGAACCTTCACCTTGATCCCGGCGGCGGCGGCGTCGAAATCTTCGTAGAGCCGGAAAGGCAGGCTTGGATCGGTCGGCGGGCTGTCCTTGCGATTCTCGGGCGTGGCGAAGGCGATGCCACCAGCAACGATGCTGGAGAGCGATTCGCTGCGCACCTTCAACCCGGACAGGTTGGCGTCGATGCTGATGCCACTGGCGTTCCAGAAACGGGTGTGTTTGCGCACCAGGCTGGCGTAGGTCGGTTCGATATAGACCTTGATTTCGACGGTGCTCTGGTCCTCGGAAAGCAGGTAGCTTTTGACTTGCCCAACCTGTATCTGCTTATAGAACACCGGGCTGCCACGGTTGAGCGAGCCAAGACGGTCGGCCTTGACGGTCAGGTGAAGACCGGGCTTGGCGTCGGACAAGGGTGGCTCTTCAGAGAGCGCCTTGAATTTGCGCGAGGGCTCACCGTCGCCTGGACTGGCGGCGATGTAGTTACCCGATACCAGGGTTTCCAGGCCGGTGATGCCGGCAAGGCTGACGCTGGGTTTGACCAACCAGAAGCGGGTATTGGTCTTGAGGTATTGCTCGACGTCCTTGTTCATCTCGATGGTGGCAATCACCCCTCGATTATTACCTTCGTCGTCCAGGGCCAGGGCCTTGACCTTGCCCACCGGCATACCTTTGTAGACCACTTCGGTTTTGTTGACTTGGATACCTTCGCCGCTTTCAAAGCGCACTTGGATATCGATGCCCTGCTGGGAATAGGCACGCCATCCCAGCCAGCCACCAATGATCAGGGCAATCAGGGGCAGCACCCAAATGGCCGACCAATTGGAGGCCGGGCGGGTTTTAGCTTTAGGCAAATCACTCATGGTCGTCGTCCGACTCCGTGTTATCCCAAATCAGTCGGGGATCAAAAGTTACTGCGGCAAGCATCGTCAAGATCACCACACTGGCGAACGCTGCAGCACCGAGATTGGCCTCGACACTGGCAAGTCGTCCAAAATTTACAACGGCCACCAAGATGGCAATCACGAAGATATCCAGCATGGACCAGCGACCGATGAATTCGATAAAGCGGTACATCACAATGCGTTGTTGCGCGGACAGCGGTTGGCGACGCTGCACCGAGAACAGTAGCAGACCTATGCCTACCAACTTGAACGTCGGTACTAGGATGCTGGCGATGAATACGACTGCCGCAATCGGGAACATACCGTGCTGCACCAGTTGGATCACACCGGCCATGATGGTACTGGGATCACCTTGCCCCAAGGAATTGATGGTCATGATGGGCAGCAGGTTAGCCGGGATATACAAAATCGCTGCCGTGACCAGCAACGCCCAGGTGCGTGTGAGGCTGTTGGGACGGCGGGCATGGATCAGCGCACCGCAACGCGTGCAGATCTGCTCATCCGAATCAGCGTCTTGTTTGTTCAATTCATGACATTCGGTACAAATCAGAATGCCTGCATCAATCGCCCGCATGATCGTCCTCTCCTGAGAGCGCTTGCCAGATCTGGTGGGGCGACATCACCACCTCAAGCAACACTTGAACCATTAGTAGGCTGACAAAACAGACCAGGCCCAGTCCGACTGTGATGGAGGCCATGTCGGCGAGTTTTACGATCGCCACCAGCACGCCCATCAAATAGACCTCCAACATCCCCCAATCCTTCATGTGATGGTAGATGCGGTACAGCAGCAGTCCATAGCTGCGGCCGATGTTCCAACGGATGCTGAGCAACACTGCCAACTGGCAGAGCAGCTTGAGCAACGGAATGCCCATGCTGCACAGGAACACCACCACAGCCACGCCTTGCATGCCTGTATCAAAAAGGCCAACAACGCCGCTCCAGACGGTGTCTTCAGAGGACTGCCCGAGTAGATTGAGCTGCATGATGGGTAAAAAGTTCGCGGGGATGTACAGCAACAGTGCCGCAAGTACCAGGGCAAGGCTACGTTCAACGACATTGTGGCGGTGAGCATACAGCTCGTAACCGCAACGGGGGCATTGGGCTTTTTCGCCGAGGGCGAGCACTGGCTTGCGCATCAGCAAGTCGCACTCGTGGCATGCCACCAGGTCGTCCAGTGGTAAATCCGACACCTCAAGGGCATCAACCGGATCGGGCATAGATAGGGCTCGGACTCTAAAAAAGGTTAGGTGCCTATTCTAGTGGTCTAGTTCAGAAATAACTGTGCAAATTTGTCAGGGGATCAAGTGTCGGTTTTGGGTTTTCGACCGCCCAAAACAAAACCCCATCTGCTTTCGCAGATGGGGTTTCGGAATTTAATCTTGACGATGACCTACTCTCACATGGGGAAACCCCACACTACCATCGGCGATGCATC
>NZ_JBYVMD010000019.1:0-109551 GCF_058145955.1 Pseudomonas sp. A39
TGGATCACGTCGTAGGCGAAGAACATCGGGATCTTCAAGCGGCTGCGCATGGCCGCGTCCTGCATCGGACGGTTTTCCGGGCGGGTGATGGAGTTGAACGTGCCACCGATGCGGCCGGCGGCGATTTCCTTGCGGATCAGCTCGCGGGGCATCTCGGGGCCGATGCTGATCAGGCGCAATTGGCCGATCTTTTCGTCCAGTGTCATCTGCTTGAGCAGGTCGCTGACGAAGGCGTCCTTGTCTTTAAGCGCAGCAGGCTTTGTTTCTGCCCAGACGGGGTGGGTGGCCAGAGTGGCAACAAGGCCGAGCAAACACAGCTTTTTCATGAATATCCTTTTTCGGCTCACTGCGCAGCATCAAGGGAACGCTGGCGGCCAAAATGTGGGGAGCGTCTATTGTTGTTCGGGTGTTGTTCAGATAAATGCAGCACACTCTGAACTCTTTTTCGCGCTGGGCATCTTTGTAGCTGATTGGCTCAATGCATTCCAGTGGTGGCGGATTATGCCCCAAGCGCGCGGTGTATAGGGTCACTCGTAACATTCCATCAAGATTGGGCAGGAGAAACACCATGCAAGCAGCACAAGGTTACCGCTGGGGCTTGAAAGCCGCGGTTTTGCTATTGATCAGCACAGTGCTGAGCGGTTGTGGCATCAACAACATCCCGACCCTGGACGAACAGGCCAAGGCTGCCTGGGGCCAGGTGCAGAACCAGTACCAGCGCCGCGCCGACCTGATCCCCAACCTGGTGGAAGTGGTCAAGGGCTACGCCGCCCATGAGCAAGACACCCTCACCGCCGTGATTGAGGCGCGGGCCAAGGCCACCTCGATCCAGGTGGATGCCAGCACCCTCGACAACCCGGAAAAACTCAAACAGTTTCAGCAAGCCCAGGATGGCTTGAGCGGCGCACTCAGCCGTTTGATGGTGGTGTCCGAGCGCTACCCGGACCTGAAGGCCAACCAGAATTTCCTGGCCCTGCAATCGCAGCTTGAAGGCACCGAAAACCGTATCGCCGTGGCCCGCCGCGACTTTATCCAGGCCGTTCAGGCCTACAACACCGAGATCCGCACTTTCCCTGGCCGCCTGTGGCACAGCGTGATGTACAGCGACTTGCCGATCCGCGCCACGTTTGAAGCCACCAGTGCCGATGCCGATAAAGCGCCGCAAGTGAAGTTCAAATAAAGCTGCACTGAGGTGTCGATGCGTTTATTACGGATAGGCCTGGCGCTGTGGCTGTTGGCCTGCGTCGGCGTGGCCCAGGCCGCACTGAGCTTCCCGGCGCTGAGCGGGCGGGTGGTGGACACCGCCCAGATGATCGACCCGGCGGTGCGCGAGCAGATTACCCAGCAATTGCAGGCACTGGAGCAAACCCGTGGCGACCAGATCGTGGTGGTCACAGTGCCAGACCTGCAGGGTGTGCCCATTGAGGACTACGGTTATCAACTCGGCCGCCAATGGGGCATCGGCCAGAAGGGCAAGGACAACGGCGCGCTGTTGATCGTCGCCCGCGATGAGCGCAAATTGCGCATCGAAGTCGGCTATGGCCTGGAAGGTGTGCTCACTGACGCGCAGTCGTGGGTGATCATCAACCAGGTGATCACACCGTCTTTCAAAGCCGGTCACTACAGCAAAGGCATCAGCGACGGCGTGGCCGCGATGGTGCAGGTGGTCGGCGGTGAACCGTTGGCCGTGCCGGCCCATGTGGCGGACGCCAACTTCGCCAAGGATAATCCGGTTTTTTCCATCGGCTTGTTTATCCTGCTGATCGGCGTGTTGTGGCTGTGCCATCGTATGGGGCTGCCGGTGGGCGCTATCCTGCTGGCGATTCTCAGCAGCAGCGGACGCGGCGGTGGTGGTGGAGGCGGCGGCGGTGGTTTCCGGGGCGGCGGTGGCGGCTTCGGCGGCGGCGGGGCTTCAGGCGGCTGGTGATGATAATAATGAGAGAGCAACGACAACCATGGCATTACTGACTGAACACGAGCAGCGCCAAGTCGCCGAGGCGATCGCCCGGGTGGAAAAAACCACTGACGCGGAACTGGTGACCGTACTGGCCGCTCGCGCGGACGACTACGCCTATATCCCGCTGCTGTGGGCCAGCCTGATCGCCTTGGTGGTGCCCGGTGTGGTGCATTACTTGTCGGGCTACCTGACCATGTACACCTTGCTGCTGGCGCAATGGGCGACGTTCATCGTGTTGTGCCTGGTGTTTCGCCTGCCTAAGGTCACCACACGCCTCATCCCCCGTTCGGTCCGTCACTGGCGTGCTTCGAACCTGGCGCGTCGGCAGTTTCTGGAGCAGAACCTGCACCACACGGTGGGCAGTACCGGGGTGCTGATTTTCGTCAGCGAGGCCGAGCGGTATGTGGAGATCCTGGTGGATGACGGCATTTCCAAGTGCCTGGATGACAGCAGTTGGGATGCGATCGTCAAGGCGTTCACCCAGCAGGTGAAACAGGGACAGACGTTGGCGGGGTTTATCAGCTGCATTGAAGCCTGTGGCGAGTTGCTCAAGGTGCATGTGCCGGTGACCCAAACCCGTAACGAACTGCCTAATCGCTTGGTTGTACTCGAATAAAAAACTCAACACGGGGCTAAAAATGTGGGAGGGGGCTTGCCCCCGATAGCGGTGGATCAGCCAATAAATCGAGTACTGACACACCGCCATCGGGGGCAAGCCCCCTCCCACATTGGGTTTTGTGTCATCCATTCAGAGCACCGCTGATCAAATAACCCCGTGCCCTGAATCACGATCCCCCCTAAAATGCCCGGCATTCCCTGCCCGAGGCGTTTTTGTTCATGTCTGTCACTGCTCAACCGGATCATCATGCCCAGTTCATCGAACTGCTGAGCGCAAGCCTCGCGCAGAATGCCTTTATCAAGCTGGTGCTGGCCAAATACGTCGGTGACGAGACTGAGTTGCAGCGTTTGATCATCAAGCCGGTAACGGTCAAGGAGCAGCCGTGCCTGTCCTTCGTCTACCGTTACAAGACCCGCGATATCACCAAGAACTTTCCTTTGGCAGACGGCGTGACGGCGATTGCCGAGCTGCTGCCCGCCCAGTTCAAGAACGCCCACCTGCTGTCGCTGACCGACGAAGCCCAGCTGGAATACAGCAAGAAGAACAAAAGCTCGCTGTTCAAAAGCAAATCGCAGCAACTGCGCGAAGCGCCCTCGGCTGAGCATAACCGCGAGAAGAACCGCTTCCTTGACCTGAGCCGGCCGTTCCTCGCCGACCTGGGTGTGACCGACGCCAAGCAGGCGCTGATCCCATCGATGTCGCGCAAGTGGAAGCAGATCAACAAGTTCATCGAAGTGTTCAGCCATGCGCTGACCTCGTCACCGTTGAAGCTGGACCAGCCGGTGCGCGTCGCCGACTTCGGTTCGGGCAAGGGCTACCTGACGTTTGCGATTCACGACTACCTGCGCAACACCCTCAAGGCCGAGGGCGAGGTGACGGGCGTCGAGCTGCGTGAAGACATGGTCACCCTGTGCAACACCGCCGCCGCCCGCCTGGAACACCCGGGGTTGGTGTTCAAATGTGGCGATGTGCGCAGCGTGGCCCCCAGCGAGCTGGACGTGATGATCGCCCTGCATGCCTGCGACATTGCCACTGACTATGCGATCCACACCGGCATTCGCTCCGGCGCGTCGATCATCATGTGCTCGCCGTGCTGCCACAAGCAGATCCGCCTGCAGATCCAGAGCCCGGTGCTGCTCAAGCCCATGCTGCAATACGGCCTGCACCTGGGCCAGCAGGCGGAAATGGTCACCGACAGTCTGCGTGCGCTGTTCCTTGAAGCCTGTGGCTATGAGACCAAGGTGTTCGAGTTCATCTCGTTGGAGCACACCAACAAGAACAAGATGATCCTTGCCGTGAAGCGCGCCGAGCCGGTGGACAATGCTCAACTGCTGGAGAAAATCCAGGAGTTGAAGGCGTTCTACCACATTACCGAACACTGCCTGGAAACCTTGCTGCGTGCGGAGGGTTACCTGAACTGAGCACCGAACCCCTGTGGGAGGGAGCAGGCCCCCTCCCACATTTAGACTGTGCTGGGCTTGGTGGCTGGTGCAGGCTGCACCGCCGTCTTGCGCCCCAGCATCACCGTCACGATCACCCCGCACGCAAACACCCAGGTGATCGGCTCGATATGTTCACCAAAGAACAACGCCGAAAACGCGATGGTGAAGAAGATCTGTAACAGCTGGATCTGGCTGACCCGCGCGATGCCGCCCATGGCCAACCCGGCGTACCAGGCAAAGAACCCGAGGAACTGCGAGAACAACGAGACATAGCCAAACGCCCACCACGCGCGCATCGACACCGCGCCTTGATGCTGCGCCGCCAGGTACCACACCGGGCCGATCAAGACCGGTGTCGACAGCACCAGCGCCCAGCAGATCACCTGCCAGCCGCCCATCTCCTTGGCCAACCGGCCACCTTCGGCATACCCCAGGCCACCGACAGCGATCGCACCCAGCATCAGCAGGTCACCGGCTTGGATACTGCCGGCCCCGGTGATCAGCGCATAACTCAACACCAACGCACTGCCCAGCGCGGCACAGGCCCAGAAGGCTTTTGATGGCCGCTCGTGGGACAGCCACGCCGCGTACAGCGCCACGCACAGCGGTTGCAGGCCGTTGACCAGCGCGCCGTGGGACGCCGGCAAGGTTTGCATGGCCCAGGCCGATAGCACCGGAAAGCCGAGAATGACGCCGGCGATCACCAGGCACAGCCCGCGCACCTGGCGCCAGGTGGGCCAGCGCTCGCGGCGCCACAGCAACAGCGCCGCCGCCGGAATCGCCGCGAACAACGCACGGCCCAGGCCGTTGAGCAACGGGTGGATTTCCTGCACCACGATGCGGGTGAAGGGCAGGGTCAGGCTGAAGATGATGACGCCCAGCAGGCCGAGGGCCATGCCGGTGTTTTCGCGCGAGCTCATGGGAGGGATCCGAAATCCAGAGGGCTTCAAGGGAAGCCCATCTAGCCACATCCCCCGCAGAGTGCGGGCCTACAGCTGGGTACGGATTTATCCGTACAGTTGAACACCGCGTCGCCTGCATCGCGGGCAAGCCCGGCTCCCACATTGACCGTGCCGGTCTTCAGAAGAAGCGGGTGATGCTGATCTTGGCGTTGCGGCCTTCGCTGTAGACACCTTCGCCGCTCAGCGCGGGCTGGTAGCTGCGGTTGAACAGGTTGTCGACGGTGAAGTTGATTTCGGTGCCTTTGAGACCTGCCTGCTGCGGTTTCCAATTGGCGAACAAACCTTGGGTGTCATAGCTTGGGTTTTCGGTCTGGTCGTAGATGAAGTCGCCAATGGTGGAGTTCAAGCCGCTGGGGTAGATGTCTGTGGGCACGCGATCGGTCTTGCGCACGAACTGGCCCTGCCAACCCACCTGTGCGTCCCAGCTCGGGATCTTGGTACCCAGCACCACCACCCATTTGGCCGGTGGAATATCCCGCGCCCATACGTGCAGGTTGGTCGCCCAGGGGTTGGTGTAGGGGTTGTCGCGCTTGCCTGTGGCCCAGGAGTAAGTCAGGGAACCGAACAGGTAGGTCGAGTCGTAGTAGCTTTCCAGCTCAACGCCCTTGATGGTCATGCCACCCACATTGCGATAGTTGGTCCTGGATGCCGCGTCGCTGCACACCGAACCGATACTGCCCGGCACTGTCAGTTGCCGTTCGCAGCCGATGCCGGTGGCCTTCATGATTTCGTCTTCGATGCGGTTGTGGAACAACGTGGTGCGCAGTTGCAGGTTATCGTCGCGGGTGAAGAGCCCTGAGAAGTTGGTCACGTTGCCCGCGGTAATCGCCGTAATGCGCTCCGGGTCCAGATTCAGGCTGGTGGCGCTACGGGTGCTGATAGGGCCCTGGACTTCGTACTGTTCATCGATCACCGGCGCACGCCACGTGCGGTTCCAACTGGCGAAGAAGGCCACATCCGGGGTCACGTTCCAGAACGCCGCCAGGCGCGGCGACCAACCGGTGTAAGTGCGGTCGCTGTAGTCGTGGCCCACGCGTGGGTCAGGGCTGCTGTAGTACGGCGCATCATTGGCTTCGCCGCGGTTGCGCACATGGTCGTAGCGCAGGGACGGCGTGATTGTCAGGTCACCTAGGGTAATGGCGTCCTGAATATAAAACGCGTTGCTGTCGACCTTGCCGTGGGGCATGAAATACGGCTGGAAATGCCCATAGTTGTATTGGGCGGTGTTGTAGGTCGCGCCTGGCATCCAGCTTTCGGTTTCACGCTTGTGCTTGCGGATCTGCACGCCGGTGGTCACGGCGTGCTCCAGCGGGCCGGTGGTCAGTAGGCTGGTATTGCGCAGTTCGAGGATGCGGTCGGTGTAGGACGTATCCATCTTGCGTCCGCCGGTGGCCAGGCCAATCACGGCATTCGCGGCGCGCTCATCGGTCTGGTCGGTATTGGACTGCGAGTAGCTCAGCTTCAGGTCGATCAGCGGGTTGTCCAGTGGGTGGTATTCGTACTTGCTCGACCAGGTGGTGTCCACCGTGTCGCGGTCGGCCAGAAAGCGCGAGACGGCCGTGGCGTAGCCATAGCGGTCGATGTCCGATTGCCTCGGCGGCGATGGGTAGGATTTAGCCGAGAACGGCGTCATACGTTGGCTTTGGGCGCGAGAGTAAGACAGGCCCATGCTGTGTTCGTCGGTGAAATAGGCGTTGAACTTGAACAACTGGCCTTCGACATCCTGCGCGCTGTTGGGCAAGCGTTTGGGGTTGATCGGGTATTGATTGCGCGGGTCGGGCGGTGTGTCGGCAAGCTTGAGGTCGTCGCCGTCGCGCTGGGTCAGGTAGGCCAGGGCGTCCATGCGGCCGTCGTCGGTGCGGCCATACACTGCGCCGGTGTAGACCTGTTCGTGGGTGTTGCTGGCGTAGCCGTATTTGACCATCGCTCCGGTATTGCGCCCGTCCTTGAGCAGGTCGGATGCGTCTTTGGTGATCATGTTGACCGTGCCGCCAAAACCGCCGTTACCGGTGAATGGCGAGTAAGGGCCTTTCTCCACTTCAATGCTTTTGATCAACTCGGGCTCAATGAAGATGGTGCCTTGTTGATAGCGCTCGAAACCGCTTTTGGCCGCGCCATCCACGGTCATTGGCACATCCTCGGCATCGCCCATGCCGCGGATGTTCATGGTCTGGCCGCCGGGCTTGGGTGAGCCGCCCATGGATACCCCGGGCAGGGTCTGCAACAGCGAAGGAATGTTATCGGGCTGGTAGCGGTCGATATCCGCCTGGCTCAGGGTGGAGCGGCCGACGGTGCTGGAGTCGACCTCGTTACCGGTGCCGATCACGCTCAGGGCATCCAGTTGGATCGCGCCGCTCTGGGTGGTTTTCGCCTCTTCGGGCCTTACCACGTAGGTGCTGCCGATCTTGATCAGGGTGAACTCGCCGTTTTTCAGCAGGGTACGAATCGCCACTTCCGGCGTGAAATCACCGTTGAGCGCCGGCGCTTGCACGTTCTTGAGCAGTGCTTCATCGAACAGCAGCTGGATCTGTGCCTGCTGCGCCACTTGGCTCAGGGACGTGGCCAGCGCCTGGGCGGGTAGTTGGAATGTCTCGGCCTGGGCACTGAGGCTGAACGCCAGGCAAGTGGCGATGAGGGTCGGTCGAAGAAGCAGAAGCGAAGCGTGGCAAGGCGCGCGAAACATGAAATCCCCCGGTGCGGCCAAATGGCCAAAAAGATGTGCGTATCAGGTGCAGACCGGAGGAAGACGGGGCAGGTGAAAAAATCCACACCTGCGAATGCAAAATATTCTCAAGTACGTGTCTTTAGGGATTATTTGCTCGGTTCGATGCGTACGATGCCATCGGCCGACGCCACGGTTTTTACCGGTAGCAACGCGGGCAGGGCATTGAGCAGGGCGTCGGGGTCGTTTACATCCAGATTGCCCGACACCTTCAGGTGCGCCACGGCTTTACTCACCTGCAGCGGTGCCTGGGGGCGATACAGGCTCAACTCATCGATCAGGCTAGCCAGTTCGCGGTTGCGAAACGACAAGTGCCCGCTGCGCCAGTCAGCGACTTCCTCTGCGGGGAGGGTTTGCTGTTGCAACGTGCCTTTGGCGTAGCTGTAGAGGGCGCGTTGCTGTGCACCCAGCAGGCTGACGGGGCTTTTCGCGTCAGGCGCGAAGGCGACCTGGCCATGGGCGACGCTGACCACCAGTTGCTGCTGGCTGCGCCGCACATCGAAGCCGGTGCCCACCACGCGCACATTGGCTTCGCCCGCCTGCACGAAGAGTGGCCGTTCCTTATCGGCGGCCACGTCGATGTACACCTGGCCCTTTTCCAGGTGCACGATGCGCTGGTACGCCGTGAAATCCAGCCGCACGCGGGTGTTGGCATTCACATACAAGGTGCTGCCATCGGGCAGTTCCAGCGTGCGCATGCCTTTGGCGTGGCCCGCGACGTGAGTGTGATACAGCGCGCGGGGCGCGCCGATAGGGGTGGCCAACACCGCGCACAGCAAGGCGGCGGCCACGGCCACGGCGGGGCGCCAGACCGACGGTTTGCGCTTGCCCAGCGCCACCGGTTTGTTCAGTTGCTGCAACTGGGCCAGGTCTGCCCACAGCTGCTCGAATTCGGCATAGGCGCGGGCATGGGCGGGCTCGGCTTGCCAGGCGGCGAAGGCTTTGCGGTCGGCACGCCCCGTGTCATTGCGGTTGCGGGCAAACCAGCTGGCGGCTTGGGCATCGATGGAGTCGCTCGCTTCGATGTCCAGGGCGTCGGTGTCGCTCAGGCGGTTCATTCTGGCTGCTCCGTGCCGGGTTCGGGTTGAAGGCGTCGCTTGCAGTGCAGCAGGGCAAACGCGATGTGCTTTTCCACCATGCTGGTCGAAATGCCCATGCGCTTGGCGATCTGCGTTTGGCTCAGGCCTTCGAAGCGGTGCAGCATAAGGGCTTCTCGCCTGCGGGGCGAGAGTTCGGCGAGGACTTCTTTCAACTGTTCCAGGCGTTGCAAGCGTTGCGCGGCGACCATGGGCTCGTTTTGCTCGTCGGTGGCAGGCTCCACGTCCCTGTCGGCCTGATCGTGATGGGCGGTCTGCCGTACCTTCTGTTTGCGCCAGTGATCACGCAGCAGGTTGCGCGCCATCTGGAACAGGAACGCCCGTGGCTGCTCGACCTTGGCTCGGTCGCGGTAGTCCAGCCACTGAGTAAAGACATCCTGGGTCATGTCCGCCGCGTCGCTGGCGTTGTCCGTGCGTTTGCGCAGGAAATACAGGATATCTGTATAAAACCCGCGAAAGGCATCGGCCGACAACGGGTCGGGCTTGGGACGAGACATGGATATCCTTCTTGACGAAGCACGACGTGGAAAAGTCGCGGATTCTATCGAGAATCATTATCATTTGTCTCTATTTATAGGATGTGCTCGATTTAAAATGTGGAAGGGGGGCTTGCTTCCTCCCTCCCTCCCACATTGGCTCGCGGCTTTAACGCAGCAATGTTTTCAGCTGTTCGATTCCGGCCTCGCCCAATGGGAACACCGGCAAACGTGGGTCACCCACCTCCAACCCGGTCAAGCGCAGCCCGGCCTTGATCGTCGCTGGCAACCCGCCCTTGAGGATGAACTCCAGCAAGGGCAACTGCGCATAAAACAGTTCGCGCGCCTTGCCCAGGTCATTGGCCAACACTGCCGCATACAAATCCAGATTCATCTGCGGGATCAAGTTCGGCGCGGCCGTGCACCAGCCCTTGGCACCCGCCGCGAAGGCCTCCAGCGCCAGCGGGTTGCAACCGTTGTAGAACGGCACATCGCTCTGGCGATGCAATTGGTGCATGCGCTGAATATCCCCGGTGCTTTCCTTGACCATGCTCACGTTGGCGACCTGCTTGACGATGCGCAGGATCAAGTCCACCGACATGTCGGTGCCACTGGTGGCCGGGTTGTTGTAGAGCATGATCGGCACGCCAATGCTGTCGCCAATCGCGGCGTAGTGGGCGAGGATTTCCGCTTCGCTGAGTTTCCAGTAAGACGCCGGCAGCACCATCACCACATCGGCGCCATTGGCTTCGGCGTAGCGGGCGCGACGCACGGCTTTGGCGGTGGTCAGGTCCGAGACGCTGACGATGGTCGGCACGCGCCGAGCGATTTTCGCCAGGCTGTAGGCGCTGACTTCATCCCACTCGGCGTCGCTCAAATAGGCACCCTCGCCGGTACTGCCCAAGGGGGCGATAGCGTGTACGCCGCTGGCGATCAGGCGATCGATGGAACGGCCCAGGGCGTTGAGGTCAATGTGCTGGCCGTCGGCGCTGAACGGCGTGATGGTGTAGCCGATGATGCCGTGAAGGGTGGGGCTGGACATGGACGGTCTCCGGGTAAAAAAAAGGCAATCAGTTCAGGCAATCGGCGTGTTGGCGCAGGTTCTGCCGGGCGTAGTAATTGAATGCGGCGCCATGGCGCTTGGGCCGGGAGATCCAGTCATGGGCCTCGCGCCCCAGCTCCGGCAGGATCGGCTTGATGGTGCCGGCCGCCATTGCCAGCAACTGCAACTTGGCTGCGCGCTCGATCAATTGCGCGATCACGCAGGCTTCCTCGATGCTCGTCCCGGTGGACAACTGGCCGTGGTGCGAGAGCAGGATCGCGCGCTTGTCACCCAGTGCCGTGGTGATGATTTCGCCCTCTTCATTGCCCACCGGTACACCCGGCCAGGCCTCCAGAAATGCGCAGTCTTCATAGAGCGGGCAGAGGTCCATGTGCGACACCTGCAGCGGTACTTCCAGCATCGACAGCGCGGCGATGTGTGTGGGGTGCGTGTGGATGATGCACTTCACATCCGGCCGGCCACGGTACACCCAACTGTGGAAACGGTTGGCCGGGTTGGGGATGCCATGGCCCTCCAGGACTTCAAGGTCTTCATTCACCAACAGCAGGTTGCTGGCGGTGATCTCATCAAAACCCAAACCCAGTGGCTGAGTGTAATAGGTGCCCGGTTGCGGCCCGCGCGCGGTGATCTGCCCGGCCAAGCCGGAGTCGTGGCCGTTCTCGAACAGGATGCGACACGTCAGCGCCAGCTTTTGCCGGTCGGTCCACGTATTATCCGCGAGGGTGTTTTGCATCTGGATCAGCGCTTGCTTGACCAGCTGGTCTTTCGGGAGTGCTAATGTCTTGGCCATATCGGTGTCCTTTGGGTGGTTCAATGGACGTCTTGGTTTGCTGTCTCCCGCTGCTCGCAAGGTCGTTGGGTGAACGCAAATGACACTAAAGATGCTATATGACACATTGTGTCATTGGCAAGCACAGCTCATCGCTTACTGCATGGATTAATCGCAGCGCATGTCTATCCGTTTGAAATTATTGAGAAAAAAACTTGGCGTGACCTTGGAAGCGCTGGCTGAAAAGTCCGGCATGACCAAGAGCTACCTGTCCAAGGTCGAGCGCGGGCTCAACACGCCGTCGATTGCCGCCGCGTTGAAACTGGCCAAGGCGTTGAACGTGAAGGTCGAAGAGCTGTTCAGCGAAGACAGCGTGAGCCTCGACAGCTACAGCCTGGTGCGCAGCCATGAGCGGCCGGACACCTCACCGGGTTACGCCGTGCTGGCCCATCAGGTCAGCGAGCGCAGCCTGCTGCCGTTCATCATCTACCCGCCGGCGGAGTTCACCGACAAGACCTTCAAGGAGCACGTGGGGGAAGAGTTTCTGTTCGTGCATGAAGGCCAGGTGGAGGTGGATTTCATGAGCGAGCGGGTGATCCTGGAGCGTGGCGACGCGCTGCACTTCAATGCGCAGAAGCCTCATCGGTTGCGCTCGGTGGGGCCGGTGCAGGCGCAGTTGCTGGTCGTGGTGCACAGCACGGAAGACTGACGTCGCTCAATGTGGGAGCTGGCTTGCCTGCGATAGCATCAGCTCGGTTCAACTGACAGACCGAGGTGCCTGCATCGCAGGCAAGCCACACACATTGGATCTAAGTCGCCCGAAAAATCAGCGTTCGACGGGGACTGACAGTGCTGGATTGCCCAATGGATGCGTCCGCCCCGCAAAAAATTTCAGCTCCACTCCAGAGCCATCAAACAACTCCGAATACCGCCGCTTCTGCTGACGAATAAACCCGTCAGTGCGCCCCGACACCGAGATCGCCAGCGTCGTCACGTTGGCCTGGCGAATCGCGTCCACCAGATGCTTGTCCTGCGCCCCCAAATCATGGCCGAAGACGCACAGCGCACCTTCATGACTCAGCAACTGCTCATAACAGAACGACAGGTAATCCGAGCTGCGGATGGTCTTGAGCTTCTCTTCCACCTTGCCCTCGCTGACAAACAGCGGCACGTCATCCAGGGTCTTGAGGGTGTTGTTGATCGCAAAACTACTGAGCAAGGTACTGTCGGTGGTCGGCAATTTGCGCGCGGTGCCATCCAGGTTGCGCACCAGGTGCAGGCCCCCGTGCAAGTACAAAATGCGCGTGGTGTCGGTACGGGTATTGCGCAGATCGAAGCTGGCGTCGGCGCTGCGGAACAAGTCGTCGATGCCGGGGGCATGCAGGATCGCCCAGTAGTTCAGCAGGTCGTAATTGGTGGTAAACACCGTGGGGTAGTTCGCCAGCTCGCTGTTGATCGTCGCCAGCGTCGACGGTTGCACCAGGCGCCATGGGATATGCACGGTGTGGATAGTGTTGATCAACGCTTCCTTGATCGCGTAGTAGCGATTGCGCGGTGCCGCCGAGCTGACCGCCAAGGCCTTGTTGACCCGGCTGGTGGTCTTCAACGCGCCCAGGGCCTGCTCGAAACTGCGGGTCTGCAGGGCGTCGAACACGCTGAGTTCGGATTGGCTCAGGGGTTTCTCTTCGACGGTGCGGGCGTTTTCGAACAGCGAGTCGTAGGCGAAGTCTTCCCAAATCGTGCGGCTTGCGCCGTTGCCGATCAGAATCCCGCTGAAGTCGAGGGTCGCGCGCAGTGCGCTCCAGTCTTCAAGGTGGGCGTCAATATCCTGGAAATCCTTCATTGCGGCGGGTCTACTCGAAATCGGCTGGACGGTGACTTTATCACGGGTTGGCGTTGATCCTGATCAAGATGCCGCAGGCAAGTGAGGTGGATGCTGTAGGCATAAACGTCATCCGAGGATTCGCCATGAGCAGCACCTTCTTCATCCCCGCCGTTAACATCATGGGCACCGACTGCCTCGACGAAGCCATGATTGCCATCCGCAACTACGGATTTCGCAAAGCGTTGATCGTCACCGACGCGGGCCTGGCCAAGGCCGGTGTGGCCAGCATGATCGCCGAGAAACTGGCGATGCAGGACATCGACTCGGTGATCTATGACGGCGCCAAGCCCAACCCCAATGTGGACAACGTCGAAAAAGGCCTGGCGTTGTTGCAACAGAGCGAGTGCGATTTTGTGGTCTCCTTGGGCGGCGGCTCGCCCCATGACTGCGCTAAGGGCATCGCCCTGTGCGCCACCAACGGCGGGCATATCGGCGACTACGAAGGCGTCGACCAGTCCAGCAAGCCACAGCTGCCACTGGTGGCCATCAACACCACCGCCGGCACCGCCAGTGAGATGACCCGCTTCTGCATCATCACCGACGAAACCCGCCACGTGAAAATGGCCATCGTCGACCGCAACGTCACGCCGCTGCTGTCGGTCAACGACCCAAGCTTGATGGTCGGCATGCCCAAGGGCCTCACCGCCGCCACCGGCATGGATGCACTGACCCATGCCATCGAAGCCTATGTGTCCACCGCCGCCACACCGATCACCGACGCCTGCGCCATCAAGGCCATCGAGCTGATCAGCGCCAACCTGCGCCTGGCGGTACGCGACGGCAGCGACAAGGTCGCGCGGGAAAACATGGCGTATGCGCAGTTTCTTGCCGGCATGGCCTTCAACAATGCATCGCTGGGTTTCGTGCACGCCATGGCCCACCAGTTGGGCGGTTTCTACGACCTGCCGCACGGTGTGTGCAACGCGGTGTTGCTGCCCCATGTGCAAAGCTTCAACGCCAGCGTCAGCGCCAAACGCTTGAGCGACGTGGGCCGTGCGTTGGGTGCCGACATCAAGGGCGTCACCGACGAAGAGGGCGCCCAAGCCGCCATCGCCGCCATTCGCAGCCTGGCCCATGACGTTGAAATTCCCGCCGGATTGCGGGAGCTGGGCGCCAAGTTGCAGGACATTCCCTTGCTGGCGACCAATGCGCTCAAAGATGCGTGTGGTTTGACCAACCCACGGCGGGCGGATCAGCGTCAGATCGAGGAGATCTTTCGCAGCGCGTTTTGATCCGACCGGCAGCGGGCGACGCACATTGATGCGGCGCCTGCCAACGCCACACATAAAACGGCTAACGGCCACGCCTGCGGACTCACCAGCAGGCTCGCCATGCCGCCGATCAATGCGGCCATCAACTGATGCATAAAGCCGCTCAAGGCCATGGCATAGGAGCCGTTCACCGGCGATTCATCGTTGGCCACGGATAAACTGATCGGGTAACTCATCGACTGCCCCAGCACGGCCACGCAATACGGTAGCCACAGCAGGATGGCGAGCCCGCCAGCAAACACGCTGCCCAGCAGCATCACGGCCGTCCCCGTCAGAACCAGGGCCACGCCCCAGCCCATCATCTTCAGCCGCCCCGTGCGAGCCACGAAGCGGTTGACCATCAATGCCCCCGCCAGATACGCCGCGCTGATTGGCCAACCCAGCCAGCCATATTGCGCTGCGCTCCACTCGAAACGTCCTTGCAGAATCAACGGTGCGCAGGTGTTGAAGGCGATGATCACCCCATAACCCAGGCCACCGGCCAAGGCTGCATGCAGAAACGGCGGATGCCGCACGATCGTGGCGTAAATGCGCCAGGCGGATGCACAAGCGTCGGCTTTCACCCGTGCCGGGAACATCACTCGCTGCAACACCAGCATCAACATGACCGCGCCAATCGCCAACCCGTAGAAGATCGCCTCCCAGCCGAAGATCACCTGCAACAACGACCCAACGAATTGACCGATGCCCAAAGCGATCACGAACGTCATGCCCAGCCACGACAACCCTTTTGCAAGCAATGCACCGCTGAAGCTGTCACGCACCAACACCCGCGCCATCACCGAAACACCGCCTGCCCCCAAACCTTGAACCAGCCGCAACGACAGGAAGACTTCAACGCTGGACGCCGAGGGGATCGCCGCACTCGCCAACGCGTACACGGCAAGCGCCGCCAACAGCACAGGCTTACGCCCAAAACGCTCGCCCAGGCTGCCCCACAGCAACATCGGCAACGCCATGCCGACCAGGTAGATCGCCAGGGCCAGCGCGACGTGGTCTTCAGCTGCAGGGAGGGCGCGGGCGATAGCGGGGACAGCGGGCAGGTAGCTGCTGATGCCGACTTGGGCAAGGAAGGCGGCGCTGCAGGCCAGGGCGAGGGTGGTGGTATTGTTCAAGGGCAGGCTTTTCCTTTTTCAGCGGTAAACTACAAGCTGATAGTGTGTTTGTCTCTAACGTGCGGCTAATCGTTTGTAACCAAGGAACCAACCCATGAGAGTTCTGTTATTCGGCGCCACCGGCATGGTCGGCCAGGGTGTTCTGCGCGAGTGCCTGTTGGCCGCTGACGTTCAGGAAGTCGTCGCCGTCGGCCGCACGGCCTTGACCCAGGAGCACGGCAAGCTGCATCAGGTGTTGCACGGTGACATGCTGGATTTCCAGCCCTTGGAGAACCTGTTGCAAGGGTTTGATGCGTGCTTCTTCTGCCTCGGTGTCTCATCGGCAGGGATGAATGAAACCAAATACACCCACCTCACCTATGACCTGACACTGGTCGCCGCCAGCACGCTGGCGCGGCTCAATCCGCAGATGACCTTTATCTACGTGTCCGGCGCCGGGACCGACAGTTCCGAAGCGGGCAAGTCGATGTGGGCGCGGGTCAAGGGCAAGACCGAGAACGCCTTGCTGCGCCTGCCGTTCAAGGCGGTGTATCTGTTTCGGCCGGGGGTGATCCAGCCGTTGCATGGCGTGCGGTCGAAGACGCCGTTGTACCAGTCGTTCTATTCCGTGCTCGGTCCGTTGCTGTCGTTGGTGCGTCGGCTGAAACCGGGCTGGGTGGTGAGTACCGAGACGGTGGGGCGTGCCATGTTGCAGGCGGCCAGTCACGGCGCACCCCAGCCGGTGGTGGAACAGGCCGAGATCAACCGGCTGGCCAGCGAGCGTCGCTGATGCTGCACAAGAGCCTGGTACGTCGGCTGGACCTGATCACATTGCAGCTGTTCGTCGCGGTGTTTGAGGAAGGCACGCTGACCCGTGCCGCCAACCGTGAAGCCATTGCCGTGTCGGCCGCCAGCAAGCGCTTAATGGAGTTGGAGCAGGTGCTGGGCGTCAGTCTGTTCGTGCGGCGTGCCAAGGGCATGGACTTGACGGCGGCTGGCGAAACCCTGTTGCACCATGCGCGACAGATGCTGTTCAACGTCGAGAAGATGGGCCTGGAACTGGGCGAGCATAGTCACGGTGTGCGCGGTTATGTGCGGATGCTGGCCAATCTGTCGGCGATCATTCAGTTCCTTCCGGAAGACTTGCGGGACTTTTCTGAATCGCACCCCGAAGTGAAAACCGACCTCGAAGAACGTCCCAGCAATGGTGTTGTGCAAGGCGTGCTGGATGGCGTGGCGGACCTGGGGATCTGCTCCAGCGACACCGACACCAAAGGCCTGCCCAGCGTGACTTATCGCCACGACAAACTGGTGGTGTTGATGCCGAAGGATCATTCGTTGGCCTCCCGCGAAAGCCTGGCCTTCGCCGAAACCCTCGACAGCGATTACGTCGGCCTGCACGCCGCCAGTTCCATCAATATGCGCACCCACGCCGCCGCGCGTGAGGCGGGCAAGATGCTGCGCCTGCGCATTCATGTGCCGGGGTTTGATGCGATGTGCCGGATGGTCCAGGCGAATATGGGCATCGGTGTCCTGCCGCAGAAGGCCTATGAGTTGTTCGGCCGCGCACTGGGTTTGCATGCCGTGCCGCTGACGGATGACTGGTCGGATCGCAACTTGATTCTGGTGGTGCGCGACGAGGCGCAGTTGTCACCCGTGAGCCGGTTACTGTTCGATTATTTGAGTGTTCGCGTTTAGCGAACGCTCCTTGCCAACTGACGGTTGGATTTCTCCTGCGCCGCGACTCTAGTCTTGGCAGCACATTCCAAAAACAAGAGGTACACCCCATGACGGCTCCCCTGAGCGGTATCAAGGTGATCGAGATCGGCACCCTGATTGCCGCGCCGTTCGCCGCCCGGCTGATGGCCGAGTTTGGCGCCGAGGTGATCAAGATTGAAGCCATGGGGCAGGGCGACCCACTTCGCAAATGGCGAAAGCTGCACGAAGGCACGTCACTGTGGTGGTACCTGCAATCGCGCAACAAGAAGTCCTTGGCGCTGGACCTCAAGTCGCCGGAAGGCCTGGACCTGATCAAGCAATTGCTCGGTGACGCCGACGTGCTGATCGAAAACCTGCGCCCCGGTGGCCTGGAAAAACTCGGCCTCGGCTGGGACGTGTTGCACGCCCTCAACCCCAAGCTGACGCTGGTGCGCATCTCGGGCTACGGTCAGACCGGCCCGTATCGCGACCGCCCCGGCTTCGGTGCCATCGGCGAGGCGATGGGCGGCATCCGCTACACCACCGGCAACCCGGACTCGCCGCCGGCGCGGGTCGGCGTGAGCCTGGGGGATTCCCTGGCCTCGCTGCACGGCGTGATCGGCGCACTGATGTCGCTGCTGCGGGTCAAGACGGGGCAGGGCGACGGGCAGATTGTCGATGTGTCGTTGGCCGAAAGCGTGTTCAACCTGATGGAAAGCCTGGTGCCGGAATACGACATGCTCGGCCATGTGCGTGAACGCAGCGGCGGCGCCTTGCCTGGCATTGCGCCCTCCAATACCTACCTGACGGCCGACGGCGCCTATGTGGTGATCGCCGGCAACAGCGACCCGATCTACAAGCGCCTGATGACCACCATCGGTCGCACCGACCTGGCCGAAGCCCCCGAGTTTGCCCATAACGATGGCCGCGCCGCCAAGAGCGGGTTGCTCGACGCTGCGATTACGCACTGGACCAGCAGCCTGCCCATCGAGCAGGTGCTTAGCGCCCTGGAAGCGGCTGAAGTACCCGCCGGGCGTATCTACTCCGTGGCCGATATCGTCAGCGACCCGCACTACCAGGCGCGTGACATGTTGCTCAATGCCGAGCTGCCGGGCGGTGTGTCGGTGAAGATGCCCGGCATCGTGCCCAAACTCTCGGAAACCCCCGGCGGCGTGAACTGGCAGGGTCCGTCCCTGGGGCAACACACCGACGAAATTCTCGGCAGCCTGGGCCTGGCCGGCGCGGATATCCAACGCCTGAAAACCTCGGGAGTGGTGCAATGATCACAGACTATTCAGACCCGCTGATCGTGCAGGAAGTGTCCCCGCGCGATGGCCTGCAAATCGAGCCGACCTGGGTCGAAACGCAGGACAAGATCGCGTTGATCGACCAGCTTTCCCTGGCCGGTTTCTCGCGGATCGAAGCAGGCTCGTTCGTCTCGCCCAAGGCCATCCCGGCATTGCGCGATGGCGAGCAAGTGTTCCAGGGCATCGAGCGCAAGCCGGGTGTGATCTATGTGGCGCTGATCCCCAACCTCAAGGGCGCCCAGCGTGCCATCGAGTCCCGCGCCGATGAGTTGAACCTGGTGATGTCCGCCAGCCAGACCCACAACCTGGCCAATATGCGCATGCGCTGTGAGGCGTCGTTGGCGGCGTTTGGCGATATCACACGCTTTGCCGCCGACCACCCGGTAAGGCTCAACGGCAGTATCGCCACCACCTTCGGTTGCCCGTTCGAGGGCAAGATCGATGAAGACCGCGTGCTGCAGATTGTCGAGGCGTACCAAGCGCTTGGAATCACCGGCATCAGCCTGGCCGACACCACCGGCATGGCCAATCCGCGACAGGTCGAGCGCTTGGTCAAGCGCGTGTTGCAGCGCGTGTCCGCCCGCGATCTGACCCTGCATTTCCACAACACTCGTGGCCTGGGTCTGTGCAACGTGCTGGCGGCTTATGAGGCCGGCGCCCGTCGTTTTGACGCAGCGCTCGGCGGGTTGGGCGGTTGCCCGTTTGCGCCGGGGGCGTCGGGCAACATCTGCACTGAAGATTTGGTCAACCTGTGCGAGGAGGTCGGGATTTACACCGGTATCGACCTGCCGCACCTGCTGCACATGTCCCGTCGCTTGCCGGCCCTGTTGGGCCACGAACTGCCCGGCCAGGTGGCCAAGGCCGGGCGTAATTGCGACCTGCATGCCCCCCCGGCCTACATCGCCGCGCTGTAACACAGCACCAGACAACAAAAACAATCGGGCGCCAATGAGCAGCCCGCTGGAGAGAAAGCATGAGCACTAATACGTTGGAGGCCGGCGTGCGCCCGGCCGCTGAAATCGATGCCGAAAAAGCCCTGGTCAGCAAGGTCGCCTGGCGCCTGATGCCGCTGATCATGGTGTGCTACCTGTTCGCGTTTTTTGACCGTATCAATATCAGCTTCGCCAAGTTCCAGCTGCAGGCGGACCTGAGCCTGAGCGACACCGCCTATGGCTTGGGCGCGGGGTTGTTCGTGGTGGGTTATGTGATCTTCGAAGTGCCGAGCAACATGATGCTGTACAAGGTCGGTGCCCGGCGCTGGATTGCGCGCATCATGATGTCGTGGGGCCTGGCGACGGCGGCGATGGTGTTTGTCACCGCCGAATGGCAGTTCTATGGCCTGCGCTTCATCATCGGTGCGATGGAGGCGGGTTTCGCGCCCGGCGTGCTGTATTACCTGACGTTGTGGTTCCCGCAGCACTTCCGG
Organism: Pseudomonas sp. A39; assembly: GCF_058145955.1. Lineage (NCBI taxonomy): Bacteria > Pseudomonadati > Pseudomonadota > Gammaproteobacteria > Pseudomonadales > Pseudomonadaceae > Pseudomonas > Pseudomonas sp. A39. Next base: position 19,789 of record NZ_JBYVMD010000019.1, read on the forward strand.
GGGCGTATCACCTCGATGCTGTTCCTGGCGTCGGCGTTTGCGGGCCTGGTGGGCGCGCCGTTCTCCGGCCTGGTGCTGGAGCACCTCGACGGCGTCTTCCAGATGCGCGGCTGGCATTGGCTTTTCCTGCTCGGTGGCTTGCCGTGCATCGGCCTCGGGTTCCTGGTGCTGACATTGCTCAAGGACCGTATCGAAGACGCCCATTGGCTGACGCCGGCGGAGAAGGCCTTGCTGGCCAGCCGTATCGCCAAGCATGAGCCGAACCCGCATGGAGGCTCGCTGCTGTCGGCGATCCGCATCCCTGGGTTCCTGATGCTTGGGTTTATCTACTTCCTGATTCAGGTGGCGTCCTACGGCCTCAACTTTTGGGCCCCGCAACTGATCCGCAGCGCCGGCACCCAGAGCCCGGTGATGATCGGACTGCTCACGGCGATTCCTTATGTGTGCGGTGCCATCAGTATGGTGGTGATCGGGCGACTGTCGGATGCCACCGGCGAGCGGCGTAAGTTCGTCTGCGGCCTGGTCGTGCTGGGGGCGGTGGGCTTCTTCTGTGCGGGCATTTTTGCCGACCACACCACCTTCCTGATCATTGCCCTGGGCATGTTGGGCGCGGGCATCATCGCCTCGATCCCGACGTTCTGGACCCTGCCTCCCAAGTTGCTGGCCGGTGCCGGGGCAGGCGCGGCGGGCGGTATTGCGGTGATCAATACCCTCGGGCAGTTCGGTGGCATCGTCAGCCCGGTGATGGTAGGGCGGATCAAGGACCTGACCGGCAGCACCACCCCGGCGCTCTATGTGATCGGCGTATGTGCGCTGTTGGCCGCGGCGCTGTTGTTGTGGGGCCTGCCACAAAAGCTGCGCACCCTCGATAAGGGCTGATCAGCCAGCGGTCGCCAAGGCGCGGGCGGGCGTGGTGCTGAACTGAATCAACGCTACGCCCCCGATCAACAACAACGCGCCAAGAATCCGGGGCGTTGTCAGTTGACGCTCCACCAGGCCGAACAGGCCAAAATGATCAAGCGCCAGCGAGGCCAGAATCTGCCCGGCCATGGCCAAGGCGATAAAGCCCGACGCGCCGAGTTTGGGCAGCAGTATCAACGCCAGGGAAATAAAGCACACGCCAAACGCGCCGCCCGCCCACATCCACAGCGGCGCCTTGCTGATAAACGCCAGGCTTGGCAACGGCAAGCGCAGCGCCATCATCACCGGCAGCAACACGAGGATGCTCACCAGCAATGACGCCAGCGTGGCCCACAGCGGGTGACCCAGCCCGCGCCCGAGGTTGGCGTTGATCGCACTCTGGAACGGCACCACCGCTCCGGCGACGACCGCCAGTGCCAATAATCCCAACCAATGCAACGTGGTCATTTTTGAATCTCCCAGAGGTTTTGCTGGACTCTAGGCTATTCGTCGCGCAAATTTAAATTCCAAGTTCTTATGCCGAGCATGCAGCTGATGAATGATCTGCGCCGCATCGACCTCAACTTGCTGGTGATTCTTGACGCCTTGCTCAGCGAGCAACAGGTCACCCGCGCCGCCGAGCGTTTGCACCTCAGTCAACCGGCGGTCAGTCATGCGCTGGCGCGCTTGCGTGATCTGCTCGGTGATCCGCTGCTGGTGCGTCAGGGCGGCAGGCTGGTGCCAACCGCTCGCGCGCTGGAGCTGGCCACGCCACTGGCTGAAGCCCTGGCCCAGGTACAGGCCTTGCTGGCGCCCAATCGCTTCGACCCGGCGTCGGCCAAACGCCGGTTTCGTCTGGCGATGTCTGACTACAGTGCGGCGATTTTCCTACCTGACCTGGTGCGTACTTTGCGCCGTGAAGCGCCGGGTATCGACCTGCAGATTATCCAGGCCAGCCGCGAAGGCATGATGGATGGGGTGCTCAATGGCGACCTCGACCTGGCGGCGGGGGTCTTCCCCGACATGCCTGCCGAACTGCGGACTACGCCGTTGTTCGACGAGCACTACACCTGCCTGGTGGACCGCAACAGCCTGCCGGCAAGTGGCATATTGGACCTGCCCACCTACCTGTCACGTCCCCATGTATTGCTGGAAATGCGCGGCAGTGGCACGCCGGAAATCGAACGGGCGCTGACAGCGATTCGTCAGCGTCGGCATGTGGCGATCAGCCTGCCGCATTGGGGTGTGGCGCCGCAGTTGATTCAAGGCACCGACCTGATTCTTACCGTGTCGTCGCGTGGCTTGCTGAATATTGATCACGCGCACTTGCTGGCCGTACCGCCGCCGTTTCATATTCCGTCTTTTGCGTTTGAGCTGGCATGGCACGCAAGGCGGGGCGGGGATGCGGGTTTGCAGTGGTTGATTGGGCGGGTGCAGGGGGGGGTAAGTGATTGAACATCCGCTACCAGGATGCGGGCGGCTGGCGCCGCGTATGGAAAATCCGCATGACTTGTAATCGTCCCTCTCGGATACGGTACGGAACGATGTAGGGCCATCGAGGCATAACCCTCTCGCGTGTTCCAAGTGCAACATACTACATCGTCACCGCCACCATGATTTGCCCCGTTCGTGAGGGGGTAGCGTTCTGAACGTGAAAAGGATATTTCCATGCTTTGCGGCTTCAACCACCTGACCCTGGCTGTCACCGACTTGGACCGCAGCGTCCGCTTCTATCATGAGTTGCTGCAACTTCAGCTGGATGCCACATGGGACACCGGCGCGTACCTCTCGCTGCCGGGTCTATGGCTGTGTCTGTCACTCGATCCACTGCGCGACGCCAAGCCGGCGGCCGATTACACCCATTATGCGTTTACCGTCGCGGCGGCTGATTTCACCGCGTTGGTCGCACGCCTGCGAGCAGGTGATGTGCAGGAGTGGCGTGACAACCGCAGCGAAGGGGCGTCGTTCTATTTTCTCGATCCCGATGGCCACAAACTCGAAGCTCATGTCGGTGACCTGGCTTCACGGCTGCGGGCCTGTCGTGCCAAGCCCTATGCGGGAATGAGGTTTTACCCTTAGCCTGGGAAGGTGCAGAATTCCCGTACCTCTTGACCCTCTGTTTGAGTCGCGCCCATGACCCCATCCTTGTTACTCGCCGTCCTCTCATCTGGATTTATCTACGGTATTACGCCTGGCCCCGGCGTGTTGGCTGTGTTCGGCATCGGCGCCGCCCGTGGTCGCCGCGCAGGGGCGGGTTTCCTGTGCGGGCACTTGCTGGGGGATGTGGTGTGGTGCTCGACGGCATTGATCGCCATCGTTGGCGCGCGGGAAGTGGGCAGCAGTGCGTTTGATGTGCTCGGCGTGCTCAGCGGCCTGTACTTGTTCTGGCTCGGCTGGCGTGCGATTCGCACTCAGCGTCGCAGCGGCGATACACCTCAGGGCGCGGCACGGCATCCGTTCTGGCACGGCATTCTGTTCGGCCTGACCAACCCCAAGGCGTACCCGGTGGCTGTGGCGACGTTTACGGCGTTGCTGTCCAGCCGTGCCGAGTTGCTGACCTGGTCGATGCTGCCTTCGCTGATCTTCCTGAGCTTCATCGGCGGCGTGCTGGCCTACGCGATCCTGATCGGCGTGGTCGGTGCCCAGCGGGTGCGCACGGTGTATCAGCGGCACGAAATCCTCATCACCCGGCTCTGCGGTGTGATGTTCATCGGTTTCGCCATCAATGCCCTGGCGCACGCGTTGCCAGGCCTGTTCGGCAGCAAACCCACCTGAATTGAGGACGACCGTTCGTCGCACTGGCGAGTTTTTTCTAAACCTTTGCCGCGCATAAAATTCGAATCCAGGGCGGGGTGTGTTCCCCCGCACTTATTTTTACCCTGGAGGAACCCATCATGAGCCGCATGGCTATCCGGTTACGCACCGCCAGTTTCGCGATGCTGCTGGGCCTCGGCGCCAGCAATGCTTTCGCCCAGTCACCTGCTGAATTCATCGAGCAGGCTTCGGCCAAAGGGATGGCTGATATCGAAACCAGTCGCATGGCCCACGCCAAAACCTCGTCCCAGGAAATCAAGGACTACACCATCGAGGTGATCAACGAGCGCACCCTGGCCAACCAGCATTTGGCGGCCATTGCCAAGAAGCTCGACCTGCCGGTGGCGCCGCGCGAGAAGATCGTAGATAAAGCCGAAACCCTGATGCCCGAACTCAAGGACGGCGACTCCTTTGACGCCGCCTACACAGCGCAACAGGTGAAAGAAAACGAAGACGCTATCGCCCTGTTCAAAAAGGAAGGTGCAGCGTCGGATGTGCCGGAAATAAAGGCCCTAGTGGATGAGACGTTGCCTAAGTTGGAGGAGCGTCTGCAGAAAGCCCGCGCATTGGCCTCGACTTACGGCAAGGGTCATCAAGGCGACGGTTGAGTCTGTCACCTGAACTGAAAAACGGCGGTTGGAGCTTCTCCAACCGCCGTTTTTTCATGCCTGGTTCAAATCGGTTTTGATCGGCGCCGCATCGTCGACGTGCTCGCCGCAACTGCTGTTGAGACTGACGTTGCCCGTCGCGCCGATGCTGCGGTATTCCTTGCGCAGTTTCTCCAGTTCTTTACGGTCCAGCCCATCCAGGCTCAACACCGCATTCTGCGCATCCTTGGAAACGCGCAGCAGTTCATCGATCTTGATATGCAGGATGTCGTTGTCGCGGTTTTGCGTGTTCTGGATCAGGAACACCATCAGGAATGTGATGATGGTGGTTGAGGTGTTGATGATCAGCTGCCAGGTGTCGTTGTAGTGGAAATATGGCCCGCTCAGGCTCCACGCCAGGATCAACGCCATCGCCGCGTAGAACGTACGCGGGCTGCCTGCCCAACGGGACAGGGACTGGGAGACTGCAGAGAATTTCATGACCGCTTTTCCTTTGGAAGGGGGGTGATGAAAGAGTGGACCGCAGCGCGTCTTTGAAATTTCTTTTTACATTTGGCGTGATGAGCAACGTGGAACGTTTTGTCGTTAGCGACCTTAAAAAGCCAATTGCGCCTGGCCGGTGCCTTCCAGTGCCAGCAAATACTGCTTGGCTTGCAACCCTCCGGCGAACCCGGTCAGCCCGCCTGATGCACCGATCACCCGATGGCACGGCGCAATGATCGAAATCGGGTTACGTCCATTGGCGGCACCTACCGCACGTACGGCTTTCGGCTTGCCGATCTGCTGCGCGATCTGGCTGTAGCTGCGGGTTTCGCCGAACGGAATCGTTAGCAGCGCCTGCCAGACCTGCTTCTGAAAGTCGGTGCCCGAGAAATCCAACTCCAGCTCGAATTGGTGGCGGGTACCGGCGAAATATTCCTTCAGCTGGCGCTCGGTTTCCAGCAGCACCGGGCTGTCATTGGCCTCGCGCAATTCACCCAGGCGCACACGGTTGGCGCGCTCGTTTTCCCACAGGATGGCGCCGAGTCTGCCGTTGCGCGCCACCAGGGTGAGTTGGCCAACGGGGGAGGGCATGAGCGTGTATTCGTAGGGCATGGGCGTAATCCGTGACTCTGTATGGCGCCAGTATCCGTCTTGCGTGCCTTGGGGAAAACTCGTTTTTTGCGATGGAATTCTACACGGGCTAAAAACGCCAGTGAATCCAGTTGCCTGACCCATAGACCCAGGAAACCAGGAAGATAAACCAGATTATCGAGGGCGTTGACAGTGCGACCACTGAGCCTAGGTTGAGTAGAGCAATGATGGCCGCGCCGATTGTCAGGCCTCGGCTGGCATGTTGCCTTGCGTACCATGCACCGTAGAAGGACCCGGCAACGGCCGCTATCGATGCAACGCGTCCCAGGCCAAAAGGGATCGGCGTCAGTGGGAGCAGTAGCGGGATTATCAGCACTAACCCCACGACTTTTCTAAGAACCTGCCTCGACGTTTTTTGTCCACGCGGGAGCATTCTGCTGTGTCCTGTGGCTGGGTAGGGTGCTTGCGATGCTGATAGGCCAACGATGAAGCCTCTGTAGGGATTGGCTTAATCAATGTTCCTGCTGAAGCACTTTCAGCGCCGCTGACGCCAGAAACCCCGAACGGCTTTTTTCTTCCGGGTGGTGCAGCACATAGTCGTCGATGCGGTTCAGCAGATAGCCGGGTAACGTGATGTTGAGCTTCTGCGCCTTGCCCAGGTACTTGGTGACATCAATGTCCACTACGGCCCAGGTGCAGCCTGCGTATTGAGGGTTGGCGGCATGTAAAGTGACCTTTTGCGCACTGGGAATCGGTGCACCGTCTTCGGCGAGGATCTCGAAGTGGCCTTCAATGGCTTCGCGGGCCATGGCCATGGCGTCGTCCAGGTCGTCGCCGGCGGAGTAACAGCCGGGAATATCCGGTACCTCTACGCCCCAGGCGTGATCGTTGTCGCCGGTTGAAATCGCAATCGGGTAAAGCATGTTTGTTGTCCTCCACGGACGATTAACTCAGCAGCGCCTGTTTCAAAATGCTCTTGGCTGTTTTGTCCAACAGGTCCTTCTTCGGATGGGGAATCGTCACCAGCCCCGGCTTTGTCGGGTGCTTGAAGTGGTGGTGACTGCCTCGTATGCGCGCCAGGTACCAACCGTCCGCAACAATGTGGCCTATCAAATATCGGCTATCCACAACACCTCCTTGTGGTGTGTGTTGGTGGTGACTATAACCACTGATTTGGAATTATCAATACTCTACCTACCAGCGGTCGATGACCGGCATTCTGGTAGGCGGTAAAGGGAGTGTATGAGCGCCTCAGAATGGCGCCGGAGATAGGTATTGCGGGGTTTTGCTAAGGCGTTACCGAGTATGTAGCGTCTGTGCAATGACGGCGAGAAACGCATCCACCAGCACACTTTTTGTTTCAGTTCGGGTCAGAGCCAGCAACTTTGCACACGCATCCCCCTCCACCAGCGGCCTGTATGTCACGCCTTTATTCATCAGACTCTGCGTGCACGCCGGTACCAATGCCACACCTTGACCGGCCGCCACCAGTGCAATGATCGATGTGATCTGCCGCCCGGTCGGGCCGGGGCGCATGGGTTGGCCGTGGTGTCGGTAAAGCTGTTCGATGGACTGGTTGAGCCCCGATCCATAATCCGCTGGAAACAGAATCAACGGGTAGGCACTGAGCTGCGCCAGGTTGACGCTCGGCTGACTGGCCAGCGGACTGCCACTGGACACGGCGGCCACCAAGCGTTCTTCGCCCAAGGACAGCGCTTGCACCTCGTCGCTCTGTGGTAACAGGCGACTCAGCCCGATATCCAGCCGACCGTCCGCTACCTGCGCGCCCAGGCTGCCTGAGGCACACTCCACCAAGGTCAACTGCACATCGGGAAACCGCAGGGCAAACGCCTGGATCGCCTGGCTGAACAGATCCGACAACGCGATCGAGCTGACATACCCCAGCGCCAGCTGCCCGGCAGTGCCCGCCGCCAGCTTGCCGGCGATCACTTGCGCCAATTCCACCTGCTCCAGCACGCCGCGTGCGTAGGGCAGGAATGAACGACCTTGAGCGGTGAGGGTGACGGTGCGGCTGGTGCGATCAAACAGCTTGAACCCCAGCTCGGTCTCCAGCGCCGAAATCTGCCGCGTCAGCGGCGGCTGCGCCAGGTGCAGCCGAATGGCCGCGCGACCGAAGTGCAGTTCTTCGGCGACGGTCAGAAAGTAACGCAGCTTGCGTAGGTCGAGCATCCTGGTCCTTGGGTATTGATCGGTCCGAAATCGGTATTGGTTCAGGACCCACCGGCCATTCTATAAAGACCTCACAAAATAAAACGAGAGGTTTCATGAAACCGCGCCTGCATTGTGCCCGCCTTGCCCTGTTCCTGTGTGGCTGCGCGGCGTTCCTCAACCTGTACGCCACCCAGAGCATTCTCCAGACCTTTGCCACGCAGTTTCAGATCAGCGCCAAGGCAGCAGGGTGGAGTATCACCGTGACGACGTTGGCCGTGGCAATGACTGCGCCGTTTGTCAGCCGGCTGACCGGGCGCTTTGAGCAACGCACGGTGATCAGCATGGCGGCCTTGCTGCTGGCGGTGCCGGCGCTGATGACTGCCTATGCCGACAGCTTTGCCGAAGTGCTGGTGTGGCGGTTTGTCGAGGGTATGTTGATCCCTGTGGTGTTCGCCACCAGCGTGGCGTATATCGGCGACCGCTGGAGTGGCGGCACGGTGACGGAAGTCACCAGCCTGTATGTGGCGGGCACCGTGTTGGGTGGCTTTGCCGGGCGCTTTGTCACGGGGGTGATGACCGAATACGTGGGCTGGCGCGAAGCCTTTGAAGGGTTGGCGGTGTTGAGCCTGATGGTGGGTGGGTTTATTCAGTTCTTGTTGCCTGTGAGTCGTGCGCGCTCGGCGAAGGTTCAGTCCCCATTTTCGGCTGTTTTTCGCAAGCCTTTGCTGGCGGCCTACGCTGTAGGATTTTGTGTGCTGTTCTCCCAAGTTGCAGCGTTTACCTACGCAGGTTTGTACCTGGGATTACCGCCATTCAACCTCGGACCTGCGGCGTTGGGCACGCTTTACATGGTGTTCCTGCTGGCGCTAATCGTTATCCCCATCGCCGGTCGCCTCAGCAAGTCGCGGCCTCACGCCGAACTTCTAAGCGTTGCTGCGCTGCTCGGCATCAGCGGCTCAGCGCTGACCCTGGTGCCTTCGTTGTGGTGCATCGTGGTGGGCCTGGCCCTCAGTTCCACCGGCGTGTTTCTCGCTCAGGCGGCGGCCAACGCCTTTACTGCCGCTACCGCCCGCGATAACAAAGCAAGTGCCGTGGGCGTGTACCTCACGTGCTATTACCTGGGGGGCAGTTGCGGTGCGATTGTCCCGGCTTTGATTTGGGAGCGCTGGGGCTGGACCGGGTGTGTGGCGCTGATTATCACCTTCCAGATACTGACCTTGCTGATCGCCCTGAACGGCTGGAAGCCCTCTGAACCTGAACTGATCCCGACGCCATGAACGACACTGTTGCTGTGCCCGCTCCCGCCTCATCAACCCGTCGACGCACGCTGATCGCCGGCTGCAGCGCCCATGCCGTGCATGATGGCCTTACCGACGTCATCTACGTGCTGCTGCCGATCTGGCAAACGCAGTTCGCGCTGTCCTACGCTCAGGTCGGACTTTTACGTGGGGCTTATTCGGGAATGATGGCGGTGTTCCAGCTCATGGCCAGCCGCGCCGCGAAACGCTGGGGCCGTGTGCCGATGCTAGTGGGCGGAACCGCCCTCGCGGGGACGGCTTATCTAATGGTGGGGCAAGCCACTGGACTGGTGATGCTACTGCTGGCGTTGCTGTTGGGCGGATTGGGCGCCAGTACCCAACACCCACTGGCGTCCTCGATGATCAGCGATGCCTATGAGGACGGTGGCGGAATCAAGCAGGCCTTGGCCCAGTACAACTTCTCCGGTGACATTGGCAAAACCCTGGTTCCCGGTCTGGTCGGCTTGTTGCTCACGGTCATCAGTTGGCGCGCCAGTGCCACGTTCCTGGGATTGCTGGGGTTGGCTGCGGCGGGGTTGTTGTGGTGGCTGATTCCCCGCCAGCCGGACGCCTCGTCGGCGACCCGAAAAAACAAGTCGCCTATCGGAGCCGGCTCTGTCACCGGCCTGCGCGCACTGATCCTCACCGGCACCCTCGACAGCGCCGTGCGCATGGGATTTCTTACCTTCCTGCCGTTTCTGCTGCAAGCCAAAGGTGCGGGCACCGCCGGTATCGGCCTGGCCCTGACCCTGCTGTTTATCGGTGGCGCGTTCGGCAAATTATTCTGCGGCTACCTGGGCGCGCGCATGGGCATGATGAGGACGGTGTGGTTGACGGAAAGCAGCACGGCGTTGCTGATCGTCGCCGCCGTGTATTTGCCGCTGACCGGGCTGATGGTGATGTTGCCGTTGCTGGGCCTGGTGCTCAATGGCACGTCGTCAGTGCTGTACGGCGCGGTGCCAGACCTGGCGGGTGCAGGTAAGCGGGAGCAGGCGTTTGCGGTGTTCTACACCGGCACGATTGGTGGCGGGGCGCTGGCGCCGGTGGTGTTTGGCGGGGTGGGGGACGCATTGGGCGTGCCGGTAGCGGTGATGGTGCTGGCGGGGGTGTTGTGGGTGACGTTGCCGTTGGCGTGGGTGGTGCAGCGGGGGATGGAGAGGGAGGATTGATTGCCTCTTTTCCGGAAACGCAGTTCTGTCCTACACATGCGCAGCCTTAAACGGACGAATCCAGCGTAAACGGAATTCGCAACGCACCAATAGGCCCTTCCCGAACACCGCACATTTCATCGTGTACGCAGTGCTGCACCAGCACACAGGGAAACGGCGGAACCCGTTGCAACAAATCGCGCAAATGCGTGGTGGAGCGGATGCGCAGCGGCTTGGCATCATCGCCCTGCAATGTCATTTCGGCATGATCCAGCTTGACGCGCGCGAGGTAGAAACCACCCTCCAGCGACAGCAGCTGAAGCTCGCGAATTTCACCTTTTACTGCCAATTCAGTCAGCCTGTGCAGATTCATGATTCTCTCCCGTGGTGGGTCATTCACTGACGACGAAAGAACAGCGTGACCTGGCCCCATTCGACGCCGAACTTGGTCATGCTGGAGCGGTTGATCAGGGTGTCTTCGTCCATCAGGTACATCCAGTCATCAAAGCTCACCTCGTAGACCGAGCCGTCCACCGGCAGGTTGAGTCGGTAGCGCCAACGCAGTGCGTTACCCGCCACTTCGCCGATCGCCTCGCCGACCACATCACCCGCTCGACCGCGCCAGCGCCCCGGGCCGTCCGGTGTCAGCGTCCACACCCGCTGTTGACGCGTGCCGTCGCTGTACAGGAAGCGCTCGTCGAGAATCAGGGCGTTCCCCTCGCGTCGGCTGGCGATATTCACTTCAAAGCGCTTGGCCACTTCGCCCGAGCGTTTCTGGAAAATCCCCCAAGCCTTGACGGGCTTGCTGAAGAATCGCTCCAGGTCCAGTTGCGGCTGTTGGCCAGCGTAGTGCTCGACGCCTACGTTGGCGCAACTGCCCAAGCTCAAGGCCAGCAACAATGAAACCAATAGACGTGTCATTGCTCGGCTCCGTGATCGTGTGTCAGTGCTTGAACTGAAGTGAGTCGTACATACCGCTCGTGCCCCCGTAGCCCACTGGTGAACACATCTAGAGGCGCGGGGGCGATTAACGCCAAAGAGAACGTCCTTTCTTCGTGGCTCAGCGGCGAAACAGACGGTCTAAAACCAGCAGCGCCACTGCACCAATCGCAATTGCAGCAACTGGTTTTTCTCTTACGAACGTAGATACGCTGTCTAGTGCATCGCCATAGGTTTGCGTCAACTGACCAGCAACTTGGCGCCCGGCACCTTCAGCTTCCAGCTTCGAATCACCAAACAGTTTACCGACTGCGCTCTGCGCTTTGCCGGCAGCCTTTTCTACAACGCCCTCTACCTGTTCGCTCTTCATGATTCACCAGACCTTCGTGTGTAAGTGGGACGCTCAGGTGTCGACCTGAGCTAGAGGTTATCTGCAAAGGATTAGGGGCATGGGCGTCATGAATAGTTCAAAGTTGATGGGCTTCGGTAGCTGTGCGCAATCTCACTGGCCTGAACGGAATGAGGGGACTCCCCAAGGAGGACATTTCGCCATTCGTATCTCTACTGAAGGAATTTTCCTACTTACTACATCCGCTTCGCAAATCTTGCTCTTGGCAGTGGGGAGGGTCGAAGAGCTTCATCATGGTTGCTTAGGATGGCTGAGATCTTGAGCAAGGCTCATAGGTGTAAGCTGAATTGCGGCATTGTCTTTAAAGACCTCCAATATCCAGTCCACAAAGCAGCGCACACGAGCCGATAAGTGCCTGGAGCCAGGATAGACAATATGAACTGGACGAGGAGAAAAGTGCCAATCTGGTAACACGGGTACGAGCTTTCCGGATCGGACGAATCCTTCAACCGCGAACGGAGCACCAGGGCAGATACCGCTTCCCGCCATGCATGCTGAAATAGCTACATCGGGTTCGTCGAATTGCATGCCATCGCCTGGCTGCAGCGTAAAACGTTTGGGCCCCGACTCTAGCTCCCAGGCAAACGGATTGCGCTCTCTGCCATTGAACCAACTTATTCGCTTAAGTTGCGATAGCGCGTCCACTGCATCTACGCCCCCTATTGAAGCCAAGTAACTGGGCGACGCATACAACCCCATCTGAATGTCGCAAAGGTGTCTAGCGATCATGCTCGAATCCTTGAGCGTGCCACCTCGAATCGTGCAATCAATGCCGTCCTCGAGCAGCTGGCTGATCCGATCCGAGCTGCTCAGTCGCAACTGAATCCTTGGATACCGTGCCTGAAAATTGTGCAGCCTTGGAGCAATCACCCAACGTGCGATTGAGACGAGGGAATCCACCCTCAGCCGGCCAATGGGTGTCGCTGTTCCACCATTTAGCGTGGCCTCCATCTCGTCAATCTGCTGCAACAAGACTTGGCACTTATCAAAGTATGCAGCGCCGTCATCTGTAAGGCTCAGGGAGCGCGTCGTTCGATTAAGCAATCTCACACCCAAATGCTTTTCAAGGTCGCTGATGCGCTGGGATACACGCGCCTTGGGGAGATCGAGGGCATCGGCGGCGCGCGTGAAGCTGCCGGAATCCACCACCTTCACGAAGGTGGCCATTGCAGTGAGCTTGTCCATCCATTGTTCGCAATTATTGAACCAAGAGTCATTGTGGATCGTATTTTTCTTTTTTGCACGGCCAATTACGATTCAACCCGTCACGTAACTTACCTAAAAGTCACCACCCAAAGCGGTCGTTTAAGTTTCTGGATCCAGCCGTACCAGGTGTTTTGCCGGAACGGTCAAAGGACAAAGCCGCCTGGGCTTAATACTCGCGCCCATAAACCTCTTGAAGGATTTCAAACATGAAACTGTACTACTCCCCTGGTTCTTGCTCGCTGGCTGTCCACATAGTGCTCCGTGAAGCGAACGTTCCTCACGAACTCGCAAAGGTCGATCTTTGGAAGCACAAAACCGAATCGGGCAGCGACTACTACCAGATCAATCCAAAAGGCACGGTACCCGCCCTCGAGCTCGACGGTAATCTGCTGACTGAGGGCCCTGCGATAACCCAGTACCTTGCAGATCGTTACGCCCCCGAGTTGGTACCAGCCAACGGCACGCTGGAGCGCGCCCGGCTGCATGAAATGCTGAATTACCTATCTTCTGACTTTCACAAGTCTTTCACCCCTTTGTTCTACTTGGCTGCCAATGCCGATGCCACGGATGCGCAGCGCCCCGTGATTGCCAAGCTGACTTACCTGAATAAAGTTCTGGCTGGCGGTCGCCAGTACATCATGGGTGACACCTTCACCGTCGCAGACGCCTACCTATTCGCGCTCACACGCTGGTGTGCCAACTTCAAAATCTCGCTGGACGCGTTCTCGGAATTCAAAGGCTACATGGCGCGAGTCGAAGCTCGCCCGGCAGTCAAAGCAGCGCTCAAGGCCGAAGGGCTAGAAGAGGCATATGGTCAGCGCTGAGATCTCTTCACATATCTGAAGGGGGTTGAGATCAGCGTGCTGCTACGCGAAGTCAGCGTTGGCGGCTCGACGCTCATTTCAATCCGCAGTGATGCGACCCCATTTTTCTAACTCGTTTGTAGCGGATAGCCTGGAGATTGAAATGTCTAAAAAAATTCTTGTCATAGGTGCGACGGGAACCGTCGGCAGGCCGTTGGTTAAAGGATTGATAGCGCGTGGGGAAGCAGTCAAAGCTGCCTCGCGCCTGGGCCAATCGGTCAACGGCGCGGAGGGGACGCTTTTCGACTTTGCTAATCCGGATACCATTGCTGCAGCATTGGAGGGCGTCAACCGCGCCTATCTATTAATGCCAGCGGGCTATATGAATGTGCAAGCCCTCTTGCTGCCCTTCGTCCAAGCCGCAGCGGCCCGTAATGTGAAGGTGGTCTTCCAGAGCGTCATCGGTGTGGATGCGGATGACTCCATCCCCTATCGTCAAGTCGAGATAGCACTAGAGAAATCTGGGACATCCTATGTGATCTTGCGACCAAACTGGTTCTCGGACAACTTCCATACTTTCTGGAAGCAAGGCCTTGATCACGGTCAAATAGCCCTGCCCGCAGGAGATGGTAAATCTAGTTTCATCGATGCCCGCGATATTGCCGACAGCGCAATAGCGGCGCTGACCACAAGCACGTTCGATGGCAAGGCATTCAATCTAAATGGCCCCGATGCACTTACGTATGCTGAAGCGGCAGTGATCCTTTCCGAAGTTATTGGTAAGCCGGTGCAGTACACCGCGACCTCGGACGAGGCGTTCATCGATATGCTGAAGGGCGGCGGTGTGCCCCCAGACTACGCAGAGTTCATGGCGTCGATATTTTATCCTGTCCGTGTAGGTTGGACGGGCGCAGTGACCAATGATGTCGCTACGCTTACGGGCAAAACACCGCGAACGCTTAAAGCCTATGCGCAGGACAACTTGTCTGCGTTGAGGGCCTAGCCCAAACTGCAGCACGGCCCCACTTTTAAGGTCGTGACGCTTTCACCGCGCGCGACGTTTGGTGTTGTAGGGGCGTTCTGCGACTTCAAAAAAATTCGCCAACACGAACTCAATAAGGTTACCGGAGAATCTTTTTAGTGCTGCGCTATGCTGAAGCCTCCCTAAGGAGCCCAAGCAAATGCCCAGTGAATACTCGTTATCAGACGTGCTGGAAAGGATGTACCAAAACCAGCTCGCCCTAGAGGCGGCCCTGATGGAGCTGACCTGAACTGGTCAAGTAATCTTGGCCACTGATTTGGGCGCTATCATAGCGCCCGATTGAAGTGTCCAAAATCATTAGGCCAGTTCACCATGCCTCCCTGCGTGCCTGATATCTATTGACTGCGTCTGACAGTGATGACCGTTTGCTTTGATGCTCGGTTTTCTTTATTCACAATCTGATGCGAGCGCAGGTGGTCGCTGATTTGCGCGGAGAAAGAGCTGCTTGATTGGGAGATGAGTCAGGATGAGCGAGAGCGCTGATCAGAGAAGGTGGGCGGAGAGCCCGTTTTTACTGGGGGAGGAGCCAACTTTATGGAGCGGGTAGAGGGAATCGAACCCTCAACTAAAGCTTGGGAAGCTTTCGTTTTACCACTAAACTATACCCGCGTTTTGCACGTTCCTATGCTCACAAAACGACTTGTCCTATAAGAACCCTCGTCGCTTGGGAAGCTACTGTTCTACTACCCGCTCAGAGCGGCTGACTTTGTACCAGATGTTCACCGGGATTTGAAGTTTTTCTTCAAAAATGTGTGTGGGAGATGGCTTGCCTGCGATATCGACACCTCGGTGTGTGAGTCACACTTCAGTAAGGCTGTCGCAGGCAAGCCAGCTCCGACACAAGCTTGCATCTCAGATTGCAAACGCATGCTGCGTCTGGCCATGTTGATAACGCAATCGGCTGACCTGCCGCTCCGGTTTCAAGAAGCCCACCACCGCATCCCGACTGTCGCGGCATGCTGCTTTGTGCTCCATGTCCAGAAAATGCCCGGTGGCCTGGATGGTACTGAAGCTGCTGTTAGAAACATGCTGCCCAAACAACTTAGCATCCTGGGCGCTGGTGTACTCGTCCCATTCGCCGTTCAGGAACAACACCGGAATATCGATCTGCTTGGCCGCCTTGAGGTAGCACAGGCGATCGCTGTTCAGCACATGGCTGATGTGAAAGTGCATCTGCCCGTACTCATGCTCGGCCAGGCTGCTCACGTGTTTGTAGTTGAACCGCTTGAACAGTGACGGCAGGTGTTTGCCGATGGTGCTGTTGACCAGGTGGCCGACGCGGTCGCGGTCGAGGTTGCCGAGGTAGTCGACGCCTCGTTCCAGGTAGTCGCGCATCGGTGCGTTGATCACCGGGGAGAACGAGCTGATCACGGCTTTTTCCACGCGACGAGGGCGGTGCGCGAGGGCGACCAGGGTGGCGGCGCCGCCCCAGGAAAATGACAGCACGTGTTCGGCGGCAAAGTGGTCGATGAGTTCCAGCAGGAGCTGGCCTTCGACTTCCTTCGTCAGCATTTGCTCATGGCGGTTATGGATTTTGGAACGACCCGCGTAGGGCTGATCGTACAAAACCACATTGAACTGCGGGTACAGGCTTTTCACGGTTTGGGCGAAGGATGCCGTGGTTGCCATGGAGCCGTTGACCAGGATGATGGTCTTTGCAGCAGCGTCCGCGCGATAGAACTCCGTGTAAACCCGGTATTGACCCTGTATATCCAACACAGCGATTTCTGGCCTCATGTCGTAAGACTCCTGGCAAGCGGGTAGGGCGCGCAGATCACTCTGCACGAGCTATGTGACAGGTAGGCATACGCCTGGAAAGTGAGGGCCCATGTCGATCCGATGACGGCTGGCCGACGGGTGTTGTTATGGCGGGCTGTTTGCCGGGAAGGCCCGTAGATCAAGCGCGGGCGGGGCAAGGTGTTTCTTGGAGGTTATAGGCGACTCGCCAGTCATATTTAAACTGGTGATTCTGATTCAAGCAGCAGAGCGGGTGCCCCGCAAGGCGATGGAGCAGTTTTTTGCCCATCACCGGCTGAACGGTCGTCAGACCTGGCGGATTTCGTCGTCAGTCAGTGCACGATATTGGCCCGGCGCGAGGGTCGCATCCAGTACCAACGGGCCCATGCGCTCGCGATGCAGGCCGATTACCTTGTTATCAAAGTGTCCGAACATGCGCTTCACTTGATGGTAACGACCTTCGATGATGCTCAGCCGCGCCGTTGTTGGCCCAAGCAATTCCAGCTCGGCGGGTTGAGTCGTGAGGTCCTCGAAGGCGAAGTACAGGCCGTCGGCAAAGGTGGTCGCATACTCAGGGCCGATGTCCTGTTCGGTCTCCACGTGGTAGACCTTGGGCAGTTTGGTCTGCGGCTGCGTCAGGCGCCGCGACCATTGGCCGTCGTTGGTGATCAGCATCAGGCCGGTAGTGTTGAAATCCAGGCGACCGGCGATGTGCAGTTCATCTTTGTCCGGCTCGTCGAGTAAATCCAGGACGGTCGGGTGTTGCGGATCCGCCGTGGCGCTCACGCAACCCTGGGGCTTGTGCAGCATGAAGTAGCGCGCCGGTTTGCCCGCCTGCAGCACTTCATCGTCCACGCATACGCGGCTGAATGTCCGCACCTCATGATGAGGATCGCTGACGGCCACGCCGTCGATCGACACGCGCCGCTCAACCAGCAACAGGCGCACTTGCTTGCGATTGAACCGAGGCAGGTTGCTGAGGAAGCGATCAACCCGCATTACGTCGGCTCAGCGCCACGCAACTGCGCATCGACCTGGGCGCAACGCGGGCACAGGCAGGCTGTGTTGCGCAACTCATCGGGCAGGGCTTGGAGCACGGCGGGGTCGATGGTGACGCTGTAACACCAGCAGGCCTGGTCGACCGTACGTGGGTCAGCCAGGGTGCAGTCGTTGCGGGCCCCGCAGGCGGGGCAAAGGGTTGGCGTGGTCATGGGCAGGTTCGGGCTGGATCGGGCAAGGTTGCGGAGAATCCCGCTGTGCCTTGTACGATACAGGGCCGACCCTGCCCGGGCTACTTAGAGCTGGAACTTGCTGACCAGTACGTTGAACGAGGTGGCCAGGCGCGACAGGTCCTGGCTGGACGCGCTGGTCTGATGGGCACCGGCCGCCGTCTGGGTGGACAGGTCCTGAATGTTCAGCAGGTTGCGGTCGACTTCGCGGGCCACCTGGGCCTGTTCTTCCGAGGCGGAGGCGATCACCAGGTTGCGTTCATTGATCTTCGCCACACTGGCGGTGATCCGTTGCAGCGCTTCGCCGGCGTTCTGCGCCAGGGTCTGGGTGTTGTTGGCCCAGGTCAGGCTCTTATTCATTGCCGCAACCGCATCGTCGGCGCCGGTCTGCACTTCACCAATCATCTTTTCAATATCGACCGTGGACGTCTGGGTGCGATGGGCCAGCGCTCGCACTTCATCGGCGACCACCGCAAAGCCACGACCTTGCTCTCCCGCCCGCGCCGCTTCAATGGCGGCGTTGAGGGCCAGCAGGTTGGTCTGGTCGGCGATGCCGCGGATCACATCGATCACCTTGCCGATTTCCCGCACCTGGCCGGCGAGGTCTGCGACCGACTGCGTGGAGTCGTTAATCTCGACCACCATCGAACTCATGCCGGACACGGCCTGTTCCACTTGCTGACGGCCATCTTCGGCTTCGGTGGTGGCCTGGCGCGAGGCTTCAGAGGTCGAGACGGCGTTGCTGGCCACTTCGTCCACGGCTGCGGTCATCTGGTTGACGGCGGTGGCCGCTTGCTGGATCTCATCATTCTGACGGGTCAGGCCACGGCTGCTTTCATCGGTGACCGCACTCAGTTCTTCGGCGGCCGATGCAAGCTGGTCGGACGCGTTGGCGATTTCCACCAGGGTGCTTTTCAAGCCGCCCTGCATATCCGACAGCGCCACCAACAGTTGCCCGGCTTCGTCGGTACGCTCGGTGGTTATGGCTTGGGTCAAGTCGCCCTTGGCAATGCGTTGTGCACTCTGCACGGCCTGAGCGATGGGGCGAGTGATCAGGCGGGTGATCAATACGCCGACAGTCAGGGCGATGATGAAGGCCAGCACAATGCCGCTGATCATCCACGTCAACGCGCTGTTGCGCAGTTCGTCGGCGGCGACCGCCCCCTCTTTGATCTGGCGGTTATTGGATTCGATCATCACGCGGATCAGCTCGCGCGCCTGACGGAAGACTTCATTGTTGGTGGTATTGAGCTGGGTGCGGGCCTCATCGACCTGGTTGCCGTCGAGCAGCGACATGATGCGTTCGGAGCTGCTGATGTAGGTGGGCAGGATCTGGTCGAGTTTGTCTCCCGCTGCGCGTTCATCATCTTCCAGCGGCGTTGCGCGGTAGGTGGCGTACGCAGCTTGGCTGCGCTTGAGTTCCTGGGCGATATCCTGGCGCACGCGTTCACGATCCTGGGCGGACACTTCGCCTTTGCTGGCATCCATCAATCGGTACAGGCCCCGGTTATGGGCCACCAAGCCATTGAGGGTAGCGGCGGTGTTGCTCACGGAAACCAGGTTGTTGGAGAACGTTAGCTCTAATGCCGTGGCGAGGCGCACCACGCCTTTGATGCCCAACAAGCCGACCCCGAGGGTGACCAGCGCACACAGTAGAAATGAAAGCAGCAGCTTGGTTGAGATTTTCATGGCTTGAATCCGACGGTAGTAACGGAGGACGCACGGTAGAGCCTCCCTGGCCTGGTGCAGTGTCATAGTGACATCATCGCAATCGACAAAGTTTCGATCCAGACAAATTAACTGAATCGATAAAGCTTGCGCAGATGTATCAAGCCGTTGCAAGAACGCACCAGATTCCGTTTTTGATGTCAGATATTTCGTCATTCAGCGAAAGCTGGATGCCGCCCTCCCGCGTCGCTGGAGGTGCTCTTCCGCGGTCCAGGAGGCCGCCATGTATCGACGACTGCTGCTCAGCGCTTTACTCGGTCTGACCCTTTCTGCTTGTGTGCCTTATTACGATGGAGGCCAGAGCTACTATCGATCCGAGGTCTACACCTCACCGGCACCGGTGTATTACTACGGGGGTGGCACGGCGTACCCGTACCGCCGTGATTACTACCCTGCGCCGCGCTATTACGCGCCCCAACCGCGTTATTACTCGGCCCCGCGCTACTACCAGCCGGCCCCGCGTTACTACGGACCGCGTGCCGGTTACCGGCCTTATCCGAACCAAGGCTGGGGCGGCGATCGTTGGGGCAATGGCGGGCACGGCCGCGGTGACCATGGAGGCGGTCGCGGCGGTCATCGCTGACCGGTCTGTAGTGCAAGCGGCGCAGGAAGCGCCGCTTTTTATTGGCCACAATTAATCAATAATCGGACAGGTCTGCCAGCGGATGGCGGCCTTCCCACGCCTTATTGAAGTGCGCCTGCACCACCGCCTCCGGAATCGCGTTGATATCCGGCCAATGCCAATGCGGCGCCTGGTCCTTGTCGATCAGCCGCGCACGCACGCCTTCGCTGAATTCGGGGTGACGGCAGCAATTGAGGCTCAGGGTGTATTCCATCTGGAACACCTGCGCCAGGGACAGATGCCGGCCACGCTGGATCTGTTCCCATACCAGGTGCGCGGTCAACGGGCAGCCTCCGCTGAGTGTCTTGCCGGCCCGGCTGAACAGTGGGTCGGCGTGTTCGCGCAATTGACTCAAGGCGCGCCAGGCGCATCGCACATCACCCACGTCCAGCCATTCGTCGATCTGTGCCCGGCGCGGCAGCCATTGTGCTTCGGGTTGCTGATCGACGGCTTCCTGGGCCAGCGCCTTGAGCAGGCTGTTGAGTTGCATCGAGGTCTGTTCCTGCCAGTTCAGCTGCAGCAGGCCATCGAGCAGTTCGTCTTGCTGGTCGTCGCGCAGGAAGCGGTCGGCCAGGCCCAGGTCCAAAGCGTCGCGGCCGTTGATATGGGCACCCGTGAGGCCCAGGAAGAGCCCGAGCTTGCCTGGCAGGCGTGACAGGAACCAACTGGCGCCGACGTCCGGGTACAGGCCGATGCTGATCTCCGGCATGGCCAACCGGCTGCTGGGGGTGACGATGCGCACTGCCGCACTCTGCAGCAGGCCCATGCCGCCACCCAGCACGTAGCCGTGGCCCCAGCAGATCAGCGGTTTGGGGTAGGTGTGCAGGCGGTAATCAAGGCGATACTCCGCGGCAAAAAACTGCGCGGCCAGGTCCGGCACAACCCCTGGCTGTTCCCGGCAGGCCTGCGCCAGGCTGCGGACTTCGCCACCGGCGCAAAACGCTTTGGGGCCGTTGCCGCGCAGCAGTACACAGACGATGTTCGGGTCCTTGGCCCAGGTATCCAGGCGTTCGCCCAGGGCGAGGATCATCGGCAAGGAAAGGGCATTGAGGGATTTTTCAGCGTCGAGGCTGGCGATGCCGATGCGGGCACCGTCGCTGCCGGTCAGCTCTTCGAAGTGCAGGTTCATCGTGACCTCAATCGATACGTTGAAGGATGAGTATGATCGCTTCGTAGGAAAGTGTCGGTGGTGTGTCAGATCAATTGACAAGCGGGGTCGGCTTTCCTAGGGTTCGCCTCATTCTTTTTGACAAGACTATTCAACCATGACCGAAGACGACCGTATCAAACTCGAACCCAGCTGGAAACACGCCCTGCGGGATCAGTTCGAGCAGCCGTACATGGCGCAGTTGCGCGAGTTCCTGCGCCAGGAACATGCCGCCGGCAAAGAGATCTACCCGCCCGGCCCGCTGATTTTCAACGCGCTCAATTCCACGCCGCTGGACAAGGTCAAAGTCGTGATCCTCGGCCAGGACCCGTACCACGGCCCCGGCCAGGCCCACGGCCTGTGCTTCTCGGTGCAACCGGGCGTGCCGGCGCCGCCGTCACTGGTCAATATCTATAAAGAGCTCAAGCGCGACCTGAACATCGACATCCCCAATCACGGCTACCTGCAAAGCTGGGCGGACCAGGGCGTGCTGATGCTCAACACCACCATGACCGTCGAGCGCGCCAACGCCAACGCCCATGCGGGCAAGGGCTGGCAGTTCTTTACCGATCGGATTATCGAAGTGGTCAGCGAGCATCAACCGCACCTGGTGTTTTTGCTGTGGGGCGCCCATGCCCAGAGCAAGCAGAAGCTGATCGATGCCACCAAGCACCTGGTGTTGACCTCGGTGCACCCGTCGCCGCTGTCGGCATATCGCGGGTTCCTCGGGTGCGGGCATTTCAGTCGTACCAACAAGTTTCTTGAGCAGAATGGCGAGACGCCGATCAATTGGGTGTTGCCACCTGCCTGAATCCCTTGGGGCGGCAGGCTGCCGTTCATCGGTAACGGCGGAGCCCTGTTATTTCTGACAGTATCCGCGCGCTTTTTTTGCGCATTCAATAAGTATCCGGACCTGAGCGTGCTGATCGCCCGGGTCGATCCTCGATTGATTGCTCAAGGAGCGTGACCATGTCTGATTCGAACCTGCCCTCAGGCCGGCGGCCCCCTCATGGGTCAAGAGCGGCCACGAAGCCGATGCGTGACCCGACGATACTTGAGCTGGACGCGCCTAACCCTTCCCAGGCACTGGATTTGGAGTGGGACGAAGCAGCTCGGACCTTGCCGCTTGCTCTTCATGATCAGGATCTGGAAGTTACGATTGCACGGGTCTGGCCATTCAACCTCCATGAGGAGGACATGGTGACAACGGTGGAATATCGTTGGAATGGCGACACTGTGCATACCCACCCTATTAAAGGTCCGTACAACCCTGACGACATCTTTCCGTTGGTGCAGTACTTACCCAAATCGATCTTGTCGACCGAGGGCATCCATCGGCTGACTTATAATGTCAGCGCCAGATTGATTGGGCCGAGCGACTCATTTCCAACCTTCGTCAATGTCGACAAAACCGCTCCGAATGGTGGTAACCCTGGCCCGGATGTGCAGGTGGATGACGAGGCTCGCACTGAGGTGACGGATGGGTACTTGGTCACGCACGGTGGCATACCGTTCTGGCTGGTGCGTTGGTTTGATATGCGTATTGGCGATTTGATCTACGTCTATTACGGAACACTTCCTGATCTAAGCCTGGCTGCCACCTTTGTCATTACGAGAGCGCATGTGCAAGGCGCGCCCATCGCGTTCACCCTTCCTGAGGCGCACGTGCGTGCCAGCGGTAGCGGTGACAGGTTCGTGTCCTGTCGGCTTGAGGATCGAGGCGGCAATGTGGGGCAGTTTTCTGATGCACTCAAGCTCAAGGCCTCTCCGGTTGTGTTGCCGGACCTGCCTCGTCCTTACATTGAGCCGGCTGAGCTGACGGGTGTGGTCCTCTTTGAAGATACCTGGCCGCCGAAAGAGCTGGCGGTCACCATCCCTCGGATAGAGGGCGCAGAAGCGGGGGCCAAAATTTACACCTATTGGAATACTCATTCCCTCGGCATCCAAGAGATTGGCGATGTGCAGCACTGGCCGATTCTCAGGCCTGTGCCGTGGTCTGTTATTGCTGCCGGTGGTTTCTCTACGCGTTATCCATTGCGTGTGCGCTATGTGTATGAGCAAGGCAGCGCTTCCAAGCCGTCACCGGACAGCTTTTATGATGTAGATATGCGTGTGGCCGGTCCGGACCCCAGCGGGCCTGATCCGATCAATCGCAAGCTGGCCGTCCCCATCATAAAGGGCAAGACCGGCGACAATGTGCTGACTTCCGTTGATAGCCCCGGGCCGGTGCGGGTAGAAGTGCGATTGTTTGAAAACCCGCAACAAGGCGAACGCCTTGAACTGTGCTGGAACAGCGACGACGTTATCGTCGCGGCCTATGACGTACAGCTGGGGGACGTGGCCGGGAAGTTGATCACGCTGTGGGTGCCCTGGGCAGTGGCGTCGTCCGTCAACCTCGCTGAAGTCTATTACTGGACAGACAACGGCATAAACCGGCAGCGCAGCCCTTCAACGCCTGTACGGGTAACCCTCGACACGCTGACCGGCCTCAAGAGTCCGGTGCTATTGAATGACAGCCCTCTGTTCTTTATTGCGTGCGGTACCAAACCGGAACCTTATGAAGGCGTGTTCATTGGCATACTCTGGGATTTTACTCATTTCAGTACCGGTGATTACGTGCATTTATATTGGAAAAGTTACCCGTCAAAAAATGGCAGTGGTGAGCCCTTCAGTGGTACCGAGGTGAGTTTTGAGCATCGCCTGACATCGGATGATCGTGACAGAGGCCAAGTTGAGATCCGTATCGAGCCATTCAGCTTGATCACATTGCCGGGTTTGGTGAAGGATTTCGGCTCGGCGGTTGTGCAGTATCGTCTGTTCAAGGCAGCGGGGGAGACCGGGTTGTCCTCCAGGAAACTTATCTATATCGATTTGAAGATACCGGGTGGTGGAACGTGCCTGGGGCCGCATAGTGGCGGCGTTTAAACGTTGGCTGAAATAAAAGAGGGCGAAAGCCCTCTTTTTTATTTATGAAAAATCTGATGATGTTTTTGCATTGGAGTGAGCCGAAGACTTAGGTTTGTTTAGAGTAATTGGTGTTAAAGGTGTTTGGTTTTTAGCGTGTTTGTTATTAAGGCAGCTGTTTAGGTGGTCTGTCATTCAGATGCATAGTTTGTGCATTTGTGCAGCTGTCAAGTTTCACAGGCTGTGCAAGTTGATTGAGTGATGTCTAATTAAGCTCTCATCCCTCGCGTGCGTCGGGTGACGAGCGTGAATCATTTAACTTACAGGAGTAAGCAGTGATGGCTAAGTCAAATAACACTCAAGCAGCTTCAGTCGATCAAAAAAAGAAGTCGAAGGGCAACGATAGTAGCGCTACTCAATGCGTCAATCCCTTGGAGGCCCCTGTTCCCCATGGTCTTGCGCCCCACGGACCTAGAGCTGTGGATGACCTCAGAGTTACCAATGCCCTGCCTCCAGTGGTCGGTTTACCGCCTAATCTGATGAAAACTATCGTTGCGCAAACGGAAGGCGTCAAGCTTGAAGTTGATATGTGGGACGATACCTTTCCGCTTCCTGGAAGCAACCCTGATGTGTTTCGGTTGTTCGTGAATGGCGTCGTTTATGGAGATCCTATAGAACGACCTAAGCCATTGTCGAGTCTGGTTTGGCCATTGGCAGTAACTATCAAAGATGTCGATGTATCGAACCATGGGGAGTATCGTGTCAGTTATGAGATCGCTTTGGGATCGGGGGGTAACGAGCAGTCCAACACTACATTGGTGAACGTCGATACTATTGGCCCTGCCGGTGGGATTTTATTGGATGCTGTGACGTTGACAGGCGGTGCAGTAGGTGGGAAGGTCACGCTGGAGTCACTGGCCGCGAATGGCGATGCACTTGATATTACTGTTCCAGGGCGTCTAATTGCACGTGCAATGGATGAGCTTTGGTTGTATGGGAATGTTACAGATGCGGATCCAATAAAAGTTGTTAGCAGTCTGCCGGTTAATACTTTGCCTGTCGTTGTCTCTCTCACTAAAGATGAAGTTGTCGCTAAGGGGTCACGTGTAGAGCACCTGTCGTTCCGTTACTTTGACTACTCCGAGAACTCAACAATTTATCCGACGAAGTTGAGAGAGGTTGAGTATCTTTTAACGCCCCAGCCGACGAACTTGACCGACCCCGCAGTACCGGCGGCACCGTTGGACCTTCGGGACGCGCAGTTGAAATTGGCGGAAGTGTATATTTTTGGCTGGACCAATTATAGACCTGGCCAAACCCTGAACATCGACTTGGGTGGGCACGTGTTCCCGGCTGCATTGTCGTCCGAGCCGACCCTTGCAAACCCCGCAAAGATTGAAATTCCATGGCTCATTCTCTTCGCGGCCTATGGGATCACTGTTGCCGGTACAGCCAACCTACGTTACCAAGTGGTGGATGGCGGCACGGCTTCAGCATGGTCCAACTCTATTTCGGTGGCTGCAGACTTCCGGTCAGCCGCTGGAGAACCTGGAGGCCCCGGTCCCATCCGGGATTACCTGCCGCAGATTACGGTAACCTCCTTCGACGGACTCACCAACGAGATTGGACCGGGTGATGACGGCCCTGCTACCGCCGCATTTGGTGTGTATATCGGAGCGATGCCAGGGCACCAACTTCAGCTCTACTGGGACGGGATACCGATTTTCACCCCCACCCCTCATACCGTGACGCAGCCTGAAATTGACTCAGGGGCGTTTTCCTTCACTATTCCTGCCTCAATCATCGCTGCCGGCCTTAACGGACTGGACAAAGCCGTCTGGTACAGCCTGACGAATGGTGTGAACCCCAACATGGACACGTCCCTGTCTACGCCGGTTGATGTGTTTGCCAGTGAACTGACGAACCTGGCGCTGGCACAATTCCCTAAATCCGTGAGTGCGGGCGGCACCTTGCGCTCGATCAGTTGCAAGCAGTTTGTTGAGCTTGGCATTGACACAAGAATCAAGGATGCGGTCAATCTGAAAACAGGTGACACGATCAGGCGTTTCTGGACCCTGTATGGAGAGGGCTTGGAGTCCTCCAACATACTGGTCCAAGCAGAAATGCTGCCTCCGATTGTGGTCGTAAATGATCACAGCCTGCCGGGCCACAATGGCGAAGAATTCGTCGCGGATTTCGCCACGTATGTCCAGCCGGCGATTTTGGGGCGAGTAGAGTTCTATTACACCGTACTCAAAGCCGACGGGGTGACGACAGGCCAATCCCTACCGACGATTCTCTATGTCAGCCGCCGTAACGCCGATACCACCGTTTGCGGTGCTCTGCCTACTCCTTAAACGCGTCGCCCGGTATGAACCGTCATGGGTAGCCGTGACGGTTTGTACCGTTCTTTTTTAGCGAGCCCCTGCAGGCTCAAATTTCACGACCTGCTGTGATTAAGGAAAGTCCTACGTCGCCTTGGACGATCCCTACATGAACCTCCCTGCCTGATCCGTACCCTTGCCGCTTCTGAAAGCCAGAGTCGATGGACCTTTAAATCGCTTGGCTTGTTCAGTCACCGACTAGAGGTACTTAAGCATGTCCACTGAAAAAACATTTCTTCTTTCTCGTTTATCACTAGCTATTAGAGTATTGGCCGTCATGCCTGTCGCCTTGGCGGCGACACAGGTCAAGGCGTTGAATATCTACCCTGGGCAAAACGTCGTCATTGACGCTGACACGTTAGTTGATCGCTACCACGTGACGGAGGCCACCCTGACCTCGAATGGGGCCAGGATCCTGGGGGTTAAAGCCTATGATTCGACCTTTACGATGAGCGGTGGCACTGTCAAGAACACCGCCGGTACTGAAGTGGGTGTGGCGCTTTATGGCAGTAAAGGTACCGTGCGCGATGCTTCGATCTACAGCGGCGGTGCCGAAGGCATGATTGTCGGCACCAATTCGGACCGCGGCTCTGCCGTGGAAGTGTTCGATAGCGACGTGACTGGCGCCACAGATGGCATTGTGCTCAGCGGCTCCAGCACTTTGGCCCTGCATAACACTCAGGTCAGCGGTGCAAACGCTGGTTTGAGAGCGTACGACGGGCAATTGACCACCCAGGGCGGCCGAATTTACGGCGGCACCAACGGCATTGTGGCGTATCGCCTGCCTACGGTGGATAACCCCTCCGTGCTGAACCTCAACCAGACTGAAGTGGTGGGCGGAACAGGGGCTGCCATCCTGGTGGACTACCCCGGTGGCACCGAGATCAACATCAACAATGGCACGACCTTGGTCGGCGGCAACGGCAACATGCTTGAGCTTGCCCACGGCGGCGCGGCCGATGTCAATGTCTCTAACACGACGCTGGGTGGCAATATCCAAGTCGGCAAAGACAGCGCCCTGGACATGAACATGGATTTCGCCTTCATGAACGGCGACATCATCAACAGCGGCGGCAGCGCCAACGTTGGCCTGAACAATGGCTCGGTGCTGACCGGTCGCCTGGACAATGTCGACAAACTGTCGGTCAACAGCGACGCCACCTGGGTGATGGTGGATGGTCAACAAGCGCTCAACACATTGTCGATGAACGGCGGTAACGTTAAGTTCGGCGAGTCCGGAGCCTTCTATAAGCTGGACGTGGCTAACCTCTCCGGCACCGGCGGTACGTTCATCATGAAGGCGGATTTCGGCTCGCTGACCGGCGACTTCCTAAACGTCACGGGCACGTCTGCTGGTCACCATCAGTTGCTGCTCGCCGCCACGGGGGCCGACCCGTTGAACGAGCGCCTGCACATGGTGCACACCGCCGACGGTGTGGCGGATTTCAGCCTGGTGGGCGGTCGGGTCGACCGCGGTACCTATTCTTACGACCTGGCGGCGGATAACCAGAATCATGATTGGTACCTGGACCCGGATAGCAAGGTCATCAGCCCGAGCACCAACTCGGTGTTGGCCTTGTTCAACGCGGCGCCGAGCGTGTTGTTGGGGGAAATGACTAACCTGCGTACGCGCATGGGCGAACTGCGTTTCAACGGTGGACAGACCGCTGGCTTGTGGACCCGTGCCTACGGCAATAAGTATGAAGTGTCCAACGACAAGACTGGCTTGGGTTATAACCAGACCCAACGCGGTTTCACTTTGGGTGCGGATGCACCGCTGGAGGCCGGCGATGGGCAGTGGCTGATCGGTGCAATGGCCGGCCACAGCCAATCGGACCTGGACTTGAACCTGGGCAGCAAAGCCACCATCAACAGCTACTACGTGGGCGGCTATGCAACGTGGCTGGATAGCGAAAGCGGCTTTTACTTCGACGGCGTGCTCAAGTTCAACCGCCTGCACAATGAGTCCAACGTGGCCATGAGCGATGGCAAGAAGAGCAAGGGCAACTACACGCAAAATGCCACAGGTGCCTCGGCTGAGTTCGGTCGTCATATCACGCTGGATGACGGCTATTTCGTCGAACCCTACGGCCAATTGGCGGCGGTGATCACCCAGGCCCAGAGCTACACACTGGACAACGGCCTGAGCGCCAAGGGGGATCGTTCGAGTTCGGTGATCGGTGAGTTGGGCGTCACTGCCGGCAATAATATCCAACTCGACAGCGGCGGCGTGCTGCAGCCTTACTTGAAAGCCGCAGTCACCCATGAGTTCGACCAGAGCAACAAAGTGTTTGTCAACGACAACTCGTTCAACAACGACCTGTCGGGCTCACGTTTGAAGCTGGGGGCGGGTATGGCGATGTCGGTGTCGCAGAACTTGAGCATGCATGCGGACCTGGAGCGCAGCGTGGGCAAGAACATCAAGCAACCCCTGGGTGTGAATGTGGGGCTGCGCTACGCGTTCTAAGCGCGGCCGGTGCAGTACTTTCCGCTTGTCGGACAAACCGCCAACCTGTCAAATCTGACAGTAGGCGGTTTATTTTTTTGGGGGCTAACTGGAGGGGCATTCCTAATCAGGAGATTCCCATGCATCATTTTATGAGTAAGAAAGTTATGCGTACTGTCCCCAAGGTATTACTGGCGGCAGGTGTCGCTGTGCTGCTTGCCGCTTGTGCCAGTGGCCCTTCCGAGACGGTGTCGAGTGAGTACCCAGGGCTTGATCCTGTCTGCACTCGTGCAGGCACCTTCAAAAGCATATCGCCGGGTTGGTATTACACCTGCAGGTACGACACTAATTCCCAGCGGTGGATAAGGCAGCCAAGACAGTGCCCGGCTGGACAAGATTTCAATGAAACTCTTCAACGATGCATACCCAGATAATAACCCATTGAAAGGCCTCTCTTCCTGACGGTAGAGAGGCCTTTTTTATTGCCTTCAATGTGCTGCTGTCGGGTGGCTATGTCGCCACCCGGCAGCGGTCTTGAGCAATGAATCTATGGCCGCTCCACAACCAAAATATCATCCAGTGAAAACTCTGCCCCTGAGGTAATACTCTTGAAGTAGATGCGCATAGGCAAGAACTGAGAGGGAACCCCGGCAGGCAATGCAAAGGTCCGGGAGTGTGAGGTCCACACACCGGGATTAACATGGGTGAAAGATTGTGACTGAGTGCCGAACTCTATGAATACCTGGGGTAGATAGGGGTTCAAGTCCACCTTCATTTTGAAGCTCAAGTCGTAGGTTTTACCGCTCTTGATATAAAAGGTTTTAATGACGCCGGGAAAGAGAGGGCTGCCATTATTGAGTTTCACATACCAGAAATTGTTGTTGTTGACGTTTCTGATCGCGCCCAAGACATTGATGATGTTGACCCAGCCATTCCAGGACAATAACTCAAAGTCTGTCAAATCATAGAGCCGAAGCGCTGTGATGGTGTAGTTGCTCGACGGAAAGGGCTTGGCGGTCAGTTCATTTGAATCGCCATTGAAAGTGACGGCTGCCGTTGCCGTCACCTGGCTGCTATCCGCAAGTACGGTAAACCAATCACGCATTGCCTTTTCATTCACTATCCCATTATCGACCTGCGTCTGGTCGATCGGATGGCCGTTCAGCAGTGTCAAAGGGGTTGCGCCAACACTATGGAGTTTGAGCCAGATCCGTTGGCCCTTCCGGCTCAACGTCCAGCGCACCAGGCTCACCCAGCAATCGGTGTTGAATGTATTCAAGTCGATGGTTGAGCCGGATGGCAGGCCATTGAGTCTTGGCTGCGGCAGTGGATTGCCGCCGGGTAATTCATTGAAGTCCAGTACGCGCAGATTCAGCACCCTTGAGTCATCGGTGACGCCGTTGGTTGTGACGTGATACTGAAGACGCAGGACGCTTCCAATGTAGTCGCCGATGACGCTGTTGGAGAATTTGAAATCGACGAAACCCGTAGTTGGGTTGCCGTATTGGGGCGTTATGGACGGCAGCGTCGCACCGGGCTTGCCTTGCAGTTCGAGCTTGATGAAGTCGTTCGAAGACATCGGTGCAAATTGCACGCGTACCGTCACCTCTGGCGTGTTGTCAGCAATGACCGGGTTGATGGTCGCGTTTCCGTCGTCCACGGGGGTGCTGTTGTAAACCAAAGGCGCGGGCAAATGGCGCACTGCGAGGATCTTCATGGGTACGGTGTTCGACGTGCGTGGTGCAACGCCTGGGCGGGCGCGGTCGTAGAAAATATTCATGCTTTGATTGAGCAGGATGTACTGGCGCTTAAGCGTGAAAGGCAGCGGCCGGTCTTTCCAAATGTTTGAGACAAAGAAGGGTTGTGGCGGAGCGCTTCCACCTGGCGCAGTGCCTTCAGCGTGCAGGGTGACCGTATCCCCCACTTTGATATCGTTGTGGGGGTCAACCTCAATGGTGGCATCACCGGTGGATTGGTTCGGATCAAATACGTAATCAGGCGGCGGAGCCTCATGCACCCTCGGTTCGGGCAGTACGGCCGTAGAGGCACCGACATAAACGGTTGTGTCCGGGGATGGTATTGTTCCCTCGCTATTCTGACGGGTATAAGAAGCAGTCAGGCTGCCACCTGCCAATTTGGCAATATCACCCTCGGGGCCATTGATAATCGAGAACACCACATTGCCTGTACCTGCATTTTTGAATTCTTCGTGGTAGTAAAATTTACCGTTAGGGTAGCGGCCCAACAGCTTCAGCGTGATGCGGTCAAAGAAGTCCTGTCCATGATATTTACGGATGTCGATGTTAATGATGGGGGTATCCGCAATCAGAATCCCATCGACAGCCTCCCGAAATGTCGGGGCGTAAAGCCCACCGGGAATGGCGGTGCCGATCACACTGACCAGCGTGAGGTGTGAGCCTCTATTCGGCGCGCCAAAGCGGATTCGCTCATAGCGAAGTCGAGCCTGCCCTCTGATCAACGGTATCAGGTCGCTTACCGGGCATGGAATTCTGAGTTGGCGCGTCGTGGTGGATGTCAGTGGATCGGAACTGTAGGTTTTCCTCACCGTTTGCCCATCCGCCGTCCTGCCGGTGAGGGTCACCTTGATCACGTCGCCCAATCGGTAGCCGTTACCCGCGATTGGAACGACGATCGTCACAAAATCGCCACTGACTTCATCGAGGTTGAGGATGTCTTCCGGAGCCTCATCGAAGAAGCAATGGGGCAACAATGGCTCTGAACCATCGTTCAGGAAGACCTCGAGGAATTCGGCGACCGACCAGCCATCCGAGTAGTTTCCGCACTCATCAATCACGTTCCACTCAGCGACGTGAGAGCCGCTGCCGATCTGAAGCCAGTGTTCGATGCACAGCCTGAAGACAATGTCGTCATGGTGATCCGCTTCTGGCTGCGACACGGTGTGCTCGAATAGTGCGTCGCCGATTTTCAGGCGAACAACATCACGCACCGCGCGGTGGGTGCGTGGTGACAATGAGGTATCGGCAGGGTAGTAGGGGACGCGAATCTCTATGCAGTTTTGGGCATCTTCTTCTGTAACGCCAAAGTCGAGAAACGCTTGGGGAATGATCGGCTTGGGCAGGTTCGTGTTTACAAAACTGTAGCCGTCCGGGTTGTCCCCGGCGGGTTTCACCTTATCAACCTTCAGTGCGAATTTTCTTGTTTCTCCTACCGCCAGGCCGAGGCGTGTCACCCGGAAGAACACCGGATAGACATTACCGTCGGTGATCGCACCCGACGGTACGAACAGGGGAATCACCTCAGCGTTATCCACTTCATGCTGGTGGATGGTGGTGGATGCGACGGGGTTGCTCAGATCGCCCCAGAACAGTTCCACGAAATCCAGGGCTGCCATCTCCAGAAATGGCAGCAAGGCAATCAGTAGTCCCTCCTTGTGCATCGTGATCGCGACGAGATTGATACCTGCATCGACGCCTTGCACCGGCTGGGTATTTGCGGGGATGTACAGTACCAAATCTTCGAGGCGAACCTTTTTGAAGGCTTCCGTCGAATTGAGAGACAGGTCGGAGGGGCATGGCACCAGGTAACGAGGGTCGATGAAAGTACGCTGCACGGGCGGCGTCTTTTCAGGTGGCTGCTGGTTTGAGTAAGACGCAAGCAGTGAGCGCCCTTCTGGGAGCTTGATCAAGCGCTGGTTTGGATGGTTGGAAAGCTCTTCGTCGTTACCCATGATGAAACCCTCTGCAGTCAGTGAGGAACTCAATGTCTACGGCCCATATACTGAGTGGGAGTAGTTGCGAAGAGGTGTAACGCGGAATCTGGGGAGCAACCAGCTGTGAGAAATGACAGTGCCGACAAACGGCAACGGCCCGCTGGCGAGCCGTTCACGTTGCGGTGGTCAGGGTTGGCGGTTCCAGTGCCGGAACAGGGGTTCGGCGAGAAACAGAACGAACAACAAACGCATCACCTGCATGGCCGTTACCAGGGGGACGGACAACTGCAGCGTCTCGGCGGTCAGGCTCATCTCGGCAATCCCCCCCGGCATCATGCCCAAGGTCAGCGAGCGCAGGTCCAGGTGGGTCAAGGCGCTCAAACCCACCGCTGCCAGGGTCGCCAGCGCCATGGTCAAGGCCGTGCCGATCAGGGTGCGGCCCATGAACGACGGCGCCCGACGGAAGAACTGCCGGTTGAAGTGGCAGCCCAAACCGCTACCGATCAACCATTGGCCGATTTGGCTGCCGCCATCGGGCAGGCCGATGTGCAGGTTCCAGACCACACTGGCAGTGGCGCTTACCAGTAAGGGCCCGAACAGCCACGGGTTCGGCTGACGCAAACGCTGCCAACCCCAGGCGACCAGTGCGCCCATCGGAAACAGCGCTAACAGCCAAGGCCAACTCACGGGCGCCGGATGAAACTGCGGTGTACCGCCTTCCAGCAGGTACTTGAAGATCGCCGGCACACACAGCACCACCACCAGCACGCGCAGACTCTGCCCTGCCGCGACACGGCTGAGCACGGCGCCATTGCGGGCGCCGAGGTTGACCATCTCGCCGGAACCGCCCGGCATACTGGAGAAGAACGCGGTAGCGCGGTCTTCACCGCTGCGGCGCATCAACCATACGCCGACCACGCTCGACAGGCTGGTGACCAGCGCGCCGAAAAAGATCAGCCCGAAGTGGCTCATCACCTGCTCGATCACCACGGGCGTGAAGTGCAGGCCGATGCCGATGCCTACCACCCATTGGCCGCATTTGCGCCCACCGGGAATTTCCGCCAACTGCCAGGGTGTGAGGCAACGCACCAGGATGATCGCCAGCAACGAGCCAACCATGTATGGCAAAGGCCAGCCGACGAGGCTGGCCAGGTAACCGCCGGCCAGGCCGACCAGCGGTGTTCCCCACCATTGTTTAAAGGTGACCTCAGACATCGGCCACGGCACGACGCTGCAGGGCACGTTTGCGGTAGATGCGGATCAGCGGAAAGGCCAGCATCAGCGCGGTCAGCACCCACACACCAAAGGTGATCGGGCTCGACCAGAGGATCTGCAGGTCACCGTTGGAGATCGACAGCGCACGGCGCAGGTTCTGCTCCATCAAGCCGCCGAGGATAAAGCCCAGCAGCACCGGCGACAGCGGGAAGTCCAGCTTGCGCAGGATGTAACCGAAGATGCCGATACCGACCATCAGGAACAGGTCGAACGTGGTGGCGTGAACCGCGTACACACCAATCGCGGTGATGATGGCGATCACCGGCACCAGCGCCCAGTTCGGCACGGCGAGGATACGGGTGAAGATGCGGATCATCGGGATGTTGAGGATCACCAGCATGATGTTGGCGATGAACAACGAGGCGATCAGGCCCCAGACGATGTCCGGTTGCTGTTGGAACAGCAGCGGGCCCGGGGTGATGTTGTACAGCGACAGCGCGCCGATCATCACCGCCGTAGTGCCCGAACCGGGTACGCCGAGGGTCAGCATCGGCACCAGGGCGCCGCAGGCAGAGGCGCCGATGGCCGTTTCCGGAGCCGCCAGGCCGCGCATGTCGCCTTGGCCGAATTTACCGCTGGCACCGGCCAGGCGTTTCTCGGTCATGTAGGCAACGGCCGAGGCCAAGGTAGCACCGGCACCCGGCAACACGCCCATGATGAAGCCAAGCAGACCGCAGCGGATGTTGACGACGAAGACGGCGCCCGCTTCCTTCAGGTTAAACATCATGCGCCCGGTGGCTTTTACCGCTTCCTGGCCACGGTGGGTTTTTTCCAGCAGCAACAGGATTTCGCTGATGGAGAACAAACCCAGCACCAGCACCACAAACTGGATGCCGTCAGTCAGGTGAATGTTATCGCCGGTAAAGCGGTACACGCCGCTGTTGGCGTCGATGCCGACCGCCGACAGGAACAGACCGATCAGCGCCGCCACAAAGGTCTTCAACGGTTTGTCACCGGCCATGCCTCCCAGGCAGACAATCGCGAACACCATCAGTACGAAATATTCCGCCGGGCCGAAGGCAATCGCCCATTTAGCCAGCAGCGGCGCAAACAGCACCATGCCGCAGGTGGCGATAAACGCACCGATGAACGAACTCCACGCCGACAACGACAGTGCCACGCCGGCCAGGCCTTTACGGGCCATCGGGTAGCCGTCGAGGGTGGTCATTACGGTGGAAGCTTCGCCTGGGATGTTCAGCAGAATCGAGCTGATACGGCCGCCGTATTCACAGCCCAGGTACACGGCTGCCAGCAGGATCAACGCCGATTCCGGCGGCAGGCCCAGGGCGAAGGCGATGGGGATCAACAGCGCCACGCCGTTGATCGGGCCCAGGCCCGGCAACAAGCCGACGACAGTACCGATCAGGGTGCCGCACAGTGCGGTCACCAGGTTGTAAGGGGACAGTGCAACGCCGAAGCCCTGGCCCAAGTAGCCGAAAGTATCCATATCAGTTCTCCAGAACGTCGAGCAGGCCGAGGGGCAACGGCACATCCATGGCTTTATCGAACAGCAGATAAAGACCAATCGCCATCAGGCTGACGATCACCACGCTGGGCACCCAGCGGCCGCCATACAGGCGCGCCATCGGGATGCCGATCAGCATGCTGCTGAGGATGAAACCCAGGGGTTCGAAGGTGGCGGCGAACACGATCAACAGCGCGACGCACACGCCGATCTTGATCAGGGTGTCGCGGTCCAGCGCAGGCTCTTCTTCGGTGTGCTGGGTCGGCTGTGGACGAAACAGCATGTAGATCAGTGCCAGGCTCATCAGCCCGAGCATCAGCAGCGGGTAGGCACGTGGCCCTACCGGCTCGTAGGAAAACGACGCTTGATACGGCCAGGCCATCAGCGCCAGGCCGGCGCAGGCGAGCAAGAGCACGGCGGCGAAAATGCGTTGTAAGAGCATAGGAAACTCCTTGGAGACTCTTGTAGGCGCGCGCTTGTTCACGAAGGACGCAAGGACGTCGCGTGTATCAGGCCACACGCGTCATCGTTGACGTTTTTCGCGAGCAAGCCCGCTCCCACAGAGGGGCGATTACTGGATCAGGCCGAACTCTTTGGCCAGCACTTTGTAGTCAGCCACCTGTTTCTTCACGTAGGTGTCCAGCTCCGGGCCGGTCATGGCGAACGGGAACAGCTCGCGCTGGTCACGCAGCTTGGCGAACTCCTCGGAGACCAGCAGTTTGTCGAAGGCGTCTTTCCACCAGGCGTAGTCCGCATCGCTGACTTTTGGCCCGAGGTAGAAGCCACGTACCACTGGCCAGACGATGTCGTAGCCTTGCTCCTTGGCGGTCGGAATATTCTTCATTTCCGGCTCGTCCAGGCGCTCCTCGGAGAACACCGCCAGCAGGCGCATGTCGCCGCTCAAGATGTGCGGCATGGAGTCGGAGATATCGGTACTGCCCACCTGGATATGGCCACCGAGCAGGGCGGTGGCAATTTCACCGCCGCCTTCGAGTGCCACGTAACGCAGTTCGCGCGGGTTGATCCCGGCGGCCTTCGCGATCAGCGCGGTTTGCATCCAGTCCTGGCTGCCGACGGTGCCGCCGGAACCGATCACCACGCTGCCCGGATCTTTCTTCAGTGCTTTGACGAGATCGTCGAGGCTCTTGTAGGGCGAATCGGCTTTCACCGCGATAGCCCCGTAGCTGGTGCCGACGGCGGCCAACCAACGCACGGCGCTTTCATCGAAACGACCGAACTTGCCCTGGGCCAGGTTCAACAGCGAACCGCTGGACCAGGCCACCAAGGTGCCGGCGTCTGCAGGACGCTGGGCCACTACGGCGTTGTAGGCCACCGCGCCTACGCCGCCAGGCATGTAGGTCACGCGCATCGGCTTGCTGAGCAGTTTCTCGTTGACCAGCGCGCTTTGCGCCAGTTTGCAGGTCAGGTCAAAACCACCGCCAGGCGAGGCCGGGGCGATGCATTCCGGGCGCTTGGGTTCGTCGGCGGCCAGCAGTTGGCCGGCGAACAGCATGCAGCCGGCGGCGAGGGCCAATTTACGCAGTGAAGGGGTCATGGTTATCTCCGTCTTTGTTGTTATGAGTTGTTACTACCAAAGCGCAACGCTATAGCTCACCAGCAAGCGCATTTCATCCGCATCACGGGCTGAGTAGTTGGAACGGTAGGTGGCGTTGCGCAGGCGCACGGCCACGTCTTTGAACGTGCCGGTCTGCACCACGTACTTGATCTCGCTGTTGCGTTCCCACTCTTTGCCCGTCTCGCCGTTCTTGAGCTTGATGTTGTCACCTGAGAGGTAACGGCTCATGAAACTCAGGCCGGGGATCCCAAGCTTGGCGAAGTCGTAGTCGTAGCGCGCTTGCCAGGAGCGCTCTTCGGCGCCGGCAAAGTCGTTGATCTGCACGAAGTTGACCAGGTACGGGTCGCTGCCGTCCACATACGGGAACGCACTGTCGCCGGACATGTGCTGGTAACCGGCGCTGAGCTTATGACCATTGAGGGCATAGCTGAACAGGCCGTTGAGGGAGGTGTTGTCGATCTTGCCGCCACGCGCACTGCCGGTGTCATCGCTGATCGCCAGGCGCAGGTCGGTGCCGAACGTACCGGGGCCCATCGGGCGCGCGGCCACCAGGCCGAGGAAGTGCTGGCGGTACACGTCGTCGAGTTGGGCGAAGTGGTAGCTGCCGGTGATTTTGTCGGCGAACTTGTAGTCGGCCCCGCCGAAATTGAAGTGCTTGCCGGTGGCCCCGCTGAGGAAGCGGCTGTTCTTGTTGTTGAGGGCAATGTCTTCGTAGTTGCTGTCGTCGCGGTCCTTGGCTTTGTCCAGGCGACCAGCGGTGAACACCAGGTTCTTGAATTCCTTGGACGTGATCAGGCCGCCATTGAAGGTCTGCGGCAGGATGCGACCGTCGTTG
This sequence comes from Pseudomonas sp. A39, assembly GCF_058145955.1. Taxonomy (NCBI): domain Bacteria; kingdom Pseudomonadati; phylum Pseudomonadota; class Gammaproteobacteria; order Pseudomonadales; family Pseudomonadaceae; genus Pseudomonas; species Pseudomonas sp. A39. The sequence continues at coordinate 57,241 of NZ_JBYVMD010000019.1, forward strand.
GGCTTGAGGATCGGCAGTTCGGGGATCAGCGAGCCGATTTTCAGCTCGGTGGCCGAGATCTTCACTTTGCCGGTCAGGCCCAGCTTGGAGTACTCATCGGCGGCGCGACCGTCGTCATGCGTGGGCAGCAGACCGGTGCCGGTGCGGTCGGGGCTTGAGTCGAGCTTGACGCCGAGCATGCCCAGCGCATCCACGCCGAAACCGACGGTGCCGTCGGTGTAGCCCGATTGCAGGTTGAGCATGAAGCCCTGGGCCCATTCATCGCGCTTGGATTGCTGCGCGCTAGTGCCGTCGCGGAAGTCGCGGTTGAAGTACATGTTGCGGGTTTCCAGGGTCGCGCTACTGTCTTCGAAGAAGGCAGCCTGGCTAAGCGGCGAAAAGCCGGCAAGGGTAGCAGCACTGGCAAGGGCGGTCTGGGTCAGGCGAGAAGAACGAACAGGCGAGCGGGCCTGGGGCTGTGTCGACAGCATCGTTGTGTACTCCGTTATTGTTCTTATTTTGGCGAAAACGCTTCGAGGCGTTTTTCGGGCGCTGCGGTTCAGGCAACTCGGTGGGCATAGACCACCGTGACTGGATGCTAAAGGGCGAAGCTTTCACTAACCTTTCAGCTGCCTTTCAATGTTTTCGGGCTTCACAGGGCAGTCGGCGCCTGTAAACTGCCCGGCAAAGCGTGGTGCCAACCACCCCTGACTGAGGTAGAAATCCATGCGTGTCTTGCTGGTTGAAGACCATCTGCAACTCGCTGAAAGTGTCGCGCAAGCGCTCAAGAGCACGGGTTTGACCGTTGACGTGCTGCACGATGGCGTGGCCGCGGACCTGGCCCTGAGCAGTGAGGAATACGCCGCGGCGATCCTCGATGTGGGGCTGCCGCGCATGGACGGTTTCGAGGTGCTCGCGCGCCTTCGGGCCCGTGGGAAAAATCTGCCGGTGCTGATGCTGACGGCGCGCAGTGACGTGAAAGACCGCGTGCACGGCCTGAACCTGGGGGCGGACGACTACCTTGCCAAACCTTTCGAGCTGACGGAGTTGGAGGCGCGGGTCAAGGCGCTGCTGCGGCGCAGCGTGTTGGGTGGCGAGCGTCAGCAGGCCTGTGGTGTGCTGGTATATGACCTCGATACCCGGCGTTTTACCGTGGGCGGCGAGCTGATGACGCTCACTTCCCGTGAGCAAGCGGTGCTTGAGGCGCTGATCGCCCGTCCGGGCCGGGTGATGAGTAAGGAGCAGTTGGCTTCCCAGGTATTCGGCCTGGACGAAGAGGCCAGCCCCGACGCCATCGAAATCTATGTGCATCGACTGCGTAAGAAGCTCGACGGCCAGCCCATCGCCATCGTGACCTTCCGCGGCCTTGGCTACCTGTTGGAAGCCCGCGATGCATAAGCCCAGCAGCCTGCGCTGGCGCCTGTTGTGGAACCTGGCGCTGTTGCTGGTGTTGTTGATGATCGCCAGTGGCCTGAGTGCCTATTGGAATGGTCGCGAGGCCGCCGATACGGCCTACGACCGTACGCTGCTGGCCTCGGCGCGTACCATTGCCGCCGGGTTGACCCAGGTGGACGGTACGCTCAGCGCGAATGTGCCGTATGTCGCGCTCGACACGTTCGCGTACGACAGCGCCGGGCGTATTTACTATCAGGTCAATGACATCAACCAGAAGTTGATCTCCGGCTACGAAAACCTTCCTGGCCCACCGCCGGGTACCCCACGAACCGATGATTACCCGGCCTTGGCACGGTTCTACAACGCCATCTACCAAGGGCAGGAGGTGCGGGTGGTCAGCCTGCTCAAGGCCGTTTCCGAGCCGAACATGAACGGCATGGCGGAGATACGCGTGGCTGAAACCGACGAAGCACGCGTCAGCATGGCCCGCAGCCTGGCAGCGGACACGTTGCTGCGCCTGGGCATGCTTGCGATTGGCGCCTTGTTATTGGTGTGGTTTGCGGTGAGCGCGGCATTGCGCCCGCTGGAGCGATTGCGCACGGCGGTGGAAGAGCGCCAACCCGACGATCTGCGGCCGTTGCCCTTGGTGGAAGTGCAGCACGAGTTTGGCCCGCTGGTGCGGTCCCTCAACCACTTCACCGAGCGCTTGCGCGGCCAGTTCGAGCGCCAGGCGCAGTTTATTGCCGACGCTGCCCATGAGTTGCGTACGCCACTGGCCGCGCTCAAGGCCCGGCTGGAACTGGGCTTGCGTGCCGAAGAGCCCGCCACGTGGCGCAGCACCCTGGAAACCGCCGCCCAGGGCACTGACCGCCTGACTCATCTGGCCAATCAATTGTTGTCCTTGGCCCGCATCGAAAATGGTGCCCGCGCGATTGCCGAGGGTGGCGCACAGTTACTCGACCTCAGCCAATTGGCCCGTGAACTGGGCATGGCCATGGCACCGTTGGCTCACGCACGTGGCGTGGCATTGGCGCTGGAGGCCGATGAGCCGGTGTGGCTGCGCGGTGAGCCCACCCTGTTGAATGAGCTGTTGAGCAACCTCGTGGACAACGCCCTGGCCCACACGCCACCGGGTGGCAATGTGATCCTGCGGGTGACGGCGCCGGCGGTGCTGGAAGTGGAAGATGATGGTCCAGGCATTCCGCTGGACGAGCGGGACCGGGTGTTCGAGCGTTTTTACCGACGCAGTCAGCAGGGCATGGGCTCGGGGCTGGGGTTGGCGATTGTTGGCGAAATCTGCCGGGCGCATCTGGCGCAGATCAGCCTGCACGATGGGGAGCAGGCCGGGTTGAAGGTGCGGGTGAGTTTTATCGCGGGTTGATCAGTAGAACATCGAGCGGGCTTCATCCAACTCGGCCCGCAAGGCGTCGCTGTAGGGGTCGAACCGCAGCTTTTTGATCGCCGGCAGCGTGGAAACCGCTATGTTGGCCAGCGGGTGATCGGTGCCGCGATGGCAATACAGCACGGCGACCTGCACCAGGTCGATGTAGTCGAGGCTGGGCGAATCGCGCTCCAGGTCGAGGTATTGGCCGGGCAGTTTCGCCAGCATTTCCGGGAAGTCCCAGCCACCCAGCAGTTTGTCACCCAGTAACGGGTGGATGCTCTCGATGACGTGGTTGAGGCTGACCGGGTCCGCGAGCAGCTCGTAGTGGTCTTCGGCGTATGTCAGGATGGGCAGCACACCGATCTGGTGCACCAGGCCGCCGAGGGCTGCCTGGTCCGGTTTGAGCTGGCTATGGCTGCGGCACAAGGCGTAACTCACGCCCGCGACTTCGAGGCTGCGGCGCCACACATCACGCATCTTTTGTTCGACCACGTCGGAGCGGGCGTGGAATATCTGCTCCATCACCAGGCCGATCGCCAGGTTACTGCTGTAATTGGTGCCCAGCCGGGTGATGGCGGTGTGCAGGTCGGTGACTTCCTGGGTCGCGCGCAACAACGGGCTGTTGACCACTTTGATCAGGCGCGCCGACAGCGCGGTATCGCGACCGATCACTTTGCTCAAGTGGCTGATGCTGATTTCCGGGTCTTCGGCGGCCTGACGAATGTTCAGGGCCACTTCCGGCAATGTCGGCAGAACCAGGTCATCGTTATCGATGGCCGTCACTAAAGCCTGTTGGACTTTTTCCGCCAGCTTGTTCATTCATGATCTCTAGGGTGTTGCAAAAGGGTGCGGCGACTAACGCTGGATCTCTCGATCACGGTCGAGCGTGTAAGGCAGGTCAAGCAGTTGCAAGCCGGGACCTTCCAGATTGCCTAAATGCACATCGCCACTATCGGCAGCTTCGGCTTGCAATACGGCCAGAAGTTCAACGCTCTGGTCAGCTTTTGCGGCAATGACCACTTCGCCGATCGCGCTGTTATGGCTGGGTGAAAACAGCGGTGTGCCTGGCGCGGGCATTTCAGTCGCATTGAGGCTCAAGCGGTACAGGCGACGTTTGAGTTTGCCCAGGTACTGCATGCGCGCGACGATTTCCTGGCCGGTGTAGCAGCCTTTCTTGAAGCTGACGCCGCCCACGGCTTGCAGGTTGAGCATCTGTGGGATGAACAGTTCGCGTGTTTGCGGCATGACCTGGCCGATGCCGGCGCGGATTTGCCCCAGCAGCCATTCATTCAAGTCCGCTTGTTGCAGCCTTTCTGTCAGCTGGCTGCGCACCGTATCGGCGTGCTCGGCGGGCGCCCACAGTTCGGCGCGGCCGGGGGACACACGAACAGCGATCAAGGCATCGGTGCGGGCAACGCTGTCGGTCTCGGCCGGCAGTTCCAGACCAAGGCCGGACAAGGCCTGGTCGGCATTCGCCAGGCCAAAACGCACCCAGGCGGCACTTTCGTCGGTGAGTTTGGATTTGGAGAATACGGCGTATTTCTTCAGGTCTGCCAGTTGCGGTTCCAGCAGCTCGGTGGCCATGGCCAGCAACACGCCGTCACCTTGCAGCAGGATGCGGAAGCTCGACTGCATGCGCCCTTTTTGCGTGCACCGCGCACCGAGGCTCGCCTGGGTGTCGCTCAGGTAATTGAGGTTGCAGGTCAGTTGGCCCTGAAGGAATTTAGCAGCGTCAGCGCCGCGGACGGCGAGAACGCCTTCGTGGGACAGGGGGCAGAAGAAAGCAGAGTCAGCCATGGGTCATCGCAGGTCAAAAAGTCATGGGTGCATCATAGAGGGGCGCCCGGCAAATGGATAGTTTCCGTAGGGGGCGACCAAAGCCGACTGTTCCGGTGCCGTCGGGGCTGTATACTTGCCGCCTATTTGAGGAGCGCTCCATGGTCGAAGAAGTTGAAATCAATCGCCTCTACTGGCACAGCCGTCGTGGCATGCTGGAGTTGGATGTGTTGTTGGTGCCTTTCACCAAGGAAGTGTACGCGACGCTCAACCAGGTGGACCGCGACCTCTACGTCAGGCTGCTGACTTGCGAGGATCAGGACATGTTCGGCTGGTTCATGGAGCGCGCCGAATCTGAAGATCCGGAGCTGCAGCGCATGGTCCGGATGATCCTGGACCGTGTCCAGCCCAAGTAATCGCTTCGAATGCCGCTGGCAGGCCTCACGGCTGTTGCTGGCGGCGTATCTCCTTGCCCAGCTGTTCGCGTTGGGTGCGCTTTCGTTGCTCGATCTGACGTATTCAAGCCTCGCCATGCTGTTATGCCTGGCTCATGCCGCCTGGGTGCTGCCGCGCCATATCCTGCTGACTCACCGTTCGTCGATTCGTGGCCTGCGTCGCGATGACGATGGCTGGTGCCTGTTCACTGAGGAGCGGGGCTGGCACAGCGTGCAGCTGCTTCCCGACAGCCTGGCGTTGCCGCTGGTCGTAGTGCTGCGCTACAGGGTGCAGGGTGGGTGGTGTGCGCGTTCGATGTGTGTGCCCAGGGATGCGCAGGCGGCCGATGTACACCGGCGCCTGCGGGTTCGCCTGAAGTTCAGCCGCCGTAGGTGGTTGGCACCAGGATAGTGTCGCGGGCCTCGGGCAACATCTGGGGGTAGTCGAGGGTGTAATGCAGGCCGCGGCTCTCCTTGCGCTCCATCGCCGAGCGGATCATCAGTTCGGCGACCTGGGCCAGGTTGCGCAATTCGATCAAGTCGCGGCTGACCTTGTAGTTGCTGTAGAACTCGTCGATCTCATCCAGCAGCAGCCGCACCCGGTGTTGCGCGCGTTGCAGGCGCTTGTTGGTGCGCACGATCCCTACGTAGTCCCACATGAATCGGCGCAACTCGTCCCAGTTGTGCGCGATGATCACGTCTTCGTCCGAGTCGGTGACCTGGCTGGCGTCCCAGCGGGGCAGGGCGGCAGGCACCGCAATGCGTGGCAGCTGTTCGAGAATGTCCGCCGCCGCCGAGCGCGCATAGACGAAGCATTCGAGCAGCGAGTTGCTGGCCATGCGGTTGGCTCCGTGCAGGCCGGTGAAGCTGGTTTCACCAATGGCGTACAGGCCGGGCACGTCGGTGCGGCCGTGCTGGTCGACCATCACGCCGCCGCAGGTGTAGTGAGCGGCCGGCACCACCGGGATCGGCCCTTTGGTGATATCGATGTTGAATGCCAGGCAGCGCTCATAGACGGTGGGGAAGTGGGTCTTGATGAAATCTTCGGGTTTGTGGCTGATGTCCAGGTAGACGCAGTCGACGCCCAGGCGTTTCATTTCGTGGTCGATGGCGCGGGCGACGATATCCCGTGGGGCCAGCTCGGCGCGTGGGTCGAAGCGCTGCATGAAGCGTTCGCCGTTGGGCAATTTCAAGTGTGCGCCTTCACCGCGCAGGGCTTCGGTGATCAGGAAGCTCTTGGCCTGTGGGTGATACAGGCAGGTGGGGTGGAACTGGTTGAATTCCAGGTTGGCCACGCGGCAACCGGAGCGCCAGGCCATGGCGATGCCGTCGCCACAGGCGCCGTCGGGGTTGCTGGTATAGAGGTAGACCTTGGCTGCGCCGCCTGACGCCAGGATGGTGAAGCGCGCGCCGTAGGTGTCGACTTCGCCGCTGCCGCGATTGAGCACGTAAGCGCCAAGGCAGCGGTCGCCTTCCAGGCCCAGGCGTTTCTCGGTAATCAGGTCGACGGCGACGCGTTGCTCCAGCAGCTCGATGTTGGGGCGTTGGCGCGCCTGATCGAGCAGGGTTCTGAAGATGGCGGCGCCGGTGGCGTCGGCGGCATGGATGATGCGACGGTGGCTGTGGCCGCCTTCGCGGGTCAGGTGGAATTCGAAGCCGCCGTCGTCGCTGCCTGCGTGTTCGTCACGGGTGAACGGCACGCCCTGATCGATCAGCCATTGGATCGCCTCGCGGCTGTGCTCGACGGTGAATCGCACCGCCTCTTCATTGCACAGGCCGCCACCGGCGTTGAGTGTGTCTTCGACGTGAGATTGCACTGTGTCGGTGTCGTCCAGCACGGCGGCGACACCGCCCTGGGCCCAGAATGTCGAGCCGTTGGCCAGGTCGCCTTTGCTCAGGACCGCAATGCGCAGGTGGCCCGGGAGGGTCAGCGCAAGGCTCAAACCGGCCGCGCCGCTGCCGATCACCAGGACATCGTGTTGAAACTGTTGGCTCATTGGAAGGATTCCGCAAAAAGCGATCCGAAGAGGGGGCGCAAACAGGACGCCTGGATCGGCGAATCAAAGGGTCACACGGGCTACTAGTATATAGAGGGGTGGAGCGGCACAATAGCCGGGCATTCGTGGCAATGTGAGATTACGGTGCACAGCTTGGGGTAAAATCGGCTGGTTATTGAAGCGGGAACTTTTTGCATAAGCCTCGACTCAATAGCAGGTTGCCCGAAAGCTGGGAAAACGTTGAGTTTATTGGCCCGTCGGGAGCATTGGACGCGTCAGAAAACCGACGACAAGATTATTCGCGCAGTCGGCGTTGCCCGTACTGCGTTTTTCGTGTGTGCCAAATCAGTGCGTGCCGGAAACTTGCTTGAAGGGGGAGAACTTTTGCGAAAAGACCGAGTCTATGTTTGCAAGCCTGATCGTTTAGTTATGCAAGCCTCCTTCAAGTACAACGAGGAGTGTTCATGCTAACCCAGGAAGAGGATCAGCAGCTGGTCGAGCGCGTTCAACGCGGCGACAAGCGAGCTTTTGATCTGCTAGTGCTGAAATACCAGCACAAAATTCTCGGGTTGATCGTGCGGTTTGTGCACGACACCCATGAAGCGCAGGACGTTGCACAGGAGGCCTTTATCAAGGCTTACCGTGCACTTGGTAATTTTCGCGGTGACAGTGCGTTTTACACGTGGCTCTACCGCATCGCCATCAACACGGCGAAGAACTATCTGGTGTCTCGCGGACGCCGCCCACCAGATAGTGATGTAAGTTCAGAAGATGCGGAATTTTACGATGGTGATCACGGCCTCAAGGATCTCGAGTCGCCGGAGCGTGCATTGCTGCGCGACGAGATCGAAGGCACCGTTCATCGCACAATTCAGCAACTGCCAGAAGATTTACGTACGGCGTTAACTTTACGTGAATTCGATGGTCTGAGTTACGAAGACATTGCGAGCGTCATGCAGTGTCCGGTGGGGACTGTAAGGTCACGGATTTTCCGGGCCCGGGAAGCCATCGATAAAGCCTTGCAACCGTTGTTGCAAGAGAACTAAAGACAGCGGCGACAGCCAAGAGAGGAACCGCCATGAGTCGTGATGCCCTGCAGGAATCGCTGTCCGCAGTGATGGATAACGAAGCGGATGAACTGGAACTTCGTCGAGTGCTCAATGCATTTGATGATGCCGAAACCCGTGACACCTGGTCTCGTTACCAAGTCGCTCGGGCGGTGATGCACAAGGATCTTCTAATCCCTCGTCTGGATATTGCTGCGGCTGTTTCTGCTGCGCTGGCTGATGAAGCCGTTCCGGCTAAAGCTACTCGTGGTCCATGGCGTAGCCTGGGTCGCCTGGCAGTTGCAGCCTCGGTGACTGTTGCCGTGTTGGCCGGTGTTCGCCTGTACAATCAAGACGAAATCGCGGGTGCCGAGCTCGCCCAACAGACTCAGCAGCCGGTCATGGCCGGTCCGCAAGTCAAAGGCCCAGCGGTACTGGCCGGCTACAAGGAAAGCTCCGACACCACCGGCCCTATGGCTAACGGTGTGTTGCAAGGGCAATCCGGCTGGCAAGACCAGCGTCTTCCAGGTTACCTGCGTCAACACGCACAGGAATCAGCCCTGAAAGGCACTGAAAGCGCTCTGCCATACGCTCGCGCAGCAAGTCTGGAAAACCGCTAATCCGTAAGGAGCTCTATGCGAGCCATACCGCTCCTTACGCTTTTGCTCAGTAGTTGGTTTGCACTCCCCGCCCACGCCGATGAAGCCCAAGATTGGCTGACTCGACTTGGGCGTGCAGAGCAGCAGCAGAGCTTTCAAGGTACGTTCGTCTACGAACGTAACGGCAGTTTTTCTACCCATGACATCTGGCATCGTGTCCTGAATGGTCAAGTCCGTGAGCGGCTCTTGCAACTCGACGGTTCCGCCCAGGAAGTCGTGCGGTTGGACGGTCGTACACAATGTGTCAGCGGCACCCTCGTCGCAGGCTTGGGCAATTCACGTGATGCACCCTCACGTGCGCTGGATCCGCAAAAACTCAATGAATTCTACGAACTGGCCGTCATTGGCAAATCCCGTGTGGCCGGTAGAAATGCGGTCATCGTATCGATCACGCCGCGTGACCAGTACCGTTATGGGTTTGAATTGCACTTGGATCGAGAGACCGCGCTGCCGCTCAAATCCCTGTTGTTGAACGACCAAGGGCAATTGCTGGAGCGCTTCCAGTTCACGCGGTTGGATACCTCGCAGGTACCTGACGAACGTGATCTGCAACCTAGTGGTGAATGCACGCCTATCGCCGTCGCTAATGGCAAGGCGCCAGAAGTGCAGTCTACCGAGACTTGGCATATGGAGTGGTTGCCACCCGGTTTTCAACTGACCCGTAGCAGCGCCCACAAAGACACCCACACCAAAGCGACTGTCGACAGCCTGATGTATGAAGACGGGCTGGCGCGTTTCTCGGTGTTCCTTGAGCCGATCAGCGATGTGAGCGTGACCGAAACCCGCACTCAGCTGGGCCCTACGGTTGCAGTATCGCGTCGCCTCAATACGGTGGACGGCGAGATGATGGTGACGGTGGTGGGTGAAATACCCATCGGCACCGCAGAACGTATCGCGTTGTCGGTGCGCGGTGAAAAAAAGCCAGTCCCCCAGCCGTGAGTCGTTAATCCTATGTTCATCCTGACCTTTCACTGTATTTCCATGCCAGGTTGGCTGCCGAGAGCATGAAATGTCTGGATCAGCATTTTCACTTGCAAAAATCCTTCATGTTTTTTATAGGTCAGGGCTTGTCGGCTCTGGCCTTGATTTGTTCGCGGAACAAAGATGTCGGTCGCAGTTTTCGGCGTTTCTTGAACCCTGTCGCTCAACCCTGCTCGTCGTAACGGGAGCTGTATGTCGATACCACGTTTGAAGTCTTACCTATCCATAGTCGCCACAGTGTTGGTGCTGGGTCAGGCCTTACCTGCGCAAGCAGTCGAGCTGCCTGACTTCACCCAATTGGTTGAGCAAGCCTCGCCTGCAGTTGTGAATATCAGTACCACGCAAAAACTGCCGGATCGCAAAGTCTCCAACCAGCAGATGCCGGACCTGGAAGGCCTGCCACCGATGCTGCGCGAGTTCTTCGAGCGTGGCATGCCGCAACAGCGCGCACCGCGCGGCGGCGGTGGTCAACGTGAAGCTCAGTCCCTGGGCTCGGGCTTCATCATCTCGCCGGATGGCTATATCCTCACCAACAATCACGTGATTGCCGACGCCGATGAGATTCTCGTGCGCCTGGCTGATCGCAGTGAGCTGAAAGCCAAGCTGGTCGGCACCGATCCACGTTCCGATGTGGCTTTGCTGAAAATCGAAGGCAAAGACCTGCCTGTGCTGAAACTGGGTAAATCCCAGGACCTGAAAGCCGGCCAGTGGGTGGTTGCCATCGGTTCGCCGTTCGGTTTTGACCATACCGTTACCCAAGGCATCGTCAGCGCCATCGGCCGCAGCTTGCCGAACGAAAACTACGTGCCGTTCATCCAGACCGACGTGCCGATCAACCCAGGTAACTCTGGTGGTCCGCTGTTCAACCTGGCGGGCGAAGTGGTGGGCATCAACTCGCAGATCTACACGCGTTCCGGTGGTTTCATGGGTGTCTCGTTCGCGATCCCGATCGACGTCGCCATGGATGTTTCCAATCAACTGAAAAGCGGTGGCAAGGTCAGTCGTGGTTGGTTGGGTGTGGTCATCCAGGAAGTGAACAAAGACCTGGCTGAGTCCTTTGGCCTCGACAAACCGGCCGGTGCCCTGGTCGCGCAGATCCAGGACGACGGTCCGGCTGCCAAAGGTGGCCTGCAAGTCGGCGACGTGATCCTGAGCATGAACGGCCAGCCGATCGTCATGTCGGCCGACCTGCCGCATCTGGTAGGCGCACTCAAGGCTGGCAGCAAGGCCAAGCTGGAAGTGATCCGCGAAGGCAAGCGCCAGAATGTTGAGCTGACGGTGGGCGCCATCCCTGAAGAAGGCGCAACGCTGGATGCACTGGGCAACGCCAAGCCAGGTGCCGAGCGCAGCAGCAATCGCCTGGGTATCGCCGTGGCCGAGTTGACCGATGAGCAGAAGAAGAGCTTCGACCTCAAGAGCGGCGTCGTGATCAAGGAAGTGCAGGACGGCCCTGCCTCCCTGATCGGCCTGCAGCCGGGTGACGTGATTACGCACCTGAACAACCAGGCAATCGACAACACCAAGCAATTCACCGACATCGCCAAGGCGTTGCCGAAGAACCGTTCGGTGTCGATGCGCGTGCTGCGCCAGGGGCGTGCCAGCTTCATCACCTTCAAACTGGCTGAGTAAATCGGTAAAAACAAAAAGCCCCGCCTTCGTTTAACGAGGGCGGGGCTTTTTTGTGCCTGGTCGGTTTAGCTCATCATCCCTTTAACCAGGCGTTCCTGCTCGATCAACTCACGCTGGCGTGCGTCGATGCGCGACGACAGTGGGAAATTGTTACCGGCCCGACGCTTGGCAAAGTCCAATTGCTGAATGGCCTGCTGGAAATCACCCACCAACGCAAAGTATTCGGCGCGGGCCTGATGCAGGCCGATGATGTTGCCGGACAACCCGCGTGTTTCGGCGACCTGGTACCAGACGTCCGGATCATCCGGACGCGACTTGAGCAAGCTGTCCAACGCCTTTTCCGCGTCCGCCGTGCGGTTCTGCTTGAGCAGCAGATCCACGCGCACCTGATTCAACGGATAGTTGCCCGGATACTGGGTCAGCATCCGATCCGTCCGTTGCTGGGCATCCGGCAGGCGGCTGTTGTCGATGTCCAATTGGATCTGCGCCAGGTTGTAAGTGATGTCGTTGGGCGCCTTGGCCAGCAGCGCCGCCAGGTTTTCCCGTGCCTGCTTGAACTGAGAGCCTTTGATTTGTGCAATAGCCAGGCCGTAGCGCGCCACATCATTCTTCGGGTTCTCGTCCAACTGCGCCTGGAAGCGCTTGGCGGCGAGGCCCGAGGTGTCTTCGTATTGCAACTGCACCCGCGCGCGAATCAGTTGATAGCGCAGGCTGTCTTCCTTGCCACCAGGCTTGGACTGCTCGGCACGGTTGCGGGTGTCGGCGATCCGCGATTCGGTGACTGGGTGCGTCAGCAGGAATTCCGGTGGCTTGGCATCGAAGCGGTACTGGCGCATCAGGCGCTCGAACATGGTCGGCATGGAGCGCGGGTCGTAACCGGCTTTTTCCAGGTTGAGGATGCCGATGCGGTCCGCTTCCTGTTCGTTCTGGCGGGAGAACCGTCGTTGTTCCTGGATCGCGGCGGCCTGGGTGCCGGCAATGGCGGCGATACCGGCATCACCGGCACCGGCGGCTGCCGCGATGATGCCGCCGAGCAGCGCGGCCATCATCGGGATCTGCATGCGCTGTTGCGCTTCAACGCCACGGGCGAAGTGGCGTTGGGACAAGTGCGCCAATTCGTGAGCCAGTACCGAGGCATATTCGCCTTCGGTCTGGGCGTTGAGGAACAGGCCGCCGTTCACACCGACAATCCCGCCAGGCGCGGCGAAGGCGTTCAGTTGCGGGCTGTTGATCAGGATGAACTCCAGGCGCCGGTCGTTGACCTGGCTGGTCTCCACCAGTTTGTACACGCTGGTCTCGACGTAGTCCTTGAGTTGCGGGTCGTTGAGCTGCGAGACCTGGCCCCGCAGGTAAGCCAGCCACGCACGGCCCAGCTGGTATTCCTGTTGTGGCGAGACAATGGCAGAACTGGCGTCGCCAAGTGACGGTAGGTCGTCAGCGAAGCCTGGGGAGGCCAGCAGGCAAGCCAGCGTCAGCAGGGTAGGGCGCAAAAAAGTCATGCACAGAGCCTTTCGACAAAGAGCTTACTGTAGCCGGACACTGAGCTTCGGACCAGATATTCTAAGCAACCCAAACGCGTGCCCGGAGTAAAAACATGACCGACGCTGTAGCCTTTGATGCCGAACTCGATGCCAGCGGCCTCAATTGCCCGTTGCCCTTGCTCAAGGCCAAGCTGGAACTCAATCGTTTGGCCAGTGGCGCAGTGCTTAAGGTGATCGCCACGGACGCTGGCTCCCAGCGCGACTTTCGAACCTTTGCCAAACTGGCCGGCCACACCCTGCTGCATGAAGAAGACGCCGCCGGTGTGTACCGCTATTGGTTGCGCAAGGCCTGAACCGTTTGCCCCCACCACCCGAGGTTGATTGATGTTCAAAGTGTTACGAGACTGGATTCAGCGCTACTTCTCCGATGAGGAGGCCGTGGTGCTGGCGGTCCTGCTGTTTCTGGCCTTTACGGCCGTGCTCACCTTGGGCGGCATGCTGGCGCCCGTATTGGCGGGGATGGTGCTGGCTTACCTGATGCAGGGCCTGGTGACCACGCTGGAACGCTTGCGCTTGCCGGGCGGTGCTGCGGTGGGGCTGGTCTTTGCCTTGTTCATGGGCCTGTTGGTGCTGTTTATCGTGGTGGTATTGCCGTTGTTATGGCATCAGCTGATCACGCTGTTCAATGAGTTGCCGGGCATGCTCGCCAAGTGGCAATCGCTGTTGTTGCTGTTGCCGGAGCGCTACCCGCATCTGGTGTCGGACGAGCAGGTGTTGCAAGCCATCGAAGTGGCGCGCGGCGAGATCGGAAAATTCGGCCAGTGGGCGCTGACCTTTTCCTTGTCCAGCCTGCCGCTGCTGGTCAACATCATGATCTACCTGGTGCTGGTGCCGATCCTGGTGTTCTTCTTCCTCAAGGACCGCGCCATGATCGGTCGCTGGGTGCGTGGCTATCTGCCCCGCGAGCGCGCGCTGATCACACGCGTGGCCGAAGAGATGAACCGGCAGATCGCCAACTACATCCGTGGCAAGGTTATCGAGATCATCATCTGCGGGGGCGTGACCTACATCGCGTTTATCGCCCTGGACCTGAACTACGCGGCCTTGCTGGCATTGCTGGTCGGCATTTCAGTGGTGGTACCGTACGTCGGCGCCGTGGTGGTGACCGTGCCCGTGACCCTGATCGCCTTGTTCCAGTGGGGGTGGAGCGATCAGTTCATCTACCTGATGGCGGTATACGGGATCATCCAGACGCTGGATGGCAACGTGCTGGTGCCGCTGCTGTTCTCTGAGGCGGTCAACCTGCACCCAGTGGCGATCATCTGCGCAGTGCTGTTGTTTGGTGGGCTGTGGGGTTTCTGGGGCGTGTTTTTTGCGATCCCGCTGGCAACACTGTTCAAGGCGGTGCTGGATGCATGGCCACGACAAGAGCCGGTGGTAGCGCCGCTGTTGTAACGTCACAAATAACTTACTGTAGTGAGCGGGCTTGCCCCGCGCCGGGCTGCGCAGCAGCCCCAAAACCTGCATTCGCGTTTTATCTGAAAGACCGCGGCGGCTGTATTGGGGCTGCTTCGCAGCCCAGCGCGGGGCAAGCCCGCTCACTACAAACGCCCGCGTTTCAGGCCTTGTTTAAAGCCTGTGCTGCCGCCAATACGGCATCCACATGGCCTGGCACCTTCACGCCGCGCCATTCCTGGCGCAGCACACCTTCGCTGTCGATCAGAAAGGTGCTGCGGTCCACACCCAAGTATTCCTTGCCGTACAGCTTCTTCAACTTGATCACATCAAACAGCTGGCAAACCGCTTCATCCTTGTCGCTGATCAGCTCGAAGGGGAATTCCTGCTTGCCCTTGAAGTTCTCGTGGGACTTCACGCTGTCGCGCGACACGCCGAACACTTCGGTGTTGGCCGCCTTGAACGCTGCGTACTGGTCGCGAAAGCCCTGGCCCTCGGTGGTGCAACCCGGCGTGCTGTCCTTCGGATAGAAGTAGATCACCACTTGCTTGCCCTTGAGAGCTGCGAGGCTGAAGGTCTGGCCGCTGGTGGCCGGGGCTTCGAAATCGGCTACAGGTTTGTCGATGACTACCGTCATGAAAAACTTCCTTACATTGGGTTCTGTGGGCGCCATGGCTCGATCAAGGCGTCGAGGTTCAGGGCATCGGCGAAATCCAGGAACTGGTCGCGCAGCCAACTGATCTGCACGCCAGCCGGCAAGGTCACGGTAAACGTGGCGTTCAACATGGTGCCGCCGGTTTGCGGGGCCAGGTAGGTGTCGCAGGTCAGGTTCTCCAGTTCGACGTTGTGGTCGATGAAGAACTGGCACAGCTCGTTGACGATGTCCGAGCGATAGGCGGAACTGACATAGGCGACATAAGGCAGGGCCTGGGGACGATTCTCCAGGGCAGCACTGCGTACCACATTGACGGTGAAATCATGCTTCTTGGCCAGGCCCGGCAGGCCCGTCTCCAGGCGCGCCAGGGCATCCCAGGTGCCGGAGATCTGCAAGACCAGCGCGCTGCACTCGCCATGGCGGGTCAGGCGGGAGGTCACGACGGCGCAGCGGTTTTCATGGCTGGCGCGGCACAGGACGTTGGTCAGCTCCATGGGGTTGGCGCCGAGGGCACTGATAACAAGGAATTGTTCGCGAACTGTGGGGGTGGACATGCAGCCTTCCTAAAACGATGAGCGGTCGATACCGTGAGGGCTGTATCGATCAAAGGATGAAGGGTAGCGAAAACCGCCGCCAAGGGATAGGAGGTGGCGTTTTCATTACGTGATCGGTCTGATTTCATCGTGCGTCAGAGCATGCTTTTGTCCAATGATGGCATTGCCCGTCGTTTAGTTGCGCCAGAACGCATCCTCACGCGGTACTTCGCTTGTACAAGCATCTTGGCGCCAGTACCATTACGGCTCTCTTTTTCCGGCAGGAGCGGTTGCATGATTGCGGGCAGTATGGTGGCACTGGTCACACCCATGGATGCACAAGGTCGTCTCGACTGGGACAGCCTGGGCAAACTGGTGGACTTCCACCTGCAAGAAGGCACCAACGCCATCGTGGCGGTCGGCACCACCGGTGAATCGGCCACCCTTGATGTGGAAGAACACATCCAGGTGATCGAATTCGTGGTCAAGCGTGTCGCGGGCCGTATCGCCGTGATCGCTGGTACGGGCGCCAACTCGACGCGTGAAGCGATCGAGCTGACCAAAAACGCCAAGAAGGCCGGCGCCGATGCCTGCCTGCTGGTGACCCCGTACTACAACAAGCCGACCCAGGAAGGCTTGTACCAGCACTTCCGCGCCATTGCCGAAGCGGTCGCTATCCCGCAGATCCTCTATAACGTGCCGGGTCGTACCGCGTGCGACATGAAGGCCGAGACCGTGATCCGCCTGTCCACCGTGCCGAACATCATCGGTATCAAGGAAGCCACCGGCGACCTGCAGCGCGCCAAGGATATCCTGGCCGGCGTGAGCAGCGATTTCCTGGTGTATTCCGGTGACGACGCCACCGCGGTCGAGCTGATCCTGCTGGGCGGTAAAGGCAACATCTCCGTGACCGCCAACGTGGCCCCGCGTGCCATGAGCGACATGTGCGCCGCCGCCATTGCCGGCGACGCCGTGACCGCCCGCGCGATCCACGAGAAGCTGATGCCGCTCAACAAGACACTGTTTATCGAATCCAACCCTATCCCCGTGAAGTGGGCGCTGACTGAAATGGGCATGATGCCGGACGGTATCCGTCTGCCGCTCACCCGTCTCAGCGAAGCCTGTCACGAACCGCTGCGACAGGCCCTGCGCCAGTCCGGCGTCCTGGTTTAATTGAGGAAGCACTACGCATGAAGCGATTGGCCGGACTTTCCGCACTTGCCTTGATTATCTCCAGCACCAGTGGCTGCGGTTGGATCTGGGGCCCGGAAGGCTACTTCCGTGACCGCGGCAGCGATTACCTGGAAGCACAACCCACCAAACCGATGGAATTGCCGCCGGGCGTCAACGTCGCCAAGCGCCTTGACCCGTTGCTGCCGATCCCGCGCAACGTCGCCGACGACACCACCAAAGGTGAATACGTGGTGCCACGTCCACAGCCGATCTCGGCCGTGGCGGATGCCAGCGACTACAGCCTGCAGAAGAGCGGCGACTCCCGCTGGATCGTGGCCCAGCGTCCACCTGCCGAAGTCTGGCCAGTGGCGGTGCAGTTCTTCCAGGACAACGGTTTCCGTATCGACGAGCAGCGCCCGCAGACCGGTGAATTCACCACGGCATGGCAGCAGGGCAGCGAATTGTCCGCCACCATGGCCAAGCGCCTGCAGGCCGGTGGTGTAGCCGCCGACAGCGAAGCCCGTGTGCGTGTGCGCATCGAGCCAGGCGTGCAGCGTAATACCAGTGAAGTCTACGTGGTCAGCGCCGAGCGTCCTGCCGGCAGCACCGCCAACGTTGATTTCACCAACCGCTCGGTCAACACCGGCGTCGACTCGGCACTGGTCGACGAAATGCTGGCCAGCATGAGCCGTATCTCCGAGAAGGGCGGCTCCGTGTCCCTGCTCGCCGCCCGTGATTACGACACTCCGAGCCGCGTCAGCCTCACCGAAGACGGCAGCGGCAACGTGGTGCTGAACCTGGGTGAAGACCTCGATCGCGCCTGGGCCAGTGTCGGCCGCGCGTTGGAGCAGGGCCCTTGGCGCGTAGAAGACATCAACCGCAGCCTCGGCCTTTACTACATCAACGTGGCTGAAAAGGCCGAGCGTAAAGATGAAGAGCCCGGTTTCTTCGGCAAGCTGTTCGGCAGTAAGCCGACCAAGGAAGAAATCGAGACTCGCGCCGAGCGTTACCAGGTTCGTTTGAGCAAGGTTGGCGAAAGCGTGCAGGTTACCGTCGAGAAGAACATCAATACCGTTGCGCCCGCTGAAACAGCGCGCAAAGTGTTGGGCGTGATTCAAGACAACCTGGGCTGATCCGGTGCGTTTTGCCGTTCTCGGCAGCGGTAGCCAAGGGAACGGTACGCTGGTCGCCCACGACGACACGTACGTGCTGGTGGATTGTGGTTTCTCATTAAAAGAAACTGAGCGTCGCCTGTTGCGCCTGGGGATTCACCCCGCGCAGCTGAGCGCGATTCTGGTGACCCACGAACATGCCGACCATGTGCATGGCGTGGGTTTGCTGTCTCGGCGCTACAATCTTCCGGTGTACCTCAGTCGCGGTACCTTGCGCGGGATGCGCAAACCCATTGAACCCGCAGGTTTCCTGGCCGGTGGCGAGCAGCTGCAAATCGGTGCCTTGAGCATCGATGTGATTGCCGTGGCGCACGACGCCCAGGAACCGACGCAGTATGTCTTCAGTGACGGTGAGCGGCGCTTCGGCGTGCTTACCGACCTGGGCTCCTACTGCGCCAAGGTGCTGGACGGTTACCGGAACCTCGATGCCTTGATGATCGAGTCCAACCACTGCCGAGACCTGCTGGCTCGCGGTCATTACCCCTACTTTCTCAAGCAGCGGGTGGGCGGCGAACTGGGACACTTGAACAACCACCAGGCGGCGTACCTGGTGTATGAGTTGGGCTGGCAAGATTTGCAACACTTGGTCCTGGCCCACCTGAGCAGCAAGAACAACCTGCCGCAGCTGGCCCGGCAATGTTTTGTCGACACCCTCGGGTGCGACCCGGACTGGCTGCAACTGGCCGATCAAGATTCAGGGCTCGACTGGCGACACATCGCCTAGCCCACCATTTAGCAAGCGGAGCCCATCATGGAAAAACGTGAAGAACTCTACCGCGGCAAAGCCAAGTCGGTGTACAAGACCGACGACGCCAACCGCCTGATCCTGCTGTTTCGCAACGACACCTCGGCGTTCGACGGCAAGCGCATCGAACAACTTGATCGCAAAGGCATGGTGAACAACAAGTTCAACGCCTTCATCATGCAGAAGCTCGAAGCGGCCGGCATTCCGACCCAATTCGACAAACTGCTGGGCGACAACGAGTGCCTGGTCAAGAAGCTCGACATGATCCCGGTTGAATGCGTCGTGCGTAACTACGCCGCCGGCAGCCTGGTCAAGCGTCTGGGCGTGGAAGAGGGCCTCAAGCTCAATCCCTACACCTTCGAACTGTTCTTGAAGGACGACGCCAAGGGCGACCCGTTCATCAACGAATCCCACGTCGTGGCATTCGGTTGGGGCACCGCTGAGCAACTGGCGCGCATGAAGGAGTTGTCCCTCAAGGTCAACGACGTACTGAGCAAACTGTTCGACGACGCAGGCCTGCTGTTGGTGGACTTCAAGCTCGAATTCGGTGTGTTTCACGACGGCTCCATCGTCCTGGGTGACGAATTCAGCCCGGACGGCTGCCGCCTGTGGGACAAAGACACCAAGAAGAAGATGGACAAAGACCGCTTCCGCCAGGGCCTCGGTGACGTTATCGAAGCCTACGAAGAAGTCGCCAATCGTCTCGGCGTACCGCTGTAATCGACGCAAGCATCTGATAGCACGGAAAAAATTCGCTTCGGCGCTTTGCTTTCCTGATCCACGCTGTTATGATGCGCGCCGTTGGAGAGATGCCAGAGTGGCCGAATGGGACGGATTCGAAATCCGTTGTACCTTCACCGGTACCTAGGGTTCGAATCCCTATCTCTCCGCCATATTATTGATGCTCTTGTAAATCAAGCACTTACAAGAGGTCACATAAAGCGTTTGTACCAGCGCTTTGTACCAAAATAAATAGCCCTGATCTGCGGATCGGGGCTTTTTTTTGTCCAAAATTTGACCAGTTAATGTGCTTGTGGGGCCTGTCTGGCTTTTACCTTGGCATTCCTGTCTTCATCCATGATTATTTCGCCTTAGAACCCCTGTGCAGGGTAGTTTGTACTGAAAATGACAGTAGGGTAGGTTGGTTGTTCGTAAGCGTCTCAATACGCTTCACAGCCCTACCCAAGGGAAATTATTTGATCGTGGTTCTGCCTGAAAGCCTACAACGCGCAAGGTGTGAAGGTTAAGTTCTTCACCGCAGATGACTTGATCACAGACAAGCTTTTCAAGCGGATCAGCGCCAAACATATCGTAGGGCATGACGTAACGATTGTTCCAAAGTCCAGGCGCTACCACTACTTCACAATCAGCTCTGTCACGTCCCTGAAGCTCAGAGGCCTGGCTCGCCTAGGCATTCCCTACGCTGGTCGCAACGATCAAGGGAAGCTTGCACAGCAAGCTCACAGCGCCTGCTGTTGGAGTTGGTAGCCCTGATGACGCCGCTTTCTACCTAAAGGCATTGCGCGAGACGTTCGTGTACAAATCAATGCTGCATGGTGATGCGCTGGTTGACGATGTGAGCGATAGGAAGGTGGCAAGAGGAGCCTTTGCAGAACAATACAGCGGCGATGACGTGTTGG
This sequence comes from Pseudomonas sp. A39, assembly GCF_058145955.1. Taxonomy (NCBI): domain Bacteria; kingdom Pseudomonadati; phylum Pseudomonadota; class Gammaproteobacteria; order Pseudomonadales; family Pseudomonadaceae; genus Pseudomonas; species Pseudomonas sp. A39. The sequence continues at coordinate 77,375 of NZ_JBYVMD010000019.1, forward strand.
CCTTCCTAATGAGTCAGAGCCACATCCAATTGAGGGAGAATGCGTTTGAGCATGCTGTTAATGCTATAAATATCTGATTTTATAGTAAAAATACCAAAAATATGCACAAATGCATATTGTCGGTTGTGTGTAGAACTGGTTTTATGTACAGTTGTTTTGCCTGGTGTCTAGCATCGTATGAAGACAAGCAGGACGCAGCCTGCTTTTGGGCTGCTGAAATTTAAGATTTGTGCATTTCTAAAAAAATGCCAAGTCACATGGAGATTCTTATGTCTACAACAAATGGAATTGAGCTACCCCCTATCATCGTCACACCAGATCCACTTCCACCTCCGCTTCCACCTGTACCAGTTGTTGTACCGGGAGTACCCGGCGCACAGCCTCCAAATTCAGTAGATGTGCCTGTTGGTACCGACGTTGAGACCCTTCTGAGCCTTCCTGGAATCCGCTCCTCTTCGGATTATGTTTTGCCCATTGCAGGTAAAGCAGCTCGTGCTCAGGTGGACATTGAAACGGCCTATAATGCAAATTTTCCTAATATTCCAACCCAAACCGAAAGCGAAGTAGCCGCTGCGCTTGGTGATGTCGGCCTTCTGAGTGAATTGGAAAAAGCACAAAAAGAGAAAGCGGTAGTAGATGGGCTGGTTGCACAAGCACAAGAGTTACTTGTTAATAGTAATGCAGTTGCGAACTCTTATTTTGGAAGAGATCCTCTTGCAGTAGAATTCAAAAAGAATTCCGCCATTCTCGCAACTGATATTGTTAACGGAAAACGCCCAGGCACGCCGATTGAAATCTATCGATCTTTTATCGCTTCGATTTCAGCTGTTTATGAAAGTAAAAAGCTGGCTGAAAAAATCCGGATCCTTACTGAAAAGTCTAACGCGTTGACCCTTGCTGTTGCAGCAGCACAAGCTGCAGAGGATGAACGTATTGCGGCTGAAGCCGCAGCCAAAAAAGCTGCAGAGGAAGCAGAAGCAAAACGAATTGCCGAAGAACAAGCAAAGGCAGAAGAGGAAATTAAGGGGGCTATCAAATTCACTGCTGATTTCTACAAAGAAATCGGTGAAAAATATGGCGCTCAGATGTCTGCATTAGCTACAGATTTGGCTGAAACTGCAAAGGGTAAAACGCTTCGCAGTGCTGAAGAGGCTTTGAAGGCTTTTGATCAATACAAGGATCATCTGGATAAGAAATTCAGTGCTGCAGATCGTGCCGCCATCGTGAATGCTCTGGATTCACTTGATCGAGCTGAGCTGGCAAAAAACCTCAACCTCTTCGCGAAAGGGTTTGGCTATGCAAGCAAAGCATTTGATGTGTATGACTTGGTTGAGGAGGTCAAAAAAAGCTACGCATCGGGTGATTGGAACAATACTGTGCTGAAAATGGAAACACTTTTTGCCGGCAGTGCAGCGACAGGTCTAATTGCTTTTGCTTTCGGAGTGACCGTTTCCACACCGATTGGTATCGTAGCTTTTGCGCTAATTATGGCACTTGTCAGTGCTTATATTGATGACGCGCACGTGAAGCAATTTAACGATGCGCTTGATGCAATGCTGCCTTAAAAGAGAAGAGAGGAAGTGGTCTTTTTAGGCCACTTTTTTTAATGCCATATACATTAGATAAATACCACAAATGGGAACTGCTAGGATCGTACAGACTACATAAAAGATAGCATATAGGCCATTTTTCCCAGGTGACTCAGTAAATAAGCCGGTAGTCCAGAATTCTGGCGTTGTGAAGCGAAGCGCAGTTTTTTCGATGATCATCCGCGAAAAAGGGAATAAAAAAGTACTGCATACACCCAGCGTTAAAAAAATGGGGTTTGTTCTTTCTACGAATGTTTCCCCACCAAACCAATTGGTAAAGAATAAAATGAAAATTCCTACCGAGATTATCAAGTTCCGGAAGTAGTATTTTATATACAAAGTATGCTCGCGTTTAAATTCAATTTTAGTTTGAATGCTACCGTGCTCAGTATTACATAGCAAATGTCATAGGTGGCGATGGGCTAATAGTGAGCCTCACCGACACATGATTTTCCTCATGCCCGACGCCGGTGTATTCAAATGCACCACATTGAGTATCAGCGCTACAGCAAGGCGTTGATGCCTGAAGGGCTGCCGGGCTACTACGATGCCCATCTGCGTGATAAGACCATGAACCCGGAAAATGGAACAGGGGTGAGCACGGCAGCTAAAGCCAAGATCCAGGCAGATAAACTCATTGAGAAATGTGCTGCCAGCTAACAACCGCGGTTGTAGGTTGATCTGAACATCGGGGGCCATGGAATGCCATGAATGGTCAGAGGCTGCGCTCTCTGATCGGACCCCAGAAACGAAAAAGCCCCGTAACTTATTCAGCTACGGGGCTTTTTCGTTTCTGGGGCGCGGTCAGGCGGGTTGAGCCGCCAAGCTATTACTGACCTTCCGTCCCAGCACCAGCACCGTCACAAAACCTGCACCCACCAGCGCCGTGGCCAGGCTCAACAGCACCGCGCTGCCCAGTTGGTCGACGATACGCCCGCCAAAGAACGATCCCAAGGCAATGATCACTTGGAACAGGGCGACAAACAGCGGCATGCCGCGCTCCACATCTTTCGGCGCTACGACAAACATCCAGATACTGGCGCACGCCGGGAAGGCGCCAAAGGCGAAGCCCCATAGCCCGATCAGCATCGCTGCGCCGGTCATGCCGGTGGCGAAGTAGGGGAACAGGGCGGTGCTGGTGCCGATCATCAGCGCAACCAACAGCAGGGTGTGACGTACGCTGCGGTTGGCGGCGAAACCGGCAAAAATATTACCGAATACCCCGGCCACGCCAAAGAGCAGCAACAGCGAGCCAATGGTCGGTCCGTCGAAGCCGGAGCTGTATTTGAAGAACGGCGCGACATAGGTGTACGCGGCAAAGTGCGCCAGGCCGATCAGCAAGACAGCGATCAACCCGACACGAGCTTGCGGGTTGATAAACAGGGCCGGCAGGTCACTGACGCGAATCGCTTTTTCCGGGTTGAGTCGGGGGAGGAGGAAGACCTGCGCCAGCAGCACCGGTACGCCCACCAGTGCGGTGACCAGGAAGGTCATGCGCCAGCCCATCAGGCCACTGAGCCAGGTGCCGACGGGCACGCCCAGTACGGTGGCCAGGGTCACGCCCATCATGATGATCGAAGTGGCCTTCGCAACATCCACGCCCTTGGGGGCCAGGCGGCCGCTGAGGGCGATGGCCGTGGCCCAGAAACCGCCGATGCTGATGCCCAGCAATACACGGCCGAACAGCAGCAGGCTGAAGTCGCTGGCGAAGGCCACGACCGAGTTGGCGATGATCATGATCAGCGTCAGGCCGATCAGCAGGTAACGACGGTCCATGGCGCCAATGCTCACAGACAGCAAGGGCGCGGCGAGGGCGGCCATGATGCCCGGCAAGGTCACCATCAACCCGGCGTGGCCGGCGCTGATGCCGAGGTCGCTGGCGACGTCATTGAGTACGCCCACCGGGAGAAACTCACTGGTCACCAAGGCGAAGGCGCCCACGGCGACCGAGAGAATCGCCAGCCACTGCTGCTTGAGACTTTGTTGATTGTGTTCGGGAAGGCCGCTAGGGGCCTGGCTGGCACTTGGCATAGTGTTGGGTTCCAGGGTTAACGTCGCCTGAAGCCAGGCGAAAGGGGAGGGAATAGGGAAGGGATTATAGGAACCCGTCTTGAAAATCGAGCAGGCGCTCCGTTCGATAGTAATCATCAGTGCAATCGATGCGACGCTCTAGCACGCACTACATGACCGGTACACCTTTCGCACATGCTTCCAAAACGTTGCCTACAAGCAGCGCGTTGCGATACCCCGGGCAACGCTTTACTTTGTGGTGGCGCTCGAGATGGAGTGCCCACAACTGCAAAGGAATTGCATCATGAGCAAGAATACGAAAGAAACCTCCGACAAGGTCGCGACGTTGGCGGCCCAAACGCTCAACAGCCCAGCCTCCTCAGCCCTCGCCAAAAGCCTCGCGGCTTCAGCGCTAGCCCAGAAAGACCACGACAAGCAGACGGGTGCAGAAATGGAGGCGAAAGCCGGGAGGGTACTCGGCGCCAATCACTACAACGAAACCACCAAAACGCTTGCCGCCTCGGTCCTTTCACAATCCAACAAAGAGCGCGGAAGCTGAGTCACCTCCGGTCGCTAAAAGAAGCCCGTGGTCGAAGAGGTTACGGGCTTTTTCGTAGCTGTATTTTTCTCCTTTTTTCCAGCAGCAGAAATATTAAGTAGCACTTTCATCCGCATCGCTAAAGTCCTGCCCCAGCAGGCCGAAACGCTCTTATACGACATCGTATCCCCAATAAGAGAGTCTCCTGAAAATGTCCCTTCGCAGCCTGTCCATCGCCCGCCGTGCGGGTCTGGGTTTCGCCTTGATTGCTTTGCTGGTGGCCCTACTGGGTTTTTTTGCGCTGTCGAACATGGCAAGCATCCGCGCCAGTGCGGTGCAGGTTGAAAGCGGGCTGGTGCCCAAGATGCGGCTGGTGGCGGACATCCGCGAAATCATGCTGCGCATTCGTACGATCTCTTTGCGCATGGCGCTGGACCCGAACCCCGCCAGCCTTCCGCAGTATCGCAGCCAGATGGACACCCGTAGCCAAGACCTGACGAAAAGGCTGGCCGAGCTCGATGCGGTCATCGACACCCCTGAAGTGCGCTCGCTCTATGACCAGTTTCAGGTGTCGCTGCGCCTGTACCAGCAAGGTCTGGCACAGTCCTTCGTCCTCGCCGACAAGCAGCAGGGCGCCGAGCTTAACAAGTTGCTGCTGGTGGACATGAAAACCGTGGTCGATGGTTCGGGTGCGCAACTCAATGCCCTGGCTGACTACTACAACGCGCAGGTCAATCAGCAGGGCCTGGAGGCCGAATCGCAATACAGCCGTTCGCGCACCATGGTGGTTGGCTTCGTGCTGCTGGCCGCCTTGAGTACGGTGGCGCTGGCGTGGTTGTTGACTCGCAGCATCGTCGGTCCGCTGAGCCATGCGGTGCGGGCCGCCGAAAACGTGGCCCACGGTGACTTGACTCAAACGGTAGACGTGACCGGCGACGACGAAGTAACCCGCTTGCTCGTGGCGCTCAAGACCATGCAGTCCAACCTGCGCGGGACCCTGCAACTGATCCGCCAGTCGGCAGGGCAGATGGCATCATCCGCCACCGACCTGAATGGCATCACGGATCAAAGCAGCCGCAGCCTGCAAAAGCAGACCGCTGAAATTGAACAGGCCGCCACCGCCGTGAACGAGATGACCTCGGCGGCGGATGAGGTGGCGCGCAATGCCGTTTCCACCTCCGAGTCCACTCGCCTCTCCAATGAAACGGCGCGCGAAGGCCAGCATCGTGTCGGCGAAACTGTCAACGCCATCCAGGCCCTGAGCTCTAACATCGGTGAAACGTCGACGCTGGTGCAGAACCTGGCCGAGCAATCGCGCGATATCGGCAAGGTACTCGACGTGATTCGCTCCATTGCCGAACAGACCAACCTGCTGGCCCTCAATGCTGCCATTGAGGCTGCGCGGGCCGGCGAATCCGGGCGTGGCTTTGCGGTCGTGGCTGATGAAGTGCGCGCATTGGCGCACCGTACCCAGCAATCAACCCTGGAAATCGATCAGATGGTGACCGCGATGCGCACGGGGTCTGACCATGCACTCACATCAATGCAGTCGAGTACCCAGCGTGCCACCGATACCTTGGCGTTGGCTGAGGGCGCAGGTGGTGCATTGAGCCAGATCACCGACTCCATCGACCAGATTCACCAGCGCAACCTGGTTATTGCCAGCGCCGCAGAGGAGCAGGCGCAGGTGGCCAAGGAAGTTGACCGCAACATCGTCAATATCCGTGACTTGTCTGCTCAGTCCTCGTCCGGCGCCGGGCAGATCAATGGATCGAGCCGAGAGCTGGCGCAGTTGGCCGTCGCGCTGAACGAGGCGGTGGCGCGTTTTCAGCTGTAGCGGGACTACGGTGACGGCGTGAGTGAATCGGACATCAGTTCCAACACCCGATCTCTTCCGCCTTCGGCCAGTACATAGGTTCCTCGACCGGTCGGCACAATCGACTGCGGCGCCTTCAGGAACGATTGGGTGTTCAGCCAGGAGTTTTCAGGTGGCTGAACACCTCCGGGTCGCTGCCGTCCAGAGTGAGTTCGCGCACCACGCCTTTTTTCTTCTCGGTATAGAGCATGCGCCCATCCGTGCAACGCACGATGGACTCGCCTTCCTGGACCCGCTCGCGCAGCACTGTCAGGCTCTGGTCGCTCCAGCGATAGCGCAACAATCGCCCGAAGGGCTTGCGGTCTTCAATGGCGTAGAGGTCGTCGCCGTCATCCCACAAGCCCTGCACGTTCTCACCTCTGAACAGTTCGGTGACGACGCCGTCCTTGAGGAAAGTCCGCCGAGGGTGAGTAGGATTCAATCCTGCTTGACCATTGGCGTGATGCAAGAAGCAACTGATCGATGCCGATATCCGGCGTCTCGGCGTCTGTCCAGAACTGATGGGTTTCCATGAGTGGCTACGTCTTCCGTTGTGTAGGTCAGGCCGCAAGTATTGACCCATTTCGACGATTGCGTGGCCGCAGACGGCCGATAACCTATTGATATGTATGACTTCATATTTGTAGTAGGGTTATTACCGCAAACCTTTCTGCCATACATGGCGCCCCACCGGCTCCCATACGATAATGCCCACCACCCCGACCACTCTGGCTTCCCTCCCGTGATCATCAACTTCGACCTCAACGACCTCCAGGCCTTCCGTGCCGTGGTAGACAAGGGCAGTTTCCGAGGCGCCGCCGAGGCCATCCGCATCTCGCAACCGGCCCTGAGCCGGCGGATCGAAAAGCTCGAAACCGCCCTCGACGTAAAACTGTTCGAACGCACCACCCGGCGGGTCAGCCTGACCATGGTCGGCCGCGCATTCCTGCCCCAGGTCGAACGCATGCTCGACGATCTTGATGTGGCGTTGATGGGCATCAGCAATGTCGCGTCCACGCGCATGGGCAATGTGACCATCGCCTGTGTGCCGTCCACCGCGTATTACTTCATGCCCCACGTGATCTCCGAATTCCACAAGCTGTACCCGAAGATTCGCCTGCGGGTGCTGGATGCCAGTGCGGGTGAGGTGTGCAATGCGGTGGAGAGTGGCGAGGCGGATTTTGGCGTGAGTTTCAGCGGTAGCCTGGCCGATGAAGTGGAGTTCGAACTGCTGTTGCAGGAGCGCTATGTCCTGGCCTGTCGCCGCGACCACCCGCTGGCCCAGCGCGACAGCGTGACCTGGACCGAAGCCTATGAGTACGACTACATCACCGTCGACAAAACCTCCGGCAACCGCAGCCTGCTGGACCAGGCCTTGCGTGGCGTGCGGGTGAAAAAGCCGAGTATCTGCGAGACGCACCACGTGACTACGATGATCGGGCTGGTGGAGGCCGGGCTGGGCGTGGCGATGGTACCGTCGATTGCGATGCCGGCGCTGGAACACCCGATTCTGGTGAGTGTGCCGTTGGTGGAGCCACAGGTGATGCGCAATGTGGGTTTGATCAAACGCCGCGGGCGGACATTGCCACCGGCGGCGCTGGAGTTGGAGCGGTTAGTGCGTGAGATGCCGTTTCGCTCAGCGTGACACCGAGTCCAGGCCGGTGGATTGCACCACCGGTTGCGCCTCGGGCGACGCCAGGTAATGCAGCAGCGCCTTGGCCCGCGTCGGGTGCTCGGCGTTGACCGGAATACCCGCCGCAAAGCGCGTCACCGATTGCACGTCCTCCGGGATCTTGCCGACATAGGTCACACCCGGCACCGGCAACAATTCCGCCACCTGCTGCAAGCCCACTTCGTAGTCTCCCTTGGCGACCTGTTCGGCCACCGGGAGGCGTTCGATCATGGTGCCCTTGGCGGGCATGCCGAGCTTCTTGAACAGCTCTTTCTCGACATACACACCGCTGGCGCTGTCCGAGTACGCCACTGATTTGGCTTGACTCAGCACGGCTTTCAGTTCGGCGTCAGTCCCGATGGCAGGCTTTGGCACGCCTGCCTTCACCACCAGGCCGATGCGCGAGTCCGCCAGTTCCACACGGGAGGCCGGGTCGACCTTGCCTTGCTTGATCAACTCATCCAGGGCGTAGCCGACCATGATCACCATGTCGGCGTGTTCACCACGGGCCAGGCGGTTGGGAATCGCTTCCGGCGCCTTGCCCATCGACGGGCCGAGAATGGTGTCCAGGCTGTCGCCGCTTTGCTTGGCGTACTGCGGGCCGAGCAATTTATACGCGGCAGTGAAGCCGCCGGAGGTCATCACCTTGAGCTGTTCGGCCTGGGCCGTCAGCGCCACGGCGCCGAGGGCCAGGGCCGTCAGGGTCTTGAGCAGTGGCTTCATCACGCGGCCCCCTGCATGACTTGCCCACGGGCATTGGCGCGGCGATACAGCGCCAGGGTCGAACACAGGGCGCACAGCGCGGCGAACATCAGCCAGTAGGCCGGCGAGGCCTTGTCTTCGGTGATGTGGATGAACCAGGTGGAAATCGCCGGGGTAAAGCCGCCGAAGATCGCCGTTGCCAGGCTGTAGGCCAGGGAGAAGCCCGCCACGCGCACTTCCACCGGCATGATTTCGGTCAGCGCCGGGATCATCGCGCCGTTGTACATGCCGTAAAGGAAGGAGAACCACAGCAGGGTTTCCAGCATATGGGCGAAGCTTGGCGAATTCACCACGTAGGACAGCGCTGGATAAGCGGTGAGAACGGTCAGCACGGTCATGGCGATCAGTACCGGCTTGCGGCCAAAACGGTCGCTCAACGTACCGCCGATCGGCAGCCAGACAAAGTTCGACACGGCCACCAGCAACGTCACCAGCAGGGCATCGGAAGTGCTCAGTTGCAGCACGGTCTTGCCGAAGGTCGGCGCGTACACGGTGATCAGGTAGAACGCAGTGGTGGTCATGGCCACCATCAACATGCCGCCAATCACCACCGTCCAGTTTTTCGCCAGGGTTGCCAGCACTTCGCGCATGGTCGGGCGATGCTTGCGGTTGGCGAACTCTTCGGTTTCCTGCAGGCTGCGACGCAGGATGAAAATGAACGGGATAATCACGCAGCCGATGGCGAATGGAATGCGCCAGCCCCAATCGGCTACCACCGCCGGCTCCATCCATACGTTCAGGCCATAACCCAGCGCGGCGGCGACCACGATAGAGATCTGTTGGCTGCCCGATTGCCAGCTGGTGTAGAAACCTTTGCGGCCCGGTGTCGCCATTTCAGACAGGTACACCGACACGCCGCCCAATTCCGCGCCGGCCGAGAAACCTTGCAGCAGGCGGCCCAGCAGCACCAGCAAGGGCGCCCACAAGCCAATGGTGTGATAACCGGGCACCAGCACGATCAGCAGCGTGCCGCTGGCCATGATCGACAGCGTCACGATCAGCCCTTTGCGGCGACCGACGTCATCGATGTAGGCACCCAAAATAATCGCGCCCAACGGCCGCATCAGGAAGCCCGCGCCGAACACGGCGAAGGTCATCATTAATGATGCAAACTCATTAGCGGAGGGGAAGAACGCGGCAGCGATATAGGTGGCGTAGAAACCGAACAGAAAGAAGTCGAACTGTTCGAGGAAATTGCCCGAAGTAACGCGGAATACCGCACCAACTTTCGAGTGGGCAGAGTCGGGTCGGGTAGGGCTAGTCATGGTTTTGTGTCTCCAGCGTTCTTTTTGAAGTGCTTGTCTCGCTTAAGACCTGGAATAGTGGCTGACACATTTAGAAATGAAAAGTGACAAATTTAAATGGATTGATGTTCGTTGGCTATCAATCGGCGGTGCAGTCGAAAATTCATCAGCTGTTTGTGCGTGCGATTTGGAGATGGGAAACTATTTGACATATTTGATTTGTGATCACATATTGGGGCCATAAGAACGACAACACAGGTTTTGCCTCATGACAGATGGTCCGCTCCTCCTGCCCACCCTGCGCCAGGTGTCCCGCGATACCTTGCAAGACCAGGTCTATCGCCAGATCCGCGAAGCATTGATGAGTGGCCGTTTCCAGCCCGGCCAGAAACTCACCATTCGCGGCCTCGCCGAAGCCCTCGGTTCCAGCCCGATGCCAGTGCGCGAAGCCCTGCAACGCCTCAGCGCCGAAAACGCCTTTGAAGTCACCGAAACGTCCCGTCTGCGTGTACGCCTTATGACGGTCGAACGCCTGCGCGAAATTCGTGATGCGCGGGTCGCCCTTGAAGGGCTGCTGGCGGAAAAAGCCGTGCTGCTCCTGCAAAAAGCCGACCTCGATGAAATCACCGACCTGTGCCAGCAAATGCAGCACGCCGCCGACGAAGTCGACGTGTCGCGCTACCTGTGGACCAACTTTGCCTTTCACCGGCGTATCTACGCCGTGGCCCAGGCCGAGTTGACCATGGCCGCCGTGGAAAACTTCTGGCTGCACATGGGCCCGTGCTTTGCGCTGGTCGCCCCGGATAAAGCTCACCTGCAACGCTCGATGGAGGCGCACACGCGCATCGTCGAGGCCCTGGCTGCCCGTGATGGCGCCGGTGCACGCGCGGCGGTGACCGATGACATCATGCAGGCCGCCGATTCCCTGGCGCGCCTGCTCGTCAAGAGCGACCGTTCGCGGTCGTCTGCTTCAGGAGGTAAACGAGCATGAGTGTCCTACAGCGGCTGCAGCCCTATCCTGGGTTACGTGTATTGATTTCCGGCGGGGCTGCCGGCATCGGTGAAGTGCTGGCGGCGGCATATCTGGAGGCCGGTGCCCAGGTGCATGTGTGTGATGTGAGCGAGCCAGCCCTGGCCGCGTTTCGCGACAAATACCCGGGCACCGTCGCCACCCGCGCCGACGTCAGTGATGCCGCGCAGATCGAGGCGGTGTTCAAGGTACAGTGCGAGCATTTCGGCGGCCTTGATGTGCTGGTCAACAACGCCGGGATCGCCGGGCCTACCGGCGGCATCGATGCGATCAGCGACGCCGAGTGGCAAGCCACCATCAACATCAATCTCACTGCGCAGTACCGGTTTGCCCACCACGCGGTGCCGATGCTCAAGGAATCATCCCACGGCCATCTGCTGCATATCGCCTCGGTGGCGGGGCGCTTGGGCTACGCGTGGCGCACGCCGTATGCGGCGACCAAATGGGCGATTGTCGGTTTGATGAAATCCCTGGCGTCGGAGCTGGGCGAGAGCGATATCCGCGTCAACGCCTTGCTGCCCGGCATCGTCGAAGGCCCGCGCATGGACGGTGTGATCCGCGCGCGTGCCGAACAGGTCGGCGTGCCCGAAGCCGAGATGCGCCAGGAATACCTCAACAAGATTTCCCTCAAGCGCATGGTCACCGCCGAAGACGTGGCAGCCATGGCCTTGTTCCTCTGTTCGCCCGCCGCACGCAATGTGACCGGCCAGGCGATCAGCGTCGACGGTAACGTCGAGTACCTGTAAGCCACGGAAGAACATATCGCGCTGTACCCAGGATTTTTTTCATAAGAATAAAAGTCGGAGATTCGTCATGTCCAAAAATCGTCCTGTCATCATTACCTGTGCCGTTACCGGTGCGATTCACACGCCGTCGATGTCGCCGCATTTACCGATTACCGCGCAGGAAATTGCCGATGCCGCCATCGGCGCCGCCGAGGCTGGCGCCGCGATTGTCCACCTGCATGCCCGTGACCCGGTTGACGGCCGCCCCAGCCAGGACCCGGCGCTGTTCGCCGAATTCCTGCCGCACATCAAGGCCGCCAGCGACGTGGTGATCAACATCACCACCGGCGGCGCACCGACCATGGGCGTGGAAGAGCGCCTGCAACCGGTGATGCAGTTCAAGCCGGAACTGGCCTCGCTGAACATGGGCTCGATGAACTTCGGCCTCTACGAAATGCTCAACCGCTTTACCGAGTTCAAGCACGACTGGGAACGGCCTTACCTGGAAGAGAGTGACGACCGGATTTTTCGCAACACCTTCCGCGACATCACCCACATCCTCAATTCGTGCGCCGAGAACCGCACGCGGTTTGAGATCGAGTGCTACGACATCGGCCACCTGTACACCGCCGCGCATTTCCTCGAACGCGGCCTGCTCAAGCCGCCGTTGTTTATCCAGTCGGTGTTCGGCCTGCGCGGCGGCATCGGCGGCCACCCGGAGGACTTGGCACACATGCGCCGCACCGCCGACCGCCTGTTCGGCGACGACTACGTGTGGTCGATCCTCGGCGCCGGGCGTGGGCAGATTCCGCTGGCGACCATGGGCCTGTCCATGGGCAGTAACACCCGTGTCGGCCTGGAGGATTCGCTGTGGGATGGCCCGGGCAAGCTGGCGGCGTCGAATGCCGACCAGGTACGGCGTATTCGCACGGTGATCGAAGCCCTCGGGCATCGGGTCGCCACGCCGGATGAAGCGCGGGAAATCCTCGGGCTCAAGGGGCGCGACCAAGTCAATTTCTAACCCGACAAACCGCCGCGTCAAGGCGCGGCCTGCATCCCGCACAACAACAATAAGGGGATCACCATGCGTATCGAAGTGCTTGTGGACGTCAAGACCACCCTGGGCGAAGGCCCGGTATGGGACGTCGAGCAACAACGTTTGTATTGGATCGACAGCGCCGACGGCCGCATCCTGCGCTGCACCGAGGATGGCCGCGAGTTGCGCGCCTGGGAGGTGGGCCAGAAGATCGGCTCCATGGCCCTGCGCCACGCTGGTGAGTCTGCGATTGTCGCGCTGCAGAACGGCGTGCACACACTGGACCTCAGCAGCGGGGAGCTCAACCTGGTCATCGACCCGGAACCGCACCTGCCCGATAACCGCCTCAACGACGGCAAGGTCGACCGGCAGGGCCGTTTCATCTTCGGTTCGATGGACACGCTGGAAGACAACGCCAGCGCCAAGCTTTACCGCCTGGACGCCGACCTGAGCCTGCACACCCTGGACGAAGGCATCATCGTGTCCAACGGCCCTTGCTGGAGCCCGTCGGGAGAGACCTTCTACTTCTGCGACACCTGGTCCGGCGAGATCTGGGCCTACGACTATGACCTCGCCACGGGCAATGTGAGCAACCGCCGCACCTTCGCCAAGGTCGACACCTGCGGCGGTGGCGCCGCTGACGGCTGCACCGTGGACGCCGAAGGGTGCCTGTGGCAAGCCCTGGTCTATGCCGGGAAGCTGGTGCGCTACACCCCGGAGGGTCAGGTCGACCGCGTCATCCAGATGCCGGTGAAAAAGGTCACCAGCCTGACCTTCGGCGGGCCGAACCTCGACACCCTGTTTGTGACCTCCATGGCCAAGCCGCCGCTGCCGCGCTTCCCGGCAGACGGCCAGCAGCGCGGAGCGCTGTTCGCCATTACCGGGTTGGGCGTGCAAGGAATAGCCGAGCGACGGTTCGCCAGCTAGCGCGTGTGTTCAAAAAGGCATATTCCTTCGCAACCTTGTGTCAGTGCGCGCCCTCGCGCGCCTGGAGAGGCCCATGGCAACTATAAAAAAAGCGTCGCTTCGCAGCATTCACCGGCATTCCTGGGTATCCCTGCTGGTCTGCTGGATGATCTGGATCCTCAACGCCTACGACCGTGAGATCGTATTGCGCCTGGGGCCGACCATCTCCAAGCATTTCGATTTGTCCGCCGATCAATGGGGCACCGTGGCCACGGTGGTCATGCTGGCCTTGGCGTTGCTGGATATCCCCGGCTCGATGTGGAGCGACCGCTACGGTGGCGGCTGGAAACGTGCGCGCTTCCAGGTACCGCTGGTGCTGGGCTACACGGCGATTTCGTTCCTGTCTGGCTTCAAGGCGTTGAGCGGCAACCTCGCCACCTTCATTGCCCTGCGGGTCGGCGTCAACCTCGGCGCCGGCTGGGGCGAGCCGGTCGGCGTCAGCAACACCGCCGAATGGTGGCCGGTGGAACGTCGCGGCTTTGCCCTGGGCGCGCACCACACCGGCTACCCGATTGGCGCGATGCTCAGCGGCATCGTCGCGAGTTTTGTCATCACGGTGTTTGGCGAGGACAACTGGCGTTATGTGTTCTTCTTTGCCTTTGTGGTGGCGCTGCCGTTGATGATCTTCTGGGCGCGTTATTCCACCGCCGAGCGCATCACCGCGCTGTACGTCGACATCGCCGCCAAAGGCATGACCCCGCCGGACAACGCGCCGGCCAGCCAAGTCAAAGGCGAAGCCTGGCGCACCTTTGTCGCCACCTTGCGCAACCGCAATATCGCCCTCACGGCCGGTAACACCATGCTCACGCAGGTGGTGTACATGGGCGTGAACATCGTGCTGCCGGCCTACCTCTACAATATCGCCGGGCTGTCATTGGCCGAGTCGGCAGGGATGAGCGTGGTGTTCACCCTCACCGGCATCCTCGGGCAACTGGTGTGGCCGTCGCTGTCGGACATCATCGGCCGGCGCACCACCCTGATCATCTGCGGGCTGTGGATGGCGGCGAGTGTCGGCGCGTTCTACTTCGCCAATACCCTGACGTTGATCATCGTTGTGCAACTGCTGTTCGGCCTGGTCGCCAATGCGGTGTGGCCGATCTACTACGCGGTGGCCTGCGACTCGGCCGAGCCGTCGGCGACCTCCACCGCCAACGGCATCATCACCACAGCGATGTTCATCGGCGGCGGCCTGGCGCCGGTGCTGATGGGCAGCCTGATCGCCATGGGCGGCGGTTGGACCACGCTGCACGGTTACACCGTGTGTTTCTTCGTGATGGCCGGCTGCGCCCTGGGCGGCGCGCTGCTGCAACTGTTTTCCCATCGCCCCCAGGCGTTGGTTGTGCAACTCGACTCCTAGAACAACACCGATGCGCCCCCCAGCCTGGCTGGCGGGGCGCCAAGAGGAATTGCCGATGACTTCCGCCCCCCACGCCCGCGAGCCGCAGGCGTTGAACAAACTGATGTTCGTCAAGCTGATGCCCTTGCTGATCATCGCCTACATCCTGAGCTTCCTGGACCGCACCAACATTGCCCTGGCCAAGCATCACCTGGACGTCGACCTGGGCATTTCCGCCGCGGCCTATGGACTGGGCGCGGGGCTGTTTTTCCTGACCTATGCGCTGTCGGAAATCCCCAGCAACCTGATCATGCACAAGGTCGGCGCCCGCTTCTGGATTGCGCGGATCATGGTGACCTGGGGCCTGATCTCGGCGGCCATGGCCTTTGTGCAGGGCGAGACCTCGTTCTACGTGCTGCGCCTGTTGCTGGGGATTGCCGAGGCCGGTCTGTTTCCAGGCGTGATGCTGTACCTGACCTACTGGTTCAACCGCGAACAACGGGCGCGCGCTACCGGTTATTTCCTGCTCGGCGTGTGCTTCGCCAACATCATCGGCGGCCCGGTGGGCGCCGCCTTGATGCGCATGGACGGTCTGCTCGGCTGGCACGGCTGGCAGTGGATGTTCCTGCTGGAAGGCCTGCCGGCCGTGGCGTTCGCCTGGGTGGTGTGGCGCAAACTGCCGGACCGTCCGAGCAAGGCGCCCTGGCTGTCGGCCGAGGAAGCACGCGGGATCGAACAACGCATCGCGCTGGAAACCGAAGAGGGCGCGGGCGAGGGTGGGCACTCATTGAAAAACTGGCTGACCCCACAAATCCTGCTGGCGATCTTTGTGTACTTTTGCCATCAGATCACTATCTACACGGTGATCTTTTTCCTGCCGAGCATCATCAGCAAATACGGCGAGTTGAGCACCATGAGCGTTGGCCTGCTGACCTCCTTGCCCTGGATCGCGGCGGCACTCGGCGCGGTACTGATCCCGCGTTTCGCCACGACGCCGGGGCGTTGCCGTCGACTGTTGGTCACCGGGCTGCTGACCATGGCGCTGGGGTTGGGCATTGCGTCGGTGTCGGGGCCGGTGTTCAGCCTGCTGGGCTTTTGCCTGTCGGCTGTGATGTTCTTTGTGGTGCAGTCGATCATCTTTCTGTACCCAGCCTCGCGTCTCAAGGGCGTAGCACTGGCGGGCGGGCTGGGGTTCGTCAACGCCTGCGGGCTGTTGGGCGGGTTTGTCGGGCCATCCGTGATGGGCGCGATTGAGATGAGCACCGGCAATGCGATGAACGGCTTGAAAGTGATTGCGCTGGTATTGGTGGTGGCCGCGTTGGCGGCATTGCGTCTGCGCCAGGGCCAGGAGGCGGCTCAGACCAGCAGCGAAGTCGGAAACCCGGAAGCCAGCACCAGATAAGCCACGACCGCCGCCAGGCATAACCCGACAAAGGCGCGCAGCAGTGTCCTGGCGGTGGGATGAGCGATGAACTTGATGGCCCAGAGCAAAACGCCGCCGAGCAGGATGCTTAAGGCAAGAATGACCAGCACGGCGGTGTTCCTGTGACCATTGAGAGCTGATTTATAGTCGCAAAGCGCCTGGATGAACAGTGCGCGCATAGACGCAGCCCCCCGCGCTTTCTAAACTGCGGCTTGGCTTGGGGAAAGGGGCTGGCGCCGATGAATCGCAATGAATTACGCAAGGCCGACATCAACCTGATGGTGGTGTTCGAAGCGTTGATGCTTGAGCGCAATGTGACGCGGGTGGCGGAGAAGCTGTTTCTCGGCCAGCCGACCATCAGTTCGGCCCTCAACCGCTTGCGCACGCTGTTCAACGACCCGCTGTTCATTCGCGTCGGCCACCGCATGGAGCCCACCGCGCGGGCCGAGGAAATCATCCAGCACCTGTCGCCGGCCCTGGATTCGTTGTCTTCGGCCTTGAGCCTGACCCACGACTTCGACCCGTCCGTCAGCACCATGACGTTCCGCATCGGCCTGTCCGATGATGTCGAGTTCGGCCTGCTGCCACCGCTGCTGCGCGCCTTGCGCCAGGAAGCGCCGCAAGTGGTGTTCGTGGTGCAGCATGTGGACTACTGGCGCATTCCCGACTTGTTGGCCTCCGGCGATATCACCGTCGGCATCACCCAGACCCGTGGCCTGCCGGCCAATGCCAAGCGCAAGCTGCTGCGCCATATCCGCCCACGCTTGCTGCGCGCCGATGCGTCGGACACACCGCTGACCCTCGATGAATATTGCTCACGGCCCCATGTGCTGGTGTCTCACACCGCCAACGTGTCGGGGTTTGCCGATGAGTGGCTGGCGGAAATCGGCCGAAAACGCCACGTGGTGCTGTCGGTGCCGCAATACAGCGCGCTGCCGGCCTTGCTGGCCGGCACGGACCTGATCGCTAGCCTGCCGGACTACACCGCCGAGGCCATGGCGGTGTCGGGCCACCTGTTCTGCGAGCCGTTTCCGTTCGAGACGCCGACCCTGGATTTGTCCATGGTCTGGCTCAGCCATGTGGACACCGACCCGGCCGAGCGCTGGGTGCGTTCGCGGCTCGAGGCGTTTATGAGTGATCGAGGGTTGGCGACCCAGGCCTGACTCACGTGATATATCTACAAATCTTCCTACAACAAATTCGGAGCCCTCCATGCCACATCTGCACTTGGAATACACCGCCAACCTGACGAACCTGGCCGTTGAGAAAACACTGCTAAGGCTCAACAACGTGCTGATGGCGTCCGGGCAGTTTGGTTCCGAGTTCGATATCAAAAGCCGAGCGCTCAAGGTCGAGAGTTTCCAGGTCGGCACCTCTCTCGACCCGCGTGGCTTTATGGCGGTGAGGCTGTCACTGCTCAGTGGGCGGTCGCCACAGGTCAAGAAACAGTTGTCGGAGAGCCTGCTGGCAGCACTGCAGGATCTGGGCGATTGGCCGGCGGATATCCAGGTTCAGCTGAGCGTCCAGGTGATAGATATGGATCGCGAGTCCTACAGCAAAGTCGCCATTGGCTGACACACCATCAACTGTGGCGAGGGAGCTTGCTCCCGCTGGGCTGCGCAGCGGCCCCAACATCTTGGGAGCGCTTCGCACTGGAGCGCCAGCCCGGTCCAACGGGAGCAAGCGGCTCGCCACAGACGTTAGAGTAACCCCTGATCCGCGCACACCTTCACCACCTGCTCACGAAACCAGGTATTGGCACTGTCCTGTTCACTGGTTTCATTCCACTGCATCTCCAGCGTGAACCCCGGCAAGCCGTTGGGCACTTCGCAATGGCCAAACACCGTCGCGGGCGCCAGCAGTTTTTGCACGCGGCGCGGCAGGGTAACGATGAAGTCGGTGCCGGTGATCATCTTCAGCGCCGCGCCGTAGCTGTTGGCGCGGGCGATCACTTGGCGCTTGTGCGCCTGGCGCGCCAGCCAGCCGTCGATCATGTTGGTGTCGGAGGTCCACGGCGTGGGGAATACATGGCGCCGCTCGACGAAGGATTGCAGGCTGAAGGCCGCTTCCCGCGGTGCCGAGCGCTTATCGAAGACGCACACCAGATCGTCCTCCAGCAACATCTGGGTGCGGAAGTCTTTATGGGCACGGTGGAAGTTGGGGCCGAAGCAGATCACCAAGTCCAGGCGGCCCTCACGCAGATCATCGGCGGGGATGTCGGTTTCCAGTTTCTGCACATTGACGATCACCGGCAGGTCGGCGTGATCGAAGTGTTTCAACAGGCGCGGCAGGATCAACTGTTCGAAGTATTCCGGCGCGCAGACATTGAACGTCACGGCTTTCTGGGTCGGGTCGAAGGCCTGGCCACCGGCGTGGCACAGGTTGATGCTCTCGAGGATCTTCTGCACATGGCCGTACATGGTGGTGGCCTTGTACGTCGGCCGCATGCCCGCCCGGGTGTTGATAAACAGTTCGTCTTCAAAACTGGTGCGCAGCTTCTTCAAGCTGTAGCTCACGGTGGACTGGCTGACAAACAGCGTTTCGGACACCTCGGTAACGCTGCTCTGATCGTAGACGGCGATAAACACCATCAAGTCCTGCATATCGAGTTTTCTGAGCAAGTTACTGTTTAACATCGGTTTCGTCCGTAAACCCGTTGTACCGAACTCAGTACAAGACAGCGCAAAAGCTTAACGGAACGGACGTGCCAATAGAAAGCGCTGTAGGGCATTTCTATGTTTGCTGTGGGACAAATACTGTTTGCAACACGACCTCAGCGGATATGGTGCGCGTAATGCTTGGGGTTAAAACGCACGACGATCAGCAGCATCACCACGATCACTGCCGTCAGCGACCACCAGGCCCATTCGAAGCTGCCCAGCTGGTCGCGGATCATCCCGGCGATCAGCGGCGACAGCCCGGCAATCAGGTAGCCGATACCTTGCACAAACGCGGTGAGGCCACCGGCGCGGCGCGGGTTGTCTAGGTGGTCTAGGGACAGGATCAGGCTCATCGGGAACAGGCCGCCGATGCCCAGGCCCAGCAGGCAAGGCCACAGCAGGCTCAGGTGTTGCGGGCTGAGGATCAAGCCGCAGAAGCCGAGGATGATCAGCACCAGCAGCACGGCCACCACCCCGCGTTTATCCTGGCGGCGGTTGGCGATGGCGGGCGTGACCAAGCCGGACACCACTTCCATGGCCGTCAAAAAGCCCAGCAGCAACCCTGCGTTCTGTTCGCTCCAGCCTTGCTCCACGTAGTACGGCGCGAGCCAGGCGAGTACGCAGGTGTAGGATGCGGTGCCCAGGCCAAAGAAGACTGCCAGCAACCAGGCGCGGCCATTGCCGAAAAACGATTCTTGAGGGCCGGCGCCGGCTTGGGGCAGGGGCGGCAGCGCTGAGCGCTGCGCATACCAGAACACCAGGGCCAGCACGGCGAGCACGGCCCAGATCGCCAGGCCAATGCGCCAACTGCCGGTCTGCACTTGCACGAAGGGCGCAAACGACGCCGCCAGTGCCGCACCGCCCATGATCGCGGTGACGTACAGGCCCATGAACAGCGAGACGTTATCGCTGAACCGCGATTTGATCAGCGCCGGCATCAACGCCTGGATCATCGCAATCCCCACCCCGGCGGCGATGGCGCTGACGATCAACTCCAGCGCCGAGTCGAGGAACAACCGCGACAGCGTGGCCACGCCAATCACCAGCAGCGACACCACGATGCTGCGGTGCTCGCCAAAGCGCTTGGCCAGGCCCATGCCAAAGAACATCGCCAAGCCCATGGCCATCACCGGCAACATCGTCAGCAAGGCGGCGCTGCTGAAACTCAACGGCACATCGGTGCGAATCGACGACAACAGCGGGCCCACGGCGGCCATCGACGGGCGCAGGTTGAGGGCGACCAGCACGACGCTGATCATCAGCCAGAGGGCTGTGGTGGGTTTGGTGTGAACGGTTTCCATGGGACGGCCTTGAGTGAACAAGGGGGCATCAGGCCATGGGCGGGGGAGTGGGGCAAATGAGAAAGTCGCTAGGTCTATCTAAAAATTGCGCTGATCAACATGTGGGAGAGGGCGAGCCCCCGATAGCAGTGGTTCAGTCAGAACATTGTTGACTGACACACCGCCATCGGGGGCAAGCCCCCTCCCACATTTGACCTGCGCCGTCAGTTGGATCTGATCACATGCTTGATCTCCTGAAACGCCGCCAACCCCCACGGCCCTAGCTCGCGGCCGATGCTGCTCTGCTTGTAACCGCCCCACGCCGCTTGCGCAAAGATCACTTGCGGCGCGTTGATCCACACCAGCCCGGCCTGCAAGGCATTCGCCATGCGCTCGGCGGTTTCGTTGTCACGGCTGACCACGCTCGCCACCAAGCCGAAATCGCTGTTGTTGGCCAGTGCGATGGCCTCGTCCTCAGTCGCGAACCGTCGTACACACAGGACTGGGCCGAAGATTTCTTCGTTCCACAATGCGCTGTCCAGCGGCACATCGGTGAACACGGTGGGGCGAATGAAAAAGCCCTTCGGCAGATCCGCCGGGCGCTCACCGCCGCAGAGCAAACGGGCGCCGTCTTCGATGCCGCGCTGGATATGCCCCAGCACCCGCTGATACTGCACGCGGTTGATCAGCGCGCCCATTTCTACTTCATCGGCAAAGGGGTCGGCCACGCGAATGCTTTCAGCGCGTGCCTGCACACGCTGAAGGAATTCATCCGCCAGGCTGTCAGCCACCAGCACGCGACTGGTGGCTGAACACATCTGCCCAGCGTTGAAAAATCCACCGCCACAGGCCAGTTCCACCGCCAGGTCCAGGTCGGCATCCGCCAGTACCAACAATGAAGATTTGCCGCCCAATTCCAGGCTCACGCCCTTGATGGTTTCGGCCGCGCGTTGCATCACCTGCACACCGACGGCGTTACTGCCGGTAAAGGAGATCTTCGCCACTCGACGGTCTGCCGCCAACGGCGCGCCGACGTCCAGGCCGGTGCCACACACCAGGTTGAACACACCGGCCGGTACGCCTGCCTCGGCGATAATCCGCGCCAACTGCAACTCCGCCAACGGTGTGACTTCCGATGGCTTGAGCACCACGCAGCAACCGGCCGCCAGGGCCGGGGCGAGTTTCCAGGCGGTGGTCACCATGGGGAAATTCCACGGCACGATCAGCCCCACCACGCCGCACGGTTCGCGACGCAGGCGTGCGCTGAAGTCAGCGCTGGGCAGCGCCACCGGGAGGTCCTGGCCGGCGTCCAGGTCGTCGGCCACCGTGGCGTAATACTCGAAGGTGGCGATCGCGTCGTCCACATCGATCGCGGCTTCAAATAGCGGCTTGCCGTTGTTGCTCGACTGCAGGTGCATCAACTGTTCGCGCTGCTCGCCCACGCCCTGGGCGATCCTGCGCAGCAGGGCGGCACGATCGCGGCCGGTGCTTTTCGACCAGTCGGCGAGGGCTGCGCTGGCGGCGTCGACCGCCAGGCTCACGGTGCCCGCATTGCCGACGCTGACCTGGGCCAGGATGGCCTCGGTGGCCGGGTTGATCACCTCCAGCACGGCTTCTCCGGCACGCCACTCACCGTTGATATACACACCGTTCACGACCGGGCTCATTGCGCCACCTCCCGCATCCACTGGCCTTGGTCGATTTCAATCAGTGTCGGTCCCTGGCGATCAGCGGCGTTGCGCAATGCCGTGCGCAGTTGCTCGATGCCCTGGATGCTTTCGGCCGCACAGCCCAGTGCCTTGGCCACACCCATAAAGTCCGGGGTGTAGATGTCCACGCCGACCGGCTCGATGGCACGGTTGAGCATGTATTTCTTGATCTCTTCATAGCCGTGGTTATTCCACAGCAGCACGATGATCGGCGTGCGTGCTTCCACGGCGCTGGCCAGTTCCGGCAGGGTGAATTGCAGGCCGCCGTCGCCGATCAGGCACACCACCGGTTGCCCATCGCCACGCCCCAGCCAGGCGCCGATGGCGGCGGGCAGGGCGTAGCCCAAGGTGCCGTAGCCGGTGGACGAGTTGAACCAGCGGCGCGGGTGGTCGAGGTTCAGGGTCAGGTTGCCGCTGTACACCGGTTGGGTCGAGTCGCCGACCAGCACGGCGTTGGGCAGTGTGTCCAACACAGTGTCGAGGAACAGGGTTTGCGCACGGGTGGCGGCGTCCCAGGCAGGGTCCAGTTCGGCCCACAAGCGTGCGACACGTTCAGCGCCCCAGGCACTGTTGCGTGGCGGCAATGGTTGGCTGCTCAGCGCGTTCACCAACGCCTCGGCGGCGATCTGTGCGTCGGCCACCAGCGCCACCTGTGGCGGGTAGTTGCGCACGGTCTGGTCCGGGTCGATATCGATGCGCAGCAAGGCTCCGGGAATCTCGAAACCGCCGGCGAAGGTGACGTCGTAGTCGGTCTCCGCCAGCTCGGTGCCGATGGCCAACACCACGTCTGCTTCGGCCACCAACGCACGGGTGGCGACCAGGGTCTGGGTCGAGCCGATCAGCAGCGGGTGGCGTGCGGGCAGCAGGCCTTTGGCGTTGATGGTCAGGGCCACCGGCGCGCCGAGCGCCTCGGCCAATTGCGTCAGTGCCGGGGCCGCGTCGATGGCGCCGCCACCTGCCAGAATCAAGGGCCGCTTGGCCGCCGCGAGCAACTGGCTCATCTGCTTGACCGCCGACGGCGCCGCACCGGCACGGGCCACGCTGACGGGCTCACTGCTGAGCAGTGCGTCGGCATTTTCCACCAACACATCCAGCGGGATTTCGATATGCACCGGTCGTGGTCGCCCGGCCTGGAATAACGCAAAGGCCCGCGCCAACACGCCGGGTAATTCCGCCGCCGACATCAGGGTGTGGGAGAACGCCGCCACGCCGGCCATCATCGCGCCCTGGTTCGGCAGCTCGTGCAACTTACCGCGCCCGCCGCCTAATTGGCTGCGTGACTGCACGCTGGAAATCACCAGCATCGGGATCGAGTCGGCATAGGCCTGGCCCATGGCGGTGGTGATATTGGTCATGCCGGGGCCGGTGATGATGAAGCACACGCCGGGCTTGCCACGGGTGCGCGCATAACCGTCGGCCATGAAACCGGCGCCCTGTTCGTGGCGCGGGGTGACGTGACGGATGCTGGAACGGGCCAGGCCGCGGTACAACTCCACGGTGTGCACGCCAGGGATGCCAAACACCTGGTCCACGCCGTAGCCTTCCAGGAGGTTGACCAATACTTCGCCGCAGGTCGCCATAGAGGTCGCTCTTGTTATGGATTCGAGGCGCTATTGGAGCGGCTGGCCGGTAGCGACAACAATCGATAAAAAGTCATACTAGCCATGTCCTCACGTCATGGCTCCACCCGTTATGAAACGTCTCCCGCCACTGCCTGCGCTGCACACCTTCTGGGTCACGGCCCAGTGCTGCAATTTCACCCGCGCCGCCGAGCAATTGCACATCACCCAAGGCGCGGTGAGCCGGCAGATTGCCGGGTTGGAAAGCCATTTGGGCTACGCGCTGTTCCAACGCCAGGCGCGCGGCTTGAGCCTGACCGAAGAGGGCCGCGAATGGTCACTGCGCGCCCACCAAGTGTTCGGCCTGATCAGTGAGGCGGTCGAGCAGATCGGCAGTCGCCGCCAGGCCCTGCAACTCAAGGCCTCCACCTGTGTGATGCGCTGGCTGCTGCCGCGCCTGATGCAATGGCAGCGGGAGCGCCCCGACGTGCCGGTGGAACTCACCACCACCGTGGCCTACACCGTGGACTTTCGCCGTGAGCAATTCGACGCGGCGGTGATCTATGCGCCCATCGCCGAGCAGTCGGCCGAGGCCCGGCACCTGTTCGATGAGCAACTCACCCCGGTCTGCGCGCCGGCGTTGCTCGGTGGCTTGCACACGCCGGCCGACCTGCAGCAACAGGTACTGCTGCACCCCACGCGCGATGAGCGGGATTGGGCGTTGTGGCTGAAGGCGGCGAATACGCGGCTGAACAATTTGAGCCAGGGGCATCATTTTGAAACGCTGGATCTGGCGATGACGGTGGCGTCCCAAGGTTCGGGCGTGGCGATTGGCGACAGTGCGTTGATTGGCGAGGATTTGAAAGCGGGGCGGTTGGCGACGCCGTTTGAATTGAGGGTACCGACGGGGATGGGGTATTACCTGGTGTATCCACCGGACACCAAACCATCGGCGGGGCTCGAAGCCTTAATGGTTTGGTTAGTGAGCCAAGCACAACAACCGTAGCGCTGAAGATCAACTGTGTTGTGTCAGTAGCCGACGGTGAAGCGTTCGGTGCGAGTGCTTGGGCGATTCAACGTTTCCAGCGACTTGAAGATCCCAATGTGGGAGGGGGCTTGCCCCCGATGGCGGTGGTTCAGTCAACGATATTCCAACTGACCCACCGCTATCGGGAGCAAGCCCCCTCCCACAGTTTTAACTGTGTTGTGTCAGTAGCCGACGGTGAAGCGTTCTGTGCGAGTGCTTGTGCGATTCAACGTTTCCAGCAACTTGAAGATCCCAATGTGGGAGGGGGCTTGCCCCCGATGGCGGTGGTTCAGTCAACGATATTCCAACTGACCCACCGCTATCGGGAGCAAGCCCCCTCCCACAGTTTTAACTGTGTTGTGTCAGTAGCCGACGGTGAAGCGTTCTGTGCGAGTGCTTGTGCGATTCAACGTTTCCAGCAACTTGAAGATCCCAATGTGGGAGGGGGCTTGCCCCCGATGGCGGTGGTTCAGTCAACGATATTCCAACTGACCCACCGCTATCGGGAGCAAGCCCCCTCCCACAGTTTTAACTGTGTTGTGTCAGTAGCCGATGGTGAAGCGTTCTGTGCGAGTGCTTGGGCGATTCAACGTTTCCAGCGACTTGAAAATCCCAATGTGGGAGGGGGCTTGCATCCCGATGGCGGTGGTTCAGTCAACGATATTTCAACTGACCCACCGCCATCGGGAGCAAGCCCCCTCCCACCGTTTTAACTGTGTTGTGTCAGTAGCCGACGGTGAAGCGTTCGGTGCGAGTGCTTGTGCGATTCAACGTTTCCAGCAACTTGAAAATCCCAATGTGGGAGGGGGCTTGCCCCCGATGGCGGTGGTTCAGTCAACGATATTCCAACTGACCCACCACTATCGGGAGCAAGCCCCCTCCCACAGTGTTAACTGTGTTGTGTCAGTAGCCGACGGTGAAGCGTTGGCGCGAGTGCTTGGGCGATTCCACTTCGTCGATCAGGGCAATGGCATAGTCGGCAAAGCTGATCCAACTGCGGCCTTCACTGCTGACCAGCAGATCATCCTGACCTACACGGAATGTGCCGGTGCGTTCGGTTTCAACGAACTCCGCCGACGGCGACAGGAAGGTCCAATCCAGCTCTTTTTCCTGACGCAGTGCTTCGAGAAATGCTGCGCCGGCACTGGCTTCGGCCTTGTACTCTGCCGGGAAACCCTCGCTGTCGATCACTCGCCCGCCACCCGGCAGCAGCAGTGAACCGGCACCGCCCACTACCAGCAGACGTTTCACCCCGGCTTTTTTCACCGGCGCGATCACGGCGCTGGCGGGTAGGGTAGCGAAGTGCGCGGCGCTGATCACCACTTCGCTGCCGCTGATGGCCTGTTGCAGCGCATCTGCATCCAGTGCGTCCACTTGCTTGACGGTGACACCCGGGCGCGCCGCCAGTTTGTCGGTGTTACGCGCAATCGCCACAACGCTATGCCCACGACGCAGCGCTTCTTCCAGCAGTTGGCTACCGGCACGGCCGGTGGCCCCAATGATTGCAATCTTGCTCATGACGTTCTCCAGTACGTTAGGGTTTAACACCATTCACCACTTCATTTCGCCCTTGGCGACTTTAGCGCTCAACTCCAGCGAGCTTTCGTCGGCGAGGGTGGGGTAACGCTTTTTCATGGCCGCGATCAGGGCGGCGGAGTTCTTGGCCTTGGTGGTCTCGGCGTCAAAGGCCTTGATGTAGTCGGCGGTAAAGGCCACGGATTTCAGAGACGGTGTGCCCAGGTAATGGCCTGGGATCACGGTGCGCGGCTTCAGGTCTTCGATGCGTTGCAGGGTGGTCAGCCAGTCTTTATGGGATTGCGCACTCTGGGTGTCGGCCATCCACACGTGAATATTTTCGGCGACCACTACGCCACCGACCACGGCCTTGATCGACGGGATCCACACAAAACTGCGGTCCGGCTGCGGGCCGTCCAGGCCGATTACGTCCAGTTGCTGGCCTTCGAGGTTCAGGCTGTGGCCTTCGAGTACCTGCGGCACGAGGGTTCGGGCGGGTTTATCGGCGCCCATTTTCGGTCCCCAGAACGCAAGCTTGCCGTCCACGGTCGCCTTGATGTGGTCGACCACCGGTTGCGGGGCCAGCACCTTGGCGTCGGGGAAGGCGGCGGTGAGGGTATCGAGGCCGAAGTAGTAGTCCGGGTCGCCATGGCTGATGTAGATGGTGGTCAGGTGTTTGCCGCTGGCGCGGATCTTCTGTACCAACTGTTCGGCCTGGCCCTTGCCAAATTGGGCGTCCACCAGGATCGCGTCCTTGGCGCCGCTGACCAGCACCGAGCTCACCGGAAAGATCGCGGCCTCGCCTGGGTTGTACACCTCCAGAGTCAGGTCGGCTGCCGCCGCATGGGCGGCGAAGGCCAGGGCGGCGGTCGCCAGGGTCAAGCGCTTGAGGGTTGAGAACATCGGTCAGCTCCAGCATCGGTAAGGGATGCACAGAGCTTAGTTGCACAAAACCAGACTAAAAATGCGATGCTGGGACATAGTTTGTTTCTGAAATCGGGCAGATCATGGATCGTCTTCAAGCAATGCGCGTGTTTGTCACGGTGGTGGACCTGGGCAGCCAGTCCGCCGCTGCCGATCATCTGGACCTGTCGCGCCCGGTGGTGTCGCGCTACCTGGCCGAGCTGGAAGATTGGGTCGGCGCACGCCTGCTGCACCGCACCACGCGCAAGCTCAGCCTCACGGCGGCAGGCGGTGAAACCCTGCCACGTTGTCGGCAATTACTGGAATTGTGTTGCGATATGCAGGCCGCCGTCAGCGAGCCGGATGACGCGCCCCGTGGCCTGCTGCGCCTGAGTGTCAGCACCTCATTCGGCCAGGCGCAATTGGCCGAGGCCATCGCCGAGTACGTCACGCGCTACCCGCTGGTGACTGTCGACCTGCAAATGCTCGATCGCACGGTGAACCTGGTGGATGAACGCATCGACCTGGCCATCCGCACCAGCAACGACCTGGACCCCAACCTCATTGCGCGGCGCCTGACTGTGTGCCGCTCCGTGGTGTGTGCCTCACCGGCCTATCTGCTGGCGCATCCGGCCCCTCGGAAAGTCGAAGAACTGGCCTCGCACAACTGCCTGACCCATTCCTATTTCGGCAAAAGCCTGTGGCATTTCGAAGAGGGTGGCGAGCACGTCTCGGTGCCTATCAACGGCAACATCACCTCCAACGAAGCCAGCACCTTGTTGCGAGTGACGCTGGCCGGGGCCGGGGTGTCGATGCTGCCCACTTACCAGGCCGGCGATTACATCCGCCGTGGCGAACTGGTGCGCCTGCTGCCCGAGGCTGAGCCTCGGCAGATGAACATCTACGCGGTCTACGCCTCGCGCAAGCACATGCCATCGGCACTGCGTAGCCTGTTGGATTTCCTGGTGCTGAGGTTCCCGGAAGAGCCGGCGTGGGATGTCGGTCTCTAGGCCGACATAAACGTGTTGAATGTCGCCCGATAATGGCAACTTGGCCTGGTTGACCTATGCTTTAGACAGCACCGTGTAGATCCGCTCAGAGGTCTGTGCCATGAGCATTAAAACCAGAAAGTACCTGATGATTTTCAGCCTGTGCGCCATTGCCAGCGCACTGTACGGGACTGCCGCCTACCGCGTGGAGCAGACCCGTATGCAGCCAACCTTTGCGATCAGCTGCCATCAGGATCAATGCGTTCCCCATACTGGCAGTTTCAGCGCGTTGCGCTAAAAACCGCCCTCAGGGGATGCAAATGTGGAAACCCGCTCTCACCCTTAGCGCTGCGGTGTTTCGGCCTTGAGTTGTTCGCGAAACGCCTTGGGCGAGAACCCGACGCGTCGGCGGAACAGTCGAGAGAAGTTGGTCGGGTCGGAAAACCCCAATACCTCTGACATTTCATTGATGGTCATGCTGGTGTAAGTCAGCAGGCGCTTGGCTTCCAGCAATTGGCGGTCGTGCATGATCTGCAGCGCCGGCTGCCCACCCAATTCCCGACATGTGCCGTTCAGGTGTGAGACCGAGATGCCCAGTTTGTGGGCCAGGTCTTCGATCTTCGGGTGTTCGCGGTAATGCTGCTCGACCAATTGCGTGAACTTGCGAAAATACTCGCGCCCCCGTGGCGCCCGTGGGTGGCGACGCTGGATGGCTTGGCGGCTGATCCACACCAGCAGCACGCTGACCAGCGCATGCATCATCATGTCCCGCGCCGGTTGTTCGTCGGCGTATTCATCCTGCAAGCGGGCGAACTGGCTGTTCAGGTAATCACTGTCCTTGCCCGCCGGGTAGTTGCCCAGCGCCTGTAAACCGTCGACCGTGGTGCCCAACTGAGTTTGCAAATGGCTGACCAGCGGCGCCGCGAGCGTCACCACATAACCTTCGACATCCTCGGAAAAACGAAACCCGTGCACACACAGCGGCGGCAATACCTGCAATGTCGCTTCGTTCAACGTGGAGCGCTGACCTTCGATCTCCAATTCTGCCTGGCCTTTGTGCACATACAGCAACTGGCACAGATCCGCGTGCCGGTGGGGCTGGATTTCCCACTGGTATTCCCGACTGCGCCGGGAAATGGTTTCACAGTGCAACAAATCGGGCGTCGGCCATTGCTGGTTTTCCCCGTAAAGCTTGAAGACCGGAATCGCGGTTTTGGTCATGGTTTCAATCCGATACCCAGGAGAGTGGTGCGGTAATCGCCCCGATTGGCAAAAAGCGCAGGCTTTGGCTCAGTTTTCACCTTCTTATGCTGGCCACTCAAGTGAAAAATGTCAGCTACAAGACCACTGACAATTCTTTCACCCTATCCGTTCGGGTGAAGCATGCGGGCGATAAAAATAATGAAAACGCTGAAAACCCAAGTCGCCATTATCGGCGCCGGTCCCTCGGGACTGTTGCTCGGCCAGCTGTTGCACAATGCCGGTATCGAGACCCTTATCCTAGAGCGCCAGAGCGCCGATTACGTGCAAGGCCGCATCCGAGCCGGCGTATTGGAGCAAGGCATGGTCGACCTGCTGAGGCAGGCGGGCGTCAGCCAGCGTATGGATAGCGAAGGCCTGGTGCATGATGGCTTCGAGTTGGCGCTCAATGGCCAGCTTACCCATATCGACCTCAAGGCACTGACCGGCGGTCAGTCGGTGATGGTCTACGGCCAGACCGAAGTCACCCGCGACCTGATGGCCGCCCGCGCCGACGCTGGCGCGATCACCCTCTACGAAGCCCGTGACGTGCAGCCCCATGGCCTCAAAAGTGATCGACCCTGGCTGACGTTTGAGCATCAGGGCGAAGCCTTTCGCCTGGAGTGCGACTACATCGCCGGGTGCGATGGTTTCCATGGTGTGGCGCGTCAATCGATCCCGGCGGAGTCCCTCAAGGTCTTCGAGCGGGTCTACCCCTTCGGCTGGCTGGGCATCCTTGCCGATACACCGCCGGTGCACGCTGAACTGGTGTACGCCAAGCACCCGCGTGGTTTTGCCTTGTGCAGCATGCGTTCGCCGACCCGCAGCCGCTATTACCTGCAGGTGCCGGTGGACGAACCGATCGATGAATGGCCCGACGCACGCTTCTGGGATGAACTCAAAACCCGCCTGCCCAGCCACCTCGCCGAGGACTTGGTAACCGGCCCGTCGATCGAGAAAAGCATCGCGCCGCTGCGCAGTTTCGTCGTGGAACCGATGCAGTACGGGCGCCTGTTCTTGCTGGGGGACGCCGCGCATATCGTGCCGCCCACCGGCGCCAAGGGCTTGAACCTGGCGGCCAGCGATGTGAGCACGCTGTATCGGATTTTGCTCAAGGTCTACGGCGAAGGGCGGGTGGACTTGCTGGAGCGCTATTCCGCCATCTGCCTGCGGCGGGTGTGGAAAGCCGAGCGGTTTTCCTGGTGGATGACCTCGATGCTGCACCAGTTTCCCGAGGCGGACGGCTTCAGCCAGCGCATCGCCGAGAGTGAGCTTGAATACTTCATCCACTCCGAGGCGGGGCGCAAAACCATCGCAGAAAATTACGTCGGACTTCCTTACGAAGCTATCGAATAGCCTGCTATCGTATCGAGCATTCCCGCGGGCCGCCTTTTCCCGCGGGCCTTGCTCGAAGGTCCTGCCGTGACGCACCTCAATCAGCCCGCTCCGCCGCTGCCCGCCGTACGCAGCATCCTCGCCTCACTGATGATGGCGATCTTCCTGGGGGCCCTGGACCAGACCATTGTCGCCGTGTCCATGCCCGCCATCTCCGCGCAGTTCCACGACGTCAACCTGTTGGCCTGGGTCATCTCCGGCTACATGGTGGCGATGACCGTGGCGGTGCCGATCTACGGCAAGCTCGGTGACCTCTACGGGCGCCGGCCGATGATGCTGATCGGCATGGGCCTGTTCACCCTGGCCTCGCTGTTCTGCGGCATGGCGCAAAGCATGGAGCAACTGGTGCTGGCGCGGATCCTCCAGGGCATCGGCGCCGGCGGCATGATCTCGGTGAGCCAGGCGATCATCGGCGACATCATCCCGCCCCGCGAACGCGGGCGTTACCAGGGCTATTTCAGCAGCATGTACGCGGTGGCCAGCGTCGCCGGGCCGGTGCTCGGCGGCTACATGACCGAGTACCTGTCATGGCGCTGGGTGTTCCTGATCAACCTACCCTTGGGCGCCGGCGCCTGGTACGTGGCCCATCGCACCCTGGTGGGGCTGCCGGTGCCGCAACGCAAGCCGATCATCGATTACCTCGGCACTGTGCTGATGATCATCGGCTTGACCGCCTTGCTGCTGGGCATCACCGAAATCGGCCAGGGCCACCCTTGGCGTGACGACGAAGTGCTGGGGCTGTTGCTGGCTGCCTTGGTGGCATTGACGTTATTCGTGTGGCACGAGCGCCGCGCACGCGAGCCGTTGCTGCCGATGCATCTGTTCGCCAACCGCAGCGCGGTGTTGTGCTGGTGCACGATCTTTTTCACCAGTTTCCAGGCGATTTCCCTGACGGTGCTGATGCCGCTGCGTTATCAGACGGTGACCGGCTCCGGGGCCGACAGCGCGGCCCTGCACCTGCTGCCGCTGGCCATGGGCTTGCCGATGGGCGCCTATTTTGCCGGGCGCATGACCTCCGTGACCGGACGCTATAAACCGATGATCCTCAGCGGCGCATTGCTGAGCCCCTTCGCCATCCTCGGCATGGCCCTGAGCGCGCCCCAGGCAGTGGGGCTGACGGCGATGTTCATGCTGCTGTGCGGCATCGCTGCCGGCATGCAATTCCCCACCTCGCTGGTAGGTACGCAAAACTCGGTGGACCAGCGCGACATCGGCGTCGCCACCAGCACCACCAACCTATTCCGCTCCCTGGGCGGGGCCGTGGGGGTAGCGTGCATGTCGGCACTGCTGCTGGCGCTGCTGCAAGATTCCAGCTTCGCCCACCTGGCCACCGGCGCAGTGGTGGCCGAAGGCAGTTCCGGCAACGTACTGCTCGACGGCCTCAACGCCGCCCCCGGCCGCGCGCAGGACGCCCTGCGCGGCGAGTTGGCAGTGACATTCCGGCATTTGCTGATGGTCAGTGCAGCGGTGTCACTGCTGGGGCTAGCGGCGGCAATCGCAATGCCGAACCGAGTGCTGCGCGGCCGTGAGGACAAGGCAAAATAAACCGCAGTGACGCCGAGTTATCTACACAAGCGTGTAGCACTCAACCGTAACCACGATGCGAAGCGAGCCGCTCTTGATCGTGACCTTGATCTAGCTTTTGATCTCAGGCGCCCCGTCAAACACGCTGGCCGGAATTCGACAGGGATTTGGGGGGTAAACCGGCAGGGATG